>NZ_CP066771.1:0-310545 GCF_016466415.2 Ralstonia pickettii | reverse complement strand
AGAAAGTCACCAAAGCGCACGCCTCCCCACTTACCGATCGCACTCCAGCCCTCCACGCAGATATGGCGTGTCACTTGGTCGTACTGTTGCATCGCACGCAGGTCGGCTAGATTCCATTGACGTCGGTCGGAGACAAGACCGGTAACCTCAAGCCGCCATGCCTGCTCATCAACCTGGCGCACCTCATCCTCGCCGTAGTAGGCATTGAACGGAAAGGGGCGCGTGATCATCGAGTCAGGGTACGTGGGGGCCAGTTGGTTCGGGTCAAAGATCAGGCCCTGAACCTTGTCGTTGAAGCGTGAGATACGCGAGAGAGCCGCCTCGACCTGCTCGTTGTCAGAGATGCTGCAGCCGGTCAGCAGCGACAGGCCGCCCAGCGTGAGCGAGCGCTGCAGGAAAGCACGACGCGCGGGCAGGTTGACGTGACGGGCAATCTGCCGGCGTGCCTCGATGAGCACAGCGTCACCATCAATGCCGTCGAATCTGGGAGCTTTGAGTATCTTCATGGGACGAATCAGGCGTCGTGCGACGACCGGTCCTGGATCGGGGAGGGGGTGCCAGCGACGCGGCCGCCTAACATCGTCAGCAGGGTGCGTGGCACCAGAGCTACCATCACAAGGTGCACCACCACGAACGCCACAGCGCCGGCCATCGCGCAGAAGTGGATGCGGCGAGCTACCTCGTAGCCACCAAGTAGCTCTCGCAGGGTCGCGAACTGCACCGACTTCCACAGTACCAAGCCCGAAAGCACCAACAGCACGATGTCCAATATCACCAACAGATAGGCGAGCCGCTGCACGTTGTTGTAGTGGCGCGGGTCGGCATGCGAGAGCCTTCCCTTGAGCGCTGCGACCATGTCACACCGCACACCCGCCGGCGTGACTGGGAAAAACTTGCGGGCCAGTCGGCCGCTGGCGACATTCATGACTAGGTAGACCAAGCCGTTGATCACCAGCAACCACATCGCTGCGAAGTGCCACTGAAGCGCGCCTCCCAGCCATCCGCCCAAAGTAGCGGAGGCTGGGATAGTGAATGGAAAGAACGGTGCAGCGTTGTAGATGCGCCAACCACTCAGCACCAACACCATCACTGCCAAGGCATTGAACCAGTGCGTACAGCGCATCCACAACGGATGCACCGGACTGGCGTCGATGCTGGTGGGCATAGAGAGGTGGGCGTCGCGTTTCATGAAACGTATTCTTGGGCGCTTCCCCTGACCGATTCATCACGCAAAGTTCAATTAATTGTGATAACTGCGCCGGTCAGATCGCGGGACAATCAGTCCTAAAGATCGCTTTAGACATCCCTTTCCCCACGCCCCATGGACTCTGCCAAACGCGTCCTGCTCGTTGAAGATGACGCACACATCGCGGAATTGCTGCGCATGCACCTGCGAGACGAGGGTTATGCGGTGGTGCACGCGGCTGACGGCCATGCGGGCCAGCGGGAAATGGAACGGGGCAACTGGGATGCGCTGGTGCTCGACCTGATGCTGCCTGGCATCGACGGCCTGGAGATTTGCCGCCGCGCGCGGGTCCAGGCCCGCTACACGCCAATCATCATCATCAGTGCCCGGTCGACGGAGGTGCACCGCATCTTGGGGCTGGAGCTCGGCGCAGACGACTACCTTGCCAAGCCCTTCTCGGTGTTGGAGCTGGTCGCGCGCGTGAAGGCACTGATTCGACGTACCGACGCGCTGGCGCGTAACGCGCGCATGGAGTCGGGTAGCCTCACACTAGGCAATCTTGAGATCGAACCACTAGCGCGCGAGGTGCGCGTCGACGGCAAGCCGATCGAACTCACGCCGCGCGAGTTCGACCTGCTTCATTTCTTCGCACGTCATCCGGGCAAAGTGTTTTCGAGGCTCGACCTGCTCAATCAAGTCTGGGGCTACCAGCACGACGGCTACGAGCATACGGTTAACACTCACATCAACCGGCTGCGAGCCAAGGTCGAGGTCGACCCGGCGCAGCCGCGGCGCATACTCACCGTCTGGGGGCGCGGCTACAAGCTCTCTATCGGGGCAGACGGCAAGGAGGACGCAGCATGAGTGGACGAGGGGAGGCAGTGCTATCTCGACGGCTCTCGCTGGTATTCGCTGTGCTGTTGCTGGTGTGCTGCGGCACTTCGGCTTGGCTGCAATTGCGCTCGAACGGACGTCACGAGCAGGAGGTGATCCAACGCTTGTCGAGCGGTTTGGCCGCACACATCGCGGAGAATGCCGAACTGATGCGACCGGAAGGACTAAACCCTGTCGCGGTGAAGGATCTGTTCGACAAACTGATGGCGGTGAATCCTAGCGTAGAGGTCTACCTGCTCTCGCCTGACGGTCACATTGCGGCGCAAGCGGCGCCCCCCGGCCACCTCAAGCGCGACCGCGTCGACCTCGCGCCGGTGCGCAGACTGCTCGCTGGTGCGACGATGCCGGTCCTCGGTGACGATCCACGCAACTTGCAAACGCCCAAAGTTTTTAGCGCCGCGCCGATGCGCGTTGATGGCCGAGACGCAGGTTACGTCTACGTGGTGCTGCAGGGCGAGGACCACGACGCCGTTGCCGCGCACGTGGCGGCTGACAACGTTTTGCGGACAACGCTGTGGTCCATGGGGCTGGTGGCTCTTCTCGGGCTTGTAGCGGGCACGGTGGCGTTCTGGCTCATCACGCGGCCTCTGCGCGAGCTGACGGCTGTAGTCCGACGCTTCGAATCCGAAGGAATCGGATCGCTCGAAAGCCAAACGGCCACACTCGAGCGCATTGCGCGCGGTGGCGGAGAAATAGCGACACTGAGCCAGGCCTTCGTGCAGATGACGCGGCGCATTGCTGAGCAGTGGCGAGAGCTGACGCTGCAGGACCAGCAGCGCCGCGAACTCGTCGCCAATATCTCGCATGACCTGCGCACGCCCCTGACTTCACTACACGGCTACCTGGAAACGCTCCGACTGAAGACCGGTATCCTCGACGACGAAGAGCGCCGCCGCTACCTCGACATTGCGCTCGGTCAGAGCCGCAAGGTTGGCCGGCTCGCACAGGAGCTATTTGAGCTAGCGCGGCTTGAGTACGGCGTGGTTAAGCCAGAAAAGGAAAATTTCGCGTTGGCCGACCTGGTACAAGACGTGTTTCAGAAGTTCGAGTTGGCAGCTGGGGCGCGTCAGCAACAACTCAAGCCAGACATTGCGCCCGGTCTGCCCATCGTGTCGGCCGACTTGGGCATGATCGAGCGCGTGCTAACAAACCTGCTCGACAACGCCATCCACCATACGCCAGTAGGCGGCGCGATCGAGGTGCAGTTGCGTCCAACGAGTACTGGGGTCGCGGTCCAGGTTAGCGACACCGGGCCGGGTATCCCGGGTGAACTTCAGAAGGGACTCTTCGTGCGTCCAGTGTTCATGAGCGGTGCCCGCAGCGATGGCTCACGCAGCGGTGGGCTCGGGCTGATGATCGTGCAGCGAATCCTGCAGCTGCATGGCAGCGAAATCCGGCTGGTGCCGCAGCCCGGAAAGGGTGCGGTGTTTCGCTTCCAGTTGGCGGGTGCCGCGAGTGGGTGATGTTGACCGCTATTGCGTGAGCCTGACCAAGGCTTGCGCGTTGTTCCACATGTCATGCTCGCTATACGCGTATCGGTCGGTTGCTCGCGACTCGTCGGCACTGCTTGCGTGCATCAAAGAGATTGCGGGAACGCGCGTCCATTACGGCTATTGCCTGTACCGGGCCGAAGGCCTGTCGCTGCGGCATAAACGCCCCAAGCGCAACAAGTCAGCTCGGCTAGCTTATCCGGAAGGTGGTGCTGTAGCGCGCGACACGCGTCGGCCAGGGCCACAAGCTCTTCGATAGATAAGAAAGTCTGTGACGCTGTTCGCGCCACAATATCGATCCAGCGGGAAGAAAGAAACTGCAGAGTGAGCCCTAGGGCGTCTAGACGCTTTCTTATGCTGTTTTGCCTACGGCCACTTGTCCGCAACATTGTGAGCGTGAACTCGACGACCCCCTGCACGGGCAACCCCAGCGGCCCGCCGTCGACGAGAATCGGCAAACGCTCGCCGCTTCCTGGTGAGACCTCGCGAATTGAGAAACTCATTCCTGCACTCTGTCATGCGTTCGAATGCATTCTTTATTGTCCGCGAAGTTCCGGCTAGCGACCGCGCAGAAAAAAAAGAGGGCCCCGTAAATTCCCACCTAACCTATTGATTAGACGGGAATTTCGGGGCCCTACTTTACGTTTCTAGTGAATATTCCGGTTAAAACGGAATATCGTCGTCCATATCCTCAAAACCGTTCGACGGTGCCGCCTGGCGACGCGCGCCACCGCCTTGGCCACCGCCACCTTCGCCGCCGCGCGAGTAACCGCCGCCTTGGCCTTGGCTTTGACCTTGGCTACGGCTACCGCCGTAACCACCGCCGCCGCCTTCACCGCCACGCGAGTAGCCACCACCACCGCCACCGCTGCTGCCGCCGCCCTCACCGCCGCGGCCGCCGAGCATCTGCATCTGGTCTGCGACGATCTCGGTGCTGTATTGCTTCTGGCCGTCCTTTTCCCATTGACGGGTCTTGAGCCGGCCTTCGATGTAGACCGACGAGCCCTTCTTCAGGTATTCGCCCGCAATTTCTGCCAGGCGGCCGAAGAAGGCGACGCGGTGCCACTCGGTGGCTTCCTTCATTTCGCCGCTGGCCTTGTCCTTGTAGCGGTCGGTGGTTGCCACGCGAATGTTGGTGACAGCGTCGCCGCTGGGCATGTAGCGCGTTTCAGGATCGGCGCCGAGATTGCCGACGATGATGACTTTGTTGACGGACGCCATGATGAGTTTCCGAAGGTAATTGAAGTGATGCCGCCGTGTTGCCCGGATTAGTGTCGGCGCAGAGCCGGCATCTGCATGGGGCTCGCAATTATAAGCCAGGCAAAAGCCAGCGCGGCGCAGGTTAGGAATACCGCGTGCTGCCCGGCGTGCATCAGAATCCAGCCGCCGCCTGCGCCGCCCGCAAACAGACCCAGCGCCTGCGTCGTGTTGTACACGCCCATGGCCGCGCCCTTGCGCACGCCCGGCGCGTACTTCGAGACCAGCGACGGCTGCGACGCCTCCAGAACGTTGAAACCGAGGAAGTAGACCAGTAGCGCAATCGCCAGCGCGGTCAGCGTCGGACTCACTTCGCCCAGCGCCAGTTGCGCCACGATCACCAACGCCACGGCAGACAGCAGCACGGCCTTCATCTTGCCGCGCTTCTCGGCGGCAATGATGGCCGGCACCATCAGCACGAACGACACGCCCATCACCGGCAGGTAGATTTTCCAGTGCGAATCGACGGGCAGGCCGGCGGCTTCCAGCATGTGCGGCAGCACGACGAACAGCGCCGTCTGCGTGGCATGCAAGGCGAACACGCCAAAGTTCAGTCGCAGCAACTCGGGATGGCGCAGAACTTCGCGGAACGGTGCTTTCACATGTTCGGGCGGACGCGGCGGGTTGGGCACGACCCACAGCACCACGCCGATGGCGACGATGGCCAGCACGCCAATCGCCGTGAACATGCCAGGCATGCCGACCCAGCGGAAGATGACCGGCGCACTCACGATGGCCACGGCAAACGACAGGCCGATGCTGCCCCCGATCATGGCCATGGCCTTGGTGCGATGCTCCTCGCGCGTGAGGTCGGCCACGAAGGCGATCACCGCCGACGAGATCGCCCCCGCGCCCTGGATGGCCCGCCCCACGGCGATGCCCGCGACGCTGTGCGAAAACGCCGCCACCAGGCTGCCCACCGCAAAGATGACCAACCCCGTCACGATGACGGGCTTTCGCCCGAAGCGATCCGACAACCAGCCGTACGGGATGTAGAGCACCGCCTGCGTGAGGCCGTACACGCCGATGGCGAAAGCGACGAGCTGGGTGTTGTTGCCGTCGGGCAGCGTTTTCGCGAACACCGCGAAGACCGGCATGATCATGAACAAACCCAACATGCGCAGCGCGAAGATGCCGGCCAGCGAGGCGGCCGCGCGCAGCTCAAGGCCGTTCATGCGGCCGGAAGCGGAAGTCATGGATGCGGAAGCGGAGGACATGGTGCGGAAACCGCCGCAAAACAACCGAGAAAAAGCGGCGACAAAGACACTTAAACGGTTTTACGGATTGCCCCATCTGGCAGCAGATACCGGCAAAACCGAAGTTCGGTATATTAGCAGGCTTACCCTTTTCCACCCTCCCGCCGATTGCCGCAGGCGGTCCGCCCTCCGACGCCGCATTCAGCTGCACTCAGCCGCACATGGACGAAATCAAGATTCGTGGGGCCCGTACCCACAACCTGAAGAACATCAACCTCGATCTGCCGCGCAACCAGCTGATCGTGATTACCGGGCTTTCGGGGTCGGGCAAGTCGTCGCTCGCGTTCGACACGCTGTATGCGGAGGGGCAACGGCGCTACGTGGAATCGCTGTCGGCATATGCCCGGCAATTTCTGCAGTTGATGGAAAAACCCGACGTTGACCTGATCGAAGGTCTGTCGCCGGCCATTTCCATCGAGCAGAAGGCCACCAGCCACAACCCGCGTTCCACGGTCGGCACCGTGACCGAGATCCACGATTACCTGCGTCTGCTGTACGCGCGCGCCGGTACGCCTTACTGCCCCGATCACGGCCAGCCACTGGAAGCGCAAAGCGTGTCGCAGATGGTCGATGCCGTACTGGCGCTGCCGGCCGATACCAAGCTGATGATCCTGGCACCCGTGGTGGCCAACCGCAAAGGCGAGCACGTCGACCTGTTCGAAGCGATGCAGGCCCAGGGTTTTGTGCGTTTTCGCATCCGCTCGGGCGGCGGCACGGCGCACGAGGCCGAGGCCAAGGTCTACGAAGTCGACACCCTGCCCAAGCTCAAGAAGAACGACAAACATTCGATCGAGGTCGTGGTCGACCGCGTGAAGGTGAACCCGGAACTCAAGCAGCGTCTGGCCGAGTCGTTCGAAACCGCGCTGCGCCTGGCAGACGGCCGCGCGATCGCGCTGGAAATGGACACCGGCAAGGAACACGGCTTCAGCTCCAAGTTCGCCTGTCCGATCTGCTCGTATTCACTGCAGGAGCTGGAGCCGCGGCTGTTCTCGTTCAACAATCCGATGGGCGCCTGCCCGCACTGCGACGGCCTGGGCCAGATCACGTTCTTCGATCCGAAGCGCGTGGTGGCTTTTCCGAATCTGTCGCTGGCGTCTGGCGCGATCAAGGGGTGGGACCGCCGCAACCAGTTCTATTTCCAGATGCTGCAAAGCCTGGCGGCGTTCTACGACGTCGACATCGATGTCGCGTTTGAAGACCTGCCGGCTGAAATCCAAGAGATCGTGCTGCACGGCTCGGGCAAGCAGCAGATACCGTTTACGTACATCAACGAGCGCGGCAAAACCACCGTGCGCGAGCACGCGTTCGAGGGGATCATCCCCAACCTGGAGCGGCGCTACAAAGAGACCGACTCCATCGCCGTGCGTGAGGAGCTGGCCAAGTACCAGAACAACCAGCCCTGCCCCGAGTGCCACGGCACCCGCCTGCGCCGCGAGGCCCGCTTCGTTAAGATCGGCGAAGCCGACCAGGCACGCGGCATCTACGAGATCAACGGCTGGCCGCTGCGCGATGCGCTCACGTATTTCCTGACGCTGAACATGCACGGCGCCAAGCGCGAGATTGCCGACAAGATCGTCAAGGAAATCACCGCGCGGCTGAACTTCCTGAACAACGTCGGGCTCGATTACCTCTCGCTGGAGCGCAGCGCCGATACGCTGTCGGGCGGGGAGGCGCAGCGCATCCGCCTGGCGTCGCAGATCGGCTCGGGGCTGACCGGCGTGATGTACGTGCTGGACGAGCCGTCCATCGGCCTGCACCAGCGCGACAACGATCGGCTGATCGGCACACTCAAGCACCTGCGCGATCTCGGCAACTCCGTGCTGGTGGTGGAGCACGATGAAGACATGATTCGCGCGTCGGACTACGTGGTCGACATCGGCCCCGGTGCCGGCGTGCACGGTGGTCAGATCATCGCCGAGGGCACGCCCCAGCAGGTCGAGCAATCGCCGGCGTCGCTGACGGGCGATTACCTGTCGGGCAAGCGCCGGATCGAAGTGCCCAAGCAGCGCACGGCCCCCGATGAAGAGCGCTGGCTGCGCATCATCAACGCCAGCGGCAACAACCTGAAGAACGTGTCGGCCGATATTCCGATCGGGTTGCTGACGTGCATCACGGGCGTGTCGGGTTCGGGCAAGTCGACGCTGATCAACGACACGCTGTACCACGCAGTGGCGCGCCATCTGTATGGCTCGACGCCGGAGCCGGCAGCGCACGATCGCATCGACGGCCTGGAGCATTTCGACAAGGTCATCAACGTCGACCAATCGCCGATTGGCCGCACGCCGCGCTCGAACCCGGCAACCTACACGGGCTTGTTCACGCCGATTCGCGAGTTGTTTGCCGGCGTGCCGTCCGCCAAGGAGCGCGGGTATGACCCGGGCCGCTTCTCGTTCAACGTCAAGGGCGGCCGCTGCGAAGCGTGCCAGGGCGACGGCGTGCTGAAAGTCGAGATGCACTTCCTGCCCGACGTATACGTGCCCTGCGACGTGTGCCACGGTAAGCGCTACAACCGCGAAACGCTCGAAGTGCTTTACAAGGGCAAGAACATCACCGAAGTGCTGGAGATGACGGTGGAGCAGGCGCACGAGTTCTTCGCGCCGGTGCCGGTGGTGCGCCGCAAGCTGCAGACGCTGCTGGATGTGGGCCTGGGCTACATCCGCCTGGGGCAATCGGCGACGACGCTGTCGGGCGGTGAAGCGCAGCGCGTGAAGCTGTCGCTGGAGCTATCGAAGCGCGACACAGGCCGCACGCTGTACATCCTGGACGAACCGACGACCGGCCTGCACTTCCACGACATCGAACTGCTGCTGAAGGTCATCTACAAGCTGCGCGATCACGGCAATACGATCGTGATCATCGAGCACAACCTCGACGTGATCAAAACGGCGGACTGGCTGCTCGACCTGGGCCCCGAAGGCGGTGCGGGCGGCGGGCAGATCATCGCCAAGGGCACGCCGGAGGATGTGGCGAAGAACAAGGCGAGTTTTACCGGGAAGTACCTCGCACCGCTGCTCAAGCGCAAATAAGGCGGCACCGGCGCAGCCGCTTGCAATCAAGCCGCTGCGCCCTACGATGAAGAGCGTTCCCATCGCACAGGAGCGTCGCCATGGACCTCACCGTGGTGCCCATCGTCAAGCCGGAGGCGACCAACTTCATCTTCGGCCAGTCGCATTTCATCAAGACCGTGGAAGACCTCCACGAGGCGCTCGTGGGCGCGGTGCCGGGTATCCGCTTCGGCATTGCGTTCTGCGAGGCATCGGGCAAGCGGCTCGTACGCTGGTCAGGCAATGACGAAACCGCTCTTCAGCTCGCGCGTGACAACGCGCTCGCCATTGGCGCGGGCCATACCTTTTTGATCTTCCTGGGTGACGGGTTCTTTCCCGTCAATGTGCTGGCTGCCGTACGCGCGGTACCGGAGGTGTGCCGCATCTACTGCGCCACAGCCAATCCGACGCAGGTGATCGTCGCGCAGACGGAGTTGGGGCGCGGCGTGCTCGGCGTGGTGGACGGCGCCTCGCCGCTGGGTGTCGAAACCGATGCCGACATCGCGTGGCGCAAGGACCTGCTGCGGCAGATCGGCTACAAGCTCTAAGTCAAACGCCCGGGGAATCCGGGCGTTTGCTTATTTGGTCAGGGCCACGCGCAGGCCCAGCCCAATGAAAATGCAGCCGCTCACCCGGTCGAGCCACAGCGACGCGCGTGGCGTGCGGCGCATCCAACCGCCCAGCGCAGCCGCGCACCAGCCGTAGAGGCTGAACACGACGATGGTCTGTGCCATGAACACGCCGCCCAGCAGCAACATCTGCAGCGCTGCGTGACCCGCCTGCGCATCGACGAACTGCGGCAGGAACACCACGAAGAACAGCGTCACCTTCGGGTTGAGCAGATTGGCGAAGACGCTCTGGCGATACACGCGCCAAAGGTCGGGCGCCGCCTGCGGTCCAGCAGGATTCAGGCCGACGCTGCCCTTGCTGCGCAGTGCCTGGATGCCCAGCCAGATCAGGTACGCCGCGCCTAGCCAACGAATCGCCTGGAACGCCACCGGGGACGACTGCAGCACGGCGGCCAGCCCGAGCGCCGCCAGCGTCGTATGAAAGAGGCACCCTGATGCAAACCCCGCCGCGGCAGAGAGCCCCGCCTTGCGGCCTTGGCTGGCACCGCGTGCGATGACCTGAAGGTTGTCCGGCCCCGGCATCACCGTGATCGCAATCGAGGTCAGCAGGAACAGCCATACGTGAGGCATCGACGTCTCCCAGGGTCCCGCGGAAATGGAAAGGGTCATGCTACTGCGCGCAGCAGTCAGCCGTCATATTTTTGTCACATGGGCGTATGGGACCAGCTCATCACGCGAATGCAGCTGGTAGCCACTCAGTGCCCATCGAAGCGGCAGACCGTGAAGAGCGGCAGACCGCCCTCGATCAGCAGTTGCGAGCCGCCCAGTTCAGGCAGGTCGACAATCGCCGCGCCCTCGACCACGGTTGCGCCCAAGCGTTCGAGCAGGCGCTTGCCGGCCAGCATGGTGCCGCCAGTGGCGATCAGGTCGTCGATCAACAGGACGCGGTCGCCGGGCTTGCAGGCATCGGCATGGATTTCCACTGTCGCGCTGCCGTATTCGAGCATGTACTCCTCGGCCACCGTGTTGAACGGCAGCTTGCCTTTCTTGCGGATCGGCACGAAGCCCAGGTTCAACTCATACGCCACGATCGAGCCCAGGATGAATCCGCGCGCGTCGATGCCCGCCACCAGGTTCAGCCCCTGCCCCATGTAGCGATGGACAAACACGTCCACCAGCACGCGCAGGCTCTTCGGGTCCTGCAGCAGCGGCGTGATATCGCGAAACATCACCCCGGCCTGCGGCCAATCCGGCACCGTGCGGATCCGGTCACGCAGGTAGCGCGACACATCGCCCAGTTCGGTGGACGCGGGAACGGACGACGGCGTCAGCAGCGCCGCCTGGTGATGAGGGACTTGGCTCATGGCAAAAACAGGAAAGCAGGAAACGTGGTCTGCGGTAATGGGCTACCACCCGGGCCGAATGGCGCCGAACCACAATGGGGAAACCGCAACCATACAGGAGACACGGCGATGGCAAAGAAAATTCTGATGCTGGTTGGCGACTACGTAGAGGACTACGAGGTCATGGTTCCCTTCCAGGCGCTGCAGATGGTCGGCCACACGGTGCACGCTGTCTGCCCGGACAAGCGCGCCGGCGATTCCGTGGCGACCGCCGTTCACGATTTCGAAGGTGCACAGACGTATTCCGAAAAACCCGGTCATCGCTTTACCGTCAACGCCACCTTTGCCGATGTTGACCCGGCAGCGTACGACGCGCTGGTCGTGCCCGGCGGCCGGGCGCCCGAATATTTGCGACTGAACGCCCGCGTGCTTGAGGTCGTACGTCACTTCTTCCACGCGGACAAACCCGTCGCAGCGATTTGCCACGGTGCCCAGTTGCTGTCGGCGGCGGGCGTGCTGGAAGGCAAGACGTGTTCCGCCTATCCGGCATGTGGCCCCGAAGTCACGGCAGCGGGCGGCACTTTCAAGGACATTCCCGTCGACCAGGCGCACACCGATGGCAAGCTCGTCACGGCACCCGCCTGGCCGGCACATCCGGCTTGGTTGGCGCAGTTTCTTGAAGTCCTGGGCACGCGGGTTCTACACTGATCCGGCTGCCCGCACGCCGGGCACTCCAGGAGCCCCGGCCATGTGCGAAATCTTCATCCGCGCCAATCCCCATTCGTACGACAGCCTCGCGCGTTCGCTACGCCTGCACGGCGTGGCGACCAGCGTGCGGCTGGAATGCCTGTTCTGGGAGGTGCTGGAAGAGATCGGCCAGCGCGATGGTCTGACGGTCAACCAGCTCATCAGCAAACTCTATGACGAGCTGTTGGAGCGACGCGGCGAGGTGGCGAATTTCGCGTCGTTCCTGCGCGTCTGCTGCCTGCGGTATCTGAAGCTGCAGCAGGACGGGCGCATTCCGGCCGATACGCGGGTGTCGATCAGTTCGCTCGATGCCGCGACGGTGCTAGATGGCCTGCCGCCCAACATGGCGGATGCGCCGCCGCCGCGCCGCTCGCGCGGGCCACTGCTCGAATCGCTCGTGAAGTAAGCGGCGGCATCAACGCGGCGAGAGCCGCTCCTCTGCCATCTGCAGCCCCTCAGGCGTGCCGCGCAGCACGACGATATCGCCCAGTTCCAGCACGGTGTCCGGATCAGGATCGAGCGCGCGAATGCCCTGGCGCCGGATCGCCGTGACCGAGGTCTTGAACGTCTCCAGCCCCATCGTCCCGAGCTTCCGGCCGATGGCTGGCGACCCCTTCGCCAGCGGCACCGAATGCAGACGCACGGCGTCGCGCTCGAGCATGTCTTCTTCGTCATCCTGACCGTGAAAGTAGCCGCGCAGCAGGCTGTAACGCGCATCGCGCATCTGCTGCGCGCGCCGCACCACACGGCGCAGCGGCACGCCCAGCAGCACCAGCGCGTGCGAGGCCAGCATCAGGCTGCCTTCGATGATCTCCGGGACGACCTCGGTGGCGCCGGCCTGCTGCAGGCGGTCAAGGTCCGCATCATCGATCGTGCGCACGATCACGGGGAGGGTCGGCTCCAGCGCCTGAACGTGGTGCAGCACCTTCAGGGCGGACGCCGTGTCGGCGTACGTAATGGCGACCGCCGCAGCACGGTGGATGCCGGCGGCCACGAGTGACTCGCGCCGCGCCGCATCGCCGTAGACCACATGTTCGCCCGCTGCCGCGGCTTCGCGCACGCGGTCGGGGTCCAGATCGAGCGCGACGTAGCCGATGCCCTCCTGCTCCACCATGTGCGCCAAGTTCTGGCCGCTGCGCCCGTAGCCGCAGATGATGACGTGGCGCTCGGTGGCGATGCTCTGTGCGGCAATTTTGGTCATGGCCAGCGATTGCATCAGCCAGTCGGTGCGCGACAGCCGCATGGCGATCACGTCGCTGTACTGGATCAGGAACGGCGCCAGTAGCATCGACAGCAGCATCGCCGCCAGGATCGCCTGGCCGAGCAGCGGGTCGATCAGCCGCATGCCGTCAATCTGGTTGAGCAGCACGAAGCCGAATTCACCGGCTTGGGCCAGCCCCAGCGCCGTGCGGATCGCCGCGCCGCCGCCCGAGCCGAAGGCGCGCGCCAGCAGCGCGATCAGCACAAACTTGAACAGCACGGGCCCGGCCACCAGTGCCAGCACCAGGGCCCAGTGATCGACCACCACTCGGGGGTCCAGCAGCATGCCCACCGTCACGAAGAAGAGGCCCAGCAGCACGTCGCGGAACGGCTTGATGTCTTCTTCCACCTGCAGCTTGTACGGTGTTTCCGATACCAGCATGCCGGCCAGGAACGCGCCCAGCGCCATCGACAGGCCCAGCCGCTCCGTCAGCGCGGCCATGCCCAGCGTGACCAGCAGCAGGTTCAGCATGAACAGTTCCTGCGAGCGCCGTGCGGCCACCAGATGGAACCAGCGCGACAGCAGCTTCTGCCCGAGGAACAGGATCAGCACCAGCGCCACGGTGATCTTCAAGGCGGCAACGGAGAGCGCCAGCACCAGGTCCGTCGGGTTCTTGCCCAGCGACGGAATCACGATCAGCAGCAGCACCACCGCCAGATCCTGGAACAACAGCACGCTGATGATGTTGCGGCCGTGCTCGGTCTCCAGCTGCAGGCGCTCGGCCAGCATTTTCGAGACGATGGCCGTGGACGACATCGCCAGCGCGCCGCCCAACGCGAGCCCCGCCTGCCACGACAGCGGATACCAGTGCGAGAGCAGCAGCGACACGGGAATCGTCAGCAGCATGGTCAGCACCACCTGTGACGCCCCGAGCCCCAGCACTAGCCGCCGCATCGAACGAAGCTTGGAGAGGTTGAACTCCAGCCCGATCGAAAACATGAGGAACACCACCCCGAATTCGGCCAGATAGCGCGTCTGGGCAGAATCGGACTCGAGCCCCGTCGCCTTCGGCCCGATCAGCACGCCCACCACGAGGTAGGCCAGCATCGGCGGCAATTGCAGCATGCGGAACAGCACCACGCCGATGACGGCGGCGGCCAACAGCACAAGGGTGAGTTCCAGCGGCGAATGCATGCGACGCGAAAAACCGATCGAAAAGGGGTTGGACAGGAGGTGCAGCACCCGCGCATCAGGACGGTGCGTGCACAAACGAGCACGCAGGCGCTGCAAGACCGATGCCAGGGTATAGACGAAGAACGCGATACGCGAGACGCCGCACAGCAAAAATGACGGCGTGGCGACGGGCAGAAAAGTGATTTGAAAGCCGATTTTCGCGGCGCAGCAAACGGAGCGCCCGCACGCTCCGCCACTCCCCGCAAGCCAAGCCCCGACGCGCCACCCGCGGCCGAGAACTGTGTCAATCGTTGTTATACTTCGCCGCCATGATAGCGAATTTCAATCCGGATCGAGCACTTGCGCTTGCGCAGCAAACCTTCGACATCGAAGCGCAAGCCGTACTCGGCCTCAAAACCCAGGTGTCCGCCGACTTTGCGCGTGCGGTCGAAATGGTGCTCGGCTGCACCGGCCGCGTCGTCGTGTCCGGCATGGGCAAATCGGGCCATGTGGCGCGCAAGATTGCCGCCACGCTGGCCTCGACCGGCACGCCAGCGTTTTTCGTCCACCCCGCCGAAGCCAGCCATGGCGACCTCGGCATGGTCACCCGCGACGACGTTTTCATCGGCTTTTCCAATTCCGGCGAAGTCTCGGAGTTGAACGTCATCCTGCCGCTCGTCAAACGGCTCGGCGCAAAGCTGATCGCCGTGACTGGCAACCCGGAGTCCTCGCTCGGCAAGCATGCCGACGTCGTGCTCAACTCGCACGTCGATGTCGAGGCCTGCCCGCTGAACCTGGCTCCCACCGCCAGCACCACCGCCCAGATCGCGCTGGGCGATGCGCTCGCCGTGGCCGTGCTGGACGCACGCGGCTTCGGTGCAGAAGATTTCGCCCGCTCGCATCCGGGCGGCTCGCTCGGACGCAAGCTGCTGACGCATGTGCGTGACGTCATGCGCGCCGGCGACGCCATCCCCCGGGTGAACGAGGACACGCCGCTCTCGCAGGCGCTGATGGAGATCACCCGCAAGGGTATGGCAATGACCGCCGTGGTCGATGCCGAAGGCCGCGCCGTGGGCGTGTTCACCGACGGCGACTTGCGCCGCCTGCTCGAGACCCCGCGCGATTGGCGCACCGTGCCCATCCACGAGGTCATGCACCACAACCCCCGCTCGGTCGGCCCCGACCAACTCGCCGTGGAAGCCGTCGAAGTCATGGAAACGCACCGCATCAACCAGTTGCTGGTGGTCGATGCCGCCGGCCTGCTGGTGGGCGCGCTGCACATCCACGACCTGACGCGGGCCAAAGTCATCTGACCCGCTCTCGCCACTGATGACCACCCCGGCCGATCCTGTCCACAGCAACATCGAAGCACGCTTTCCGCAGGCAATGGAACGCGCCGCGCGCGTGCGCCTGATGGTGTTCGATGTGGACGGCGTATTGACCGACGGACGCTTGCTGGTCGGCCCCGAGGGCGAAATCAGCAAGGCGTTCGACACGCTCGACGGCCACGGCATCAAGCTGCTGGCACAGGCGGGGGTCACGCCAGCCATCATTACCGGACGGCAATCCGAAATCGTGGCCTGGCGCGCCGGGGAACTCGGCATCGAACATCTGTACCAAGGCGTAGCCGACAAGCGCGAGGCATTTGCCCACCTGCTGGCCGCCACGCAACTTCAAGCGGCCGATACCGGCTACATGGGCGACGACTGGCCCGACCTGCCGGTGATGGCGATGGTGGGCTTTACCGCCTGCCCTGCTCAGGCCCATGCCGAACTGCGCAGCCGCGCTCACTATGTCGCGCAAGCCAGGGGCGGACGCGGCGCGGTGCGCGAAGTGGCCGACCTGATCCTCAAGGCCCAAGGCGCCTACGACGCCCTGCTCGCACAACTGCTGCGCGCCGCGCAACCTTCCTGACTCCATGGCCAGCGAACGCTCCCAACGCCTCGTCTCCTCCGTGCTGCAGATCATGCTGCGCGGGCTGCCGATCCTGCTGATGGCGATCGTCTGCGGCGTCACGTTCCTGCTTGTGCAGGTCAACACACCGCAAACCGACGAAGCCGCTACGCAGCCCAAGCGCCACATTCCCGACTACACCATGGACGGCATCTCGGCGACCGCGCTGGACGAGATCGGCACGACCAAATATCGGTTTACCGGCGTCCACATGAATCACTATGAGGACGACCTGACCTACGACGTCACGTACCCGGCGCTGCGCGTCTATGCGCCCGACCGGCCGCAGGTCACCGCCCGCGCGGATCTCGGCAAAATGAACGGCGACGGCACGATCATCGATCTGTACAACAACGCCAAGGTCATCCGCGCGCAAGGGCCCGACGCCCGCCAGGACCCGCTGATGACGGCGGACTCGACCTACTTCCAGGTGCTGCTCAACGAGGACATCGTGCGCACCGACAAGCCGGTCGAACTGCACCGTGGGCCGTCGATCATGAACGCCAACGGCCTCACCTTCAACAACGTGACGCGCCAAGTACAATTGCTGGGCAATGTGCGCGGCCGAATCGAAGGGCTGGGGGCGCCGAAGCAGTAAACTCTGCCCCCGACACCTGACGACGCCCAACGACCGCGCCCACCCCTCACGTGATTCCCATGACTGATTCCCTCCGTGCCGCCGGCCTCGCCATCGTTGCTGCGCTGCTGTTTCCGGCCCTGCCCGCGCACGCCGAGCGCGCCGATCGCGACAAGCCGCTCGTGCTCGAAGCCGACAACGCCAGCTACGACGATCTGAAGCAGGTCTATCACTTGACCGGCAACGTGGTGCTGACCAAGGGCACCATGGTGCTGCGCTCCGACCAGGCCGATCTGCGGACGGACCCAGAGGGCTACAACTACGCGGTCGCCACGTCCAAGCCCGGGAACCTCGCCTTCATTCGCCAGAAGCGGGACAACGTCGACGAGTACATCCAGGGTTGGGGCGAGCGCATCGAATATGACGGCAAGCAAGAGATCTCCAAGCTGATCACGCGCGCGCGCATGGAGCGCCTGCAAGGCGCCACACAGCTCGACGAGATCCGCGGCGCCGTGATTACGTATGACGGCCAGAAGGAGTTTTACACGGCCTCGGGTGGCGGGGAAAATGCGACCGCCGCCAACCCGTCGGGCCGTGTGCGCGCGGTTCTAGCACCGCGCACCAGCACCCCCGCTGCACCGGCATCAAACCCGGCCGCCAAGCCCTGATCCGCACCGCTCGCCATTTCTGCTTCGCCTATGTCTGCCACCACCCTCGCCCCCAAAACTGCAGCGCCGCAGGCCACGACTTCCAGCACGCTGGTCGTCCGCCATCTGAAGAAGCGCTACGGCACGCGCACGGTGGTGAAGGACGTGTCGCTTGACGTGAAGAGCGGTGAAGTGGTCGGTTTGCTGGGCCCCAATGGCGCCGGTAAAACGACCTCGTTCTACATGATCGTCGGGCTGGTGGCGCTGGACGCCGGCGACATCGTGCTCGACGGCGAGCACATCAGCCGCCTGCCGATCCACCAGCGTGCACGCATGGGCCTGTCGTATCTGCCGCAGGAAGCGTCCGTGTTCCGCAAGCTCAACGTGCAGGAAAACATCCGCGCGGTGCTCGAGCTGCAGGAGCAGAACGGCAAGAAGCTTTCGCAAGACGAAGTCAATCGCCGCCTCAACGGCTTGCTCGATGACTTGCAGATCGCTCACCTGCGCGACAACCCTGCGCTGTCCCTATCGGGTGGTGAACGCCGCCGCGTGGAGATTGCCCGCGCGCTGGCCTCATCGCCGCGCTTCATCCTGCTCGATGAACCGTTTGCCGGCGTCGATCCGATCGCGGTGGGCGAGATTCAACGCATCGTCAGCTTCCTGAAAGACCGCAATATCGGCGTGCTGATCACCGATCACAACGTGCGCGAAACGCTGGGCATCTGCGATCACGCCTACATCATCAGCGAAGGCACCGTGCTGGCTGCAGGCATGCCGGAGCAGATCATCGAAAACGAGGATGTACGCAAGGTCTATCTGGGCGATAACTTCCGGATGTAAGCCGCTCTGCACGCTTACGCCTTAAGGACGTGCGAAGGGGCGTGGTAAGGCCGCACCTTAAAGCAAAATCCGTTCCATCGACGAAGTGTTGGGCATAGAATAGCCCGCATGAAACAGTCGCTCCAGCTCCGTCTCTCTCAGCATCTCGCGCTCACGCCGCAGTTGCAGCAATCGATCCGACTGCTGCAGTTGTCGACCATCGAACTGCAGCAGGAAGTTGAACAGGCCCTGACCGAAAACCCGCTGCTGGAGCGGGAAAACGAGTGGCTCGACACCTCCGCCCGCATTGGCGCAGACGGCTCCGTCAACGCGCTGCAAAGCAACAGCGCCACGCCCCTTCCCACTGAATCACCTCCGCCCGCACCCAACGGCGGCGACAGCAGCAACAGCTCGGACAGCAGCTACGAAAACGGCCACGACAACGGTGCCGATTTCGACAGCGATTACGGCTCCGACCGCTCCGACTGGAGCCTTGACGACTTCGCCCGCAAACCGCAATCCGATGAAGACGATCGTGCTCCGCTGCAGTTGCGCGAAGCCGAACAAAGCCTGCGCGAATTCCTCATGGAACAGCTCGCGCCGCTCAAGCTCTCGATGCGCGACAAGGGCCTCGTCATCTTCCTGATCGAGTCGCTCGACGACGAAGGCTATCTGTCGGGCACGCTCGACGAAATCCTCGCAGACCTACCGACCGAACTCGAAGTCGAACTGGATGAACTGCAAGCCGCGCTGCGCATGCTGCAGAGCTTTGATCCACCGGGCATTGGCGCGCGCTCTGCAGCCGAATGCCTCTCATTGCAACTGCATCGGCTCGACTCGCCCGCGAAGGCGCTGGCGCTCGTCATCGTCAATCAGCATCTCGAACTGCTGGCCGCGCGCGACTACACGCGCCTGAAGAAGGCCCTGTCCGTCGATGAGCCCGCGTTGAAGGCAGCGCATGAGCTGATTCGCTCACTGACACCATTCCCGGGTCATGCTTTCGGCCGTGCTGAAGCAGATTTCGTGGTGCCCGACGTGATCGTGCGAAAAACGAGCGCAGGCTGGATGGCGCAACTGAACCCCGACGTCATGCCGCGCTTGCGCATCAACGACATGTACGCGCAGATTCTGCGCAGCAGCCGTGGCGAGTCGGGCGCCGCCAATCTGCAGCAGAAGCTGCAGGAAGCACGTTGGCTGATCAAAAACATTCAACAGCGCTTCGATACGATCCTGCGTGTCTCGCAAGCGATTGTCGAGCGTCAAAAGAGCTTCTTCACGCACGGCGAAATCGCCATGCGCCCCTTGGTTTTGCGGGAAATAGCCGATACACTGGGTCTACACGAGTCCACGATCTCCCGTGTGACAACCAACAAATACATGGCGACCCCGATGGGGACGTTCGAGTTGAAGTACTTCTTCGGCAGCCATGTATCGACGGAAACCGGCGGGGCCGCGTCATCCACCGCGATACGCGCGCTCATCAAGCAACTTGTAGGAGCCGAAGACCCGAAGAATCCTCTGTCCGATAGCAGAATTGCCGAACTGTTAGGTGAACAAGGATTCGTGGTGGCCCGTCGGACGGTGGCCAAATACCGCGAAGCCCTCAAGATCCCTGCAGTGAATTTGCGCAAGTCTTTATAGCCGCATCGCGGGCAGTTCCGGTGCGGCTCATCTTGAGAAGGAGAACCGCTATGAACTTCAAACTCAGTGGACACCACCTGGACATCACGCCTGCTTTGCGTGAGTACGTGGAAACGAAACTGGAGCGTGTGATCAGGCACTTCGATCAGGTGATTGGCGTCAGCGTGTTGCTATCGGTCGATAACCACAAGGAGAAGGATCGGCGTCAGTACGCGGAAATCAACCTGCACCTCAAGGGTAAGGATGTCTTCGTCGAATCACACCATGAAGATCTTTATGCGGCCATCGACCTACTCGTCGATAAGCTCGACCGGCAAGTGATCAAATACAAGGACCGCGTGCAAGGGCACGATCGCGACAGCATGAAGCATCAGGCCTTCCAAGCCGTGCAGATGCAGCAATAGCAAGACCGCACCACAGAAACCGCGCCCCGAGGTGGCGCGGTTTTTTTATGTGGGGGTGCATTCGTGACGAATCCGATTGCAACCGATTTAAGTCGGGCTAAAATCTGACGAAAGTATGAACGCTGGCGTGGCGCGGCTTTTGGCGCGATGCTGGCAAAAACAGGGTCGATGCCAGGAGCACATTTCCGGCACCGGCCGATTGCAGCCCTGGGGGATTCGCTTCTCTGCCCTGCGCGGTGCACCTCTAGTGCGCCGCACAAAGCCGCGCGGCGCGTGGTCTATAATGACCCGATTGTCCGTGCGCCATCTTGGTGCAGAAGGACGCCGCTCATTTCACGCATTGCACATGAATCGCTTGGCCAAACTGCTGCCGCCCGGGAACATTGCCCTCGACGTCAGCGTAACCAGCAAGAAGCGGGTATTTGAACAGGCCGGCCTGCTGTTCGAGAACAACCACGGCGTGACGCGCGCAGTTGTCACCGACAACCTGTTTGCGCGCGAGTCGCTAGGCTCCACGGGCCTGGGCGCCGGCGTGGCGATCCCGCACGGCCGCATCAAAGGGCTCAAACAACCGCTGGCAGCTTTCATGCGCCTGTCCGAACCGGTGCCCTTCGAGTCGCCTGACGGCAAACCTGTCTCACTACTGATTTTCCTACTGGTGCCGGAACAGGCGACCCAGCAGCATCTGGAAATCCTGTCTGAAATCGCCCAGCTGCTGTCCGACCGCGACATGCGCGAAGGCCTCGCCACCCTGCCGTCGCCCGAGGCGATTCACCAGCTACTGACCGACTGGCGGCCCTGATCGCAGCGCAATCGGGGGCAAGCGCAACCGATTGCGAACGCGCCATGCACCGTCGGCACCACCGTGCCTTGCTATGGAACTGACCGGCGTCATCGCCCAATCGATCTTTGACGACAACGCAGCCGATCTTAAGCTGTCGTGGGTCGCAGGCCTGGAGGGCGCCGACCGCGCGTTCGACGTGGATTTCGCGAAGGAAGCGACCTCTGCTGCCGACCTGGTCGGACATTTGAACCTCATCCACCCGAACCGCATCCAGGTGCTCGGCAAGCCCGAGATCACCTACTACCAGCGTCTTTCGGAAGAAAACCGCAAGCGCCAGATGGGCGAGTTGATCCTGCTGGAGCCGCCCTTTCTGGTGGTGGCCGATGGAGTGGATCCGCCCCCTGACCTGGAGCTACGCTGCACGCGCTCGTCCACGCCGCTGTTCACGTCGCCGATTTCCTCGGCTGCCGTCATCGATCATCTGCGCTTGTACCTCTCGCGCATCTCGGCACCGCGCGTGACGATGCACGGGGTGTTTCTCGACATCCTGGGCATGGGCGTGCTGATCATGGGCGATTCGGGCCTCGGTAAAAGCGAATTGGGCCTGGAACTGATCTCGCGCGGTCATGGCTTGGTGGCCGACGATGCTGTCGATTTTGTCCGCCTGGGGCCAGACTTCATCGAAGGTCGCTGCCCGCCGCTGCTGCAGAATCTGCTGGAAGTGCGCGGACTGGGGTTGCTCGACATCAAGACGATCTTCGGTGAGACGGCTGTGCGCCGGAAGATGAAGATCAAGCTGATCGTCCAACTCGTGCGCCGCAACGATGGCGAATTCGAGCGCCTGCCGCTCGACTCGCAGTACCTCGACGTACTCGGGTTGCCAATCCACATGGTGAAGATCCAGGTGGCGGCCGGCCGCAACTTGGCCGTGCTGGTCGAGGCCGCCGTGCGCAACACGATCCTGCGCCTGCGCGGCATCGATACGTTGCGCGACTTCATGGACCGCCAACGCGCCGCCATGCAAGCCGAAGCCGCATCCCACTCGCCCCAGGGCCGCCTGCTTTAACAAAGCCGCCACAAAGTTTCGTATTCAGACCGGTTTACCCTAGTTTTCGCTGCGAAACGTCAACCCGACGTGCGGCCTCCCCGTTGTGGGAGGGAATGCGCCGAGCACACACGCGGCGGCGTTCATCGCGAGCGCGGCGGCTTTTTCCGCCGGCTCTTCTGACGGTACCAAGGAGAATACGACGATGAAACAACTGATTGCCGCTTGCGCCCTGGCGCTCCCGTTCCTGGCCGGCCAGGCTTTCGCCCAAGGCAGCGCACCCGCAGCCGCGCCGACCGCCCCAGCAGCCAAGAATTCGCAGCAGGACAAGATGAAGCAATGCAACATGGACGCCGCCGGCAAGAAAGGCGACGAGCGTAAGGCTTTCATGAAAGGCTGCCTGTCGGACAAGCCGGCAGCTGCCGCCAAGCCGATGACGCAGCAGGAAAAGATGGCGGCCTGCTCCAAGGCCAACAAGGGCAAGAAGGGCGACGAGTACAAGAACGCCCAGAAAGAGTGCCTCTCGAAAGGCTGAGCGTTCCCTTAGCCTCGCTTAAACAAAGGCGGCCGGATCGGTCGCCTTTTTTGTTGGTCGCTGCTTTGCAATACAGGGATGCTATCCTCGCGGCATGCGGATCATTCTCATCACCGGTATGTCGGGTTCAGGGAAATCGGTCGCCCTGAACGTACTCGAAGACGCAGGTTACTACTGCGTCGACAACCTGCCCGCGCAGTTCATCCCCGAACTGGCGCGCTATCTGGCGGACCAGGGTTATACGCATCTTGGCGTGGCCACTGACATCCGCAGCCGTGAGTCACTGCGCAAGGTGCCCGAGACGGTCACCGTGCTGCGCAAGGAACACGACGTTCGCATGCTGTTTTTGACGGCGAGCACGAACGCGCTGGTGCAGCGCTATTCCGAGACGCGCCGCAGGCATCCGCTGTCGATCCGTAACGGCCGCCCGGATGCCGCCGCCAATGTTCAGGCCGCCGCCAAGGGTCTCGACACCTCGCTGATCGAAGCGATCGAGATGGAGCGGGAGTTGCTCAGCCCGCTCGCCGATCCGGCACATCGCATCGACACCAGCACGCTGCGCACCAACGCCTTGCGCGCGTACATCAAAGAATTCATCAGCGACGAGCCGCACGACATCACGTTGATGTTCGAATCGTTCGGCTTCAAGCATGGCGTGCCGACCGACGCCGATCTCGTCTTCGACGTGCGTTCACTGCCCAACCCGTACTACGACACGCAATTGCGCCCACTCACGGGCCGCGATCAGCCCGTCATCGATTTCCTGCAAAGTCAGCCGATGGTCCTTGCGATGGCAGAAGACATCCGCGCCTACGTGGAAAAGTGGCTGCCGAGTTTCATCGCCGACAACCGCAGCTACCTGACCGTCGCAATCGGCTGCACGGGAGGTCAACATCGCTCGGTGTACATCGCGGAACGGCTTGCCACGTACTTCCGCGCGCATGGTAATGTGTTGGTCCGCCACCGCGAATTGGCCGTAGACGGCTGAGCGCGCCGGAAATCTACCGCGCGAATCCGTCCCGTTTGGATGCGGCTTCTTGCGCGGCGCCACGCGAAGGTCTTGCCGCCGCCTGCTGAAAGCCCGTCCATGCAAGAAGACATCGCTCTCTCTCCGTTCTCGCCGCTGCCGCCACTGCCCACCGAGTTGCCGCTGTTTCCGTTGCACACGGTGCTGTTTCCGGGCGGTCTTCTCCCGCTGCGCATTTTCGAAGCCCGCTACATGGACATGGTGCGCACGTGCCTGCGCGACAAGACGCCGTTCGGCGTCTGCCTGATCGAACGCGGCAACGAGGTCGGCACCACCGACAACCCGACTGTCCCGGTTGACGTGGGCTGCATTGCCCACATCACCGAATGCGATATGGAGCAGCTCGGCCTGCTGATGATCAAGGTGCGTGGCACGCAGCGCTTCAAGGTGCTGTCGTTCGAGACGACGCCCAACGGGCTCATGCGCGGCACGGTGGAGCCCATCGGCGCCGACGTGGAAGACTGCAAAGGCGAACTCTTCGACGATTGCGTAGGCGCCCTGCGCCGCATCATCACGACGCTCGGCTCGCGCGAAGACGGCAACATCCCGATGGTCGAACCCTACGAGTGGAACAGCCCGAGCTGGGTCGCGAATCGGCTATGCGAGCTGCTGCCGGTGCCGCTCAAGGCCAAGCAGAAATTGATGGAGCTGATGGACGCCGGCATGCGCATCGAGATTGTCCATCGCTACATGAAGCAGCATCACATTCTGTGATGCCAACTCGGCCAAGCCTGCCCGCGTTGCTCAGATCAAGCTTGGCTGTACCAGCGTCTCGAGCGCCAATTTCACCGGCGCAGGCAATCCCACTGAATTGAGTTGTGCAAGCGGTACCCAGCGCCAGTCGTCGTCGAGCGCGGCGGGGGCGGCGATCGTCGCGCGCAGCAAATGCATGTGCAAACGGAAGTGCGTGAAAGTGTGCGTGAGCGCGCCGGCCGCCTCGACGGTCGAGACGTCGCCATAGGCCTGCGCGGCACGACGCACGGTGCCCACATCCAGCGGATGCGCGTCGAGCGCGTCGTCCATCTCGCCCACCAGCGGCAACGACCACAAGCCGCCCCAGATACCGCGTTGCGGGCGACGCTGCAGCAACACCGCGTCGGCGTGCAGCGCGATGACAAGGGTGGCGGCGCGCTCGGGTATCGCCTTGCGCGGGCGCGGCACGGGCAGCTCCATCACGCGACCGGTACTGCGCGCTTCGCATAGCGATTCGAGCGGACAAGGCCGTTCGCCGCTCAGGCATGCGGGCTTGCCGCGCGTGCACACCGTGGCACCGAGATCCATCAAACCCTGCGTGTACGGTTGAATGCCCTCTGCCGGCGGCAGCACGGCTTCGGCGATGCGCCACATGGTGTCTTCGACGCGCTTGTCGCCGGGAAAGCCGTCAATGCCGAACACGCGTGCGAAGACGCGCTTGACGTTGCCATCGAGAATGGCCGCGCGCACGCCGTACGAGAACGCTGCGATGGCCGCCGCGGTCGAGCGGCCAATGCCCGGCAGCGTCGCTAGCACGTCGGGATCGCGCGGAAAGATGCCGCCGTGTTCTGCCACCACGAGCTGCGCGCAGCGATGCAGGTTGCGTGCGCGCGTGTAGTAGCCGAGGCCGGCCCACGCAGCCATCACGTCGTCTGCCGGCGCAGCGGCCAGCGCCTGCACGGTCGGGAAGCGCTCGATGAAGCGGGCGTAGTAGCCCAGCACCGCGCTCACTTGCGTCTGCTGCAGCATGATCTCGGAGAGCCATGTGCGATACGCGTCGCCGGTCTTCTGCCACGGCAGATGGTGACGGCCATGACGCTGCTGCCAGGCGATCACGCGCGTGGCGAAATCGTCAGGAAGCGGCGGCAATACGGGAACGAGCTGAGCAACGCGGCGCGTGCGGCGAGGGCTGGCGGTCATGCGTGTGATGGAAAAGCGGCGGACGGAACGTGCGCGCTGGCGGCGATCCTACCAGAACGAAAAAAGCGCCCTCAGGCGCCTTCTCCGAAACGAACGATGCGCGTCAGGCCGCGAACGACTGACGTTCCAGGATGGTCCCGGCCGCGAGAATGCGATCGGTGTACTGAGCGATCGTCCCGCTGCGCTCATCGAGCGTATTGAGCAACGCTTCAAGTTCGGTGATGCGCGCTTCGAGCGTATCGGTGGCCTCGTGAATGCGCTCGATCGAATCGACACGCTTGCGCAGTTGCTTCTGGTGATCGCGCACCTGCGCTTCGAGCGGCGTCATGACCGACTTCAGCCAGATCTCGATGTCGCGGTTCATGTCCTGGAAGGTATCCAGCACGCGGCTGGCCACCGTCGAGAATGCACCGTGCACGAGTTGCGGCTTCGGACGCGTCAGGAAGCTGAACGCGCCAAAGTGGTTGTGCGCGAGCATCAGCGTCTCTTTCAGATCGGCGTCGTAGCGCGTGCCCAAAAAGCGCAGCGGCGGCGACAGCGTGAAGCCGTGCTCGGCGTTGAACTTCTTGTACATGCCGTCAACCATCTGGTGCAGTTGGTCGATGCGATTCGCTGCATCGCGCACCAGGCCGGTCAGGTGGCCGAACAGCTTGTCCATGTCGTCGCGCAGGCCGCGCGAGAACACGCGCTCTTTCATCTTCTCGCGCGCCTCGCGCATCGTCGAGCGGATCTGCTTGAGCTGCACGCTCTTGATGATCTCCGCGCTGTGGCGGCCGAACACCGTGCGCAACGCCTGGAACTTGGCGATGCTTTGCTCGAACTCTTCCTTCTCGCCCTGCACGCGCATCAGCATGTGCTTGACCATCGTGTGGTTCTTGCCGCGCAGGCCGCGCAGCTCGAACAACTGCTCGACGATGTCGCGGCGACGCATCTGCAGCAGCTGCTGCGCGCCTGTCGCCATGTCCTTCACCGCCAGTTGCACTTGCTCGGTGACGATCTCGCGACGCTGCGGAATCAGCTGATCCGACAGCACCGACTCCAGCTCGAGCAGTCGGCTCTTCGCCAGCAGCTCATGGTCATGGCTGACCTTGGCCACCAGGCCCTTCTGCGCCGACACCGGATACACGCGCTCGACATCGATATCGAGCACCTGTGCCGTCGTCATGATCTGGCGACTGACTTCGTTCTCGACTTCCTCTGCGGACTTGAGCGGATCCCACAGGCCATCGACCTTGTTGAGCACCGCGATGCAGCCCTTGCGTTGGCCACCACCGACATGCGAGCGCCACAGTTCCAGGTCGCTCTTGGTCACGCCGGCGTCCGCGGCCAGCACGAACACCACGACATGCGCATCCGGAATCAGTCGCAGCGTCAGCTCCGGCTCGGTACCGATGGCGTTCAGGCCCGGCGTGTCCAGGATCACCAGCCCCTGCTTGAGCATCGGGTGCGGGAAATTGATGATCGCGTGGCGCCACTTCGACACTTCGACCGTGCCGGCGGCATCCACCGAGAACGCGGCGTCGGGATCGGCGTCGTTATAGAGCCCCAGTTGTTCGGCTTCTTCCTTCGGCACGCGCACGGTTTCCACCACGTGGCGGAACGCTTCGAGCATGCCCTCGGGCGACGACGGGTCGAGCGGGACCGACAGCCAGTGGCTCCCCGCATCGCGAAAATCGGCCGTCGATGCGTCGTGCAGACGCGTCTCGATCGGCAACAGACGGATCGACGGCGGATAGCTTTCGTCGTACATCAGCTCGGTCGGACACATCGTGGTCCGGCCCGCCGACGACGGCAGGATGCGGCGGCCGAAATCCGCGAAGAAGATCGCGTTGATCAGCTCACTCTTGCCGCGAGAGAACTCGGCTATGAAGGCAACCTTGAGCTTGTCGCTGCGCAGCACGCCTCGGATGCGCTGTGCGCGCATGTCAGCCTGCGCGTCGTACAGCTCCTGGGCTTGCAGCCAGTCTTGGAATTCCCCCACCGACTGCAGTACCGAAGCGCGCCAGGCGCTGTACTGCTCGAACTGTGTGCTCAGTGTGTTGTTCATCGTTCTGTCTTATTTTGTGCGCGACCGGACAGCGGGAAAATGCGCGCGCCCCTCGACATCGCTGTTACCGCCCAATTACGGCACAGAAATGCACAAATTTAGGTGGAACGATACAGCGAACCGCCGGCTTCCGGGCGAACTTTCAGCACGGTTCTGCGGCCCGGGCGGACAAGTGTTGCGGGATGCCATCGAAGACCCCGCACCCCACTTCAAAAACCTTGCGAAATGGCGTGCAGATCGCTCCGGCAAGGCGTTTCCAGGCAACTCCCGGTGGCTTGAGCCCTCCGATCAGCGCTGGCAGGTCGGGCAGTAGAACGTGGAGCGCTGGCCCTGCACGATCTGGCGGACCGGCGTGCCGCACACACGACACGGCAGACCGGCGCGGTCGTACACGAAGGCATCAAGCTGAAAGTAACCGCTTTGCCCGTCGGAGCCGACAAAGTCCCGCAGCGTGCTGCCGCCCCGGGCGATGGCATCGGCCAGCGTGGCGCGAATGGCCTCGGCCAGCGCCGCATAGCGCGGGCGGCTGATGCGTCCCGCTGCCGTGGTCGGCCGAATGCCGGCGCGAAACAGGCTTTCCGAACAATAGATGTTGCCCACGCCGACCACGATGTCGCCCGCCAGCAGTGCCGACTTGATGGCCACCCGGCGCCCGCGCGTGCGGGCAAACATCCAGTCGCCGTCGAATCGCGCGTCGAAGGGCTCGATGCCGAGATTGCGGAGCAACGGATGTTCGGCCAAGCCGGCTTCGTCGCCCGCATGCCAAAGCACGGCACCAAACCGGCGCGGATCCCGATAGCGCAGTGTGATGGGTACGCCAGTTGCGTCGGCGAGTTCGATATCGACGTGATCGTGCAGGCCGGGCGGCACGGGCGTTTCCAGCACGCGCAAGGTGCCTGTCATACCAAGATGGATGAGCAACCAGCCGCCTGCGGTTTCGGCGCGGCCGCCGGACTGTTCGACCCCGGGCATGCATTCGATGAGCAGGTATTTGCCCCGGCGCAGCAAGCGCGTGACAGTCAGACCGGCCAGCAACTCCGGCAGCGCCGGATCGACGGGCCAGCGCAAGCCGTGATGGCGCATCACCACGCGAACGATACGTCGCTCCGTAATATGCGGTAGCAAACCCAGGCGAGTGACCTCGACTTCCGGCAACTCAGGCATCGAACCTCCATCCCATGTGCTGCTCCAACCTTTTTTACGATGCGGGCGATTGTAGCGGTCAGGCTACAATGCCCCGACCCCCTATCCGGAGCTTCGAGACCATGCCTCACGCCCTCTCCCATTCGCCCGCGACGCAACGCCCGCGGCGATTCCCGCGCAGCAGAACTGCCCTGCTGGCCGCGCTGGTGGCGGGAGGGCTGACGAGCCTGCCGGCATGGTCGTCGCAGTCGACGACCGTCGCCCCGCTGATCGCCCAAGCTGCAAAGGAAGACGGCGCGGGTGATCGCGCGGCCGTGCAGATTGAACGCTCACGCCCGCGCACCGGCCTACTGAGTTCGGAGCGGACGGATCTGCCGCGTGTCGCGCTCAATGAAGACATCATGTACCGCGTGCTGGCATCGGAAGTGTCGCTGCAGCGGGGGTTGGTCGAACCGGCGTACCGCACCTATCTTGCGCTCGCGCAAGATACGCGCGACCCCCGCTTTGCCCAGCGTGCGACCGAAATCGCGTTTCTGACGCGCTCGCCCGCGCAAGCGATGACCGCGGCGCGCCTGTGGGTGGAACTGTCGCCGACGTCGATGCCGGCTCGCCAGGTACAGCAGCTCTTGCTCGTGGCCACTGGCCAGTGGTCGGAAGTCGAACCGATGCTGCAGGCGCAATTGAACAAGGTCTCACCGGGCCAGCGTGCCGATGCCTTGCTGCAATGGCAGCAGCAGATGTCCAAGAGCAGCGATCCGGCGGGTGCCGTCGGTGCGCTGCAGCGCATCGCCTCGCATGACATGCAACGCCCCGAAACGCACCTGGCCTTGGCCCGCGCGAAGGTCGCCGCCAAGGACACCGCCGGCGCACTGACGGAACTGGACACCGCGCTCAAGCTGCGTCCCGGGTATGAAGACGCCGCCATCCTCGCCGCCGAACTGCGTGCCGACAGCGACCCCGATGCCGCCATCACTGGCCTGCGCAGCTTCCTGAAAGCCGCGCCAGCGTCCATCGACGGCCACCTGGCGCTCGCCCGCATGTACCTCGTGCGCAATCAGCAGGACAAGGCCCGCGCTGAATTCGAAACGCTCAAGAAGATCGCGCCCAACGATGCGCGCATCACGCTTGCCCTGGGCCTGCTGAATTTGCAGCAGCGCCAGTACGACGACGCCGAGCGTTACCTGAAGGAATACGTCGCCGCCACCGCCAAGTCGCCCACCCTGAGCCCAGAACCCGGCTACCAGGGCCTCGCCCAGTTGGCCGAGGAGAAGCGAGACTACGCCGGCGCGCTCGGCTGGGTCGACAAGATCACCGGTTCCGCCAACGGCGACGCCGACGGCCAGACCGCACTGGCGGCCGGCATCAAGCGCGGCCAGTTGCTCGGCAAGCTGCGCCGTATCGACGAGGCGCAACAGACCTTCGATGAACTCGTCGCCGATTCCGAAGACGTGCCCGATGGCCCGCGCCGCCAGGCCCTGATGGACGGCATCCGCCAGGCCGAAATCGGCATGCTGATGGACGCCAAGGCCTACGGCCGCGCCCGCGCCCGCGTCAATGAGCTTCTCAAGAGCGACCCGGACAACGTCGAATACACGTATCAACTGGCGATGCTGGAAGAGCACGACGGCCACTACGACAATATGGAAACGCTGCTGCGCAAGGTGATCGACCTGCGTCCCGGCCAGGCCATCGGCTACAACGCGCTCGGCTACTCGCTGGCCGATCGCAGCGTGCGCCTGCAGGAGGCGCAGGAGCTGCTGGAAAAAGCCGTGTCGCTGGCGCCGGACGATCCCTACATCGCCGACAGCCTCGGCTGGGTCAAGTACCGTCGCGGCGATCTGCCCGGCGCCACCGACATCCTGCGCAAGGCGTGGGCTGCCGCCCCGCAAGCCGAAATCGGTGCGCACCTGGGCGAAGTGCTGTGGCAATCGGGCAAGCAGGACGACGCACGCCAAGTCTGGACTGAAGCGTCCAAGCTTGACGTGAACGACACCACGCTGCGCGACACGCTGCGCCGCTTCGGCCAGCCGGTACCCAATGTTCCCGTGAGTGCAAATTGATGGCGATGCGGTTCACGCACGCGCTTGGCGCGCTGATGCTCGGCGCTGGCTGCGCGCTGTTCAGCGGCTGCGCAAGCTTGCGGCCAGCCAACGATCTCTTCGCTGGTACACAAGACGCCGATACCAACATCACGCGTTATCAAGGTCGCTTCTCGGCCCGTTACACGCAGAACAACGCCGAGCAAAGCGCCGTCGGCAGCTTCCTGTGGCGCGAGCGCGGACCCGACGTGCAGCTTGAGTTGATGTCGCCGCTGGGCCAGACGCTGGCCATCGTCAGCCAAAGCAACCAAGGCGCCACGCTCGAACTGCCGAACCAGCCGCCTCGCCGCGCCCCCGAGGTCGACACGCTGATGCAGGATGCGCTCGGCTTTTCGCTGCCGGTCTCCGGCTTGCGCGACTGGCTGCGCGCCCGCCCCGCGCCCGGCACACCGGCACGCGTGGCACGCGACGCGCAATCGCGCCCCGAAACCATCGAGCAGAACGGCTGGACTGTCCACTACGTCGCCTGGACTGACGACGGCAACACCACCGATGGTGCCAAAGTCAGCATCCGCCGGCTCGATCTTGATCGGCCACAGGGCGCCAATGGTCCGCTATCGGTGCGGCTCGTGCTCGACCAGTAACGCCTCGCTTCGTCATGTCTTCCGCCCCCGTCGAGCTGCGTGATTGCCCCGCGCCCGCCAAGCTCAATCTCTTCCTGCATGTAGTCGGCCGCCGGCCAGATGGCTACCACCTGCTGCAAACCGTCTTCCAGTTGGTCGACTGGAGCGACACGCTGCATTTCGCGCGCCGCCCCGACGGCCGCCTCGTGCGCACCACCGACATCCCCGGCGTGCACGCCGATGACGACCTTGTGATCCGCGCCGCGCGCCTGCTGCAAGCGGAAACCGGCTGCACCTACGGCGTCGACATCGCGATCGAGAAACGCCTGCCGATGGGCGGTGGCCTTGGCGGCGGCTCGTCTGATGCTGCCACCACGCTGCTTGCGCTCAATCGTCTATGGGGCCTTGATCTGCCACGCACGGAACTGATGGCGATCGGCCTGAAGCTGGGCGCCGACGTGCCCTTCTTCGTGTTCGGCCAGAACGCCTTCGCCGAGGGGATCGGCGAAGAACTCACGCCGGTCACGCTGCCGCCGGCTGCCTTCGTGGTGATTCACCCACGCGTGCATGTGCCGACCCCTGCAATTTTTTCCGATGAAGGGTTGACACGCGATACGCCACTCACCATAATTACGGACTTTCCTGACCAACAAATTGTTTTCGCTTACGGTCGCAACGACCTGCAAGCGGTAGCGGAAAGGAAATACGGCGAAATCGCCCGAGCACTTGTCTGGCTGCGTCAGTTCAGCCCTCTGGCAAGAATGACCGGATCCGGCGCCTGCGTATTTGCTCCGTTCGACAACGTTGAGCAGGCGCAAGCGGTGGCGGATCAGGTGCCTTCCGAATGGGAAGGTCGGTGTGCGGCAGGTCTGTCGCAACACCCGCTCGCAAGATTTGCTGTGTAAGGTTTGCAGTTATTGCTTCTGCAATGGAAGCAGTAACCGATCGGTTGTGTAGGGGCGTCGCCAAGCTGGTTAAGGCACCGGATTTTGATTCCGGCATGCGTAGGTTCGAATCCTTCCGCCCCTGCCATTTTCTTCCTTATGTTCCCAGCAATAGCCCGGTTGGCTTCAACCAGCCGGCGCGTCTGAAGTCAAAACAGGTGCCCCGATGAGCAGCGAAGGCTTGATGGTTTTTACCGGCAATGCCAACCCCAAACTCGCAGAAGCTGTCGTCAAGCACCTGGGCATTCCGCTAGGTAAGGCCCTCGTCGGCCGATTCTCCGATGGTGAAGTCCAGGTCGAGATCCAGGAAAACGTGCGCGGCAAGCACGTGTTCATCCTGCAATCCACCTGCGCCCCCACCAACGACAACCTGATGGAATTGATGGTGATGGTCGATGCGCTCAAGCGTGCGTCTGCCCGCCGCATCACGGCCGCCATCCCCTACTTCGGCTATGCCCGCCAGGACCGTCGTCCGCGCTCGGCGCGCGTGGCGATCACGGCCAAGGTCGTTGCCAACATGCTGGAAGTCGCCGGCGTCGAGCGCGTGCTGACGATGGACCTCCACGCTGACCAGATCCAAGGCTTCTTCGATATTCCGGTCGATAACATCTACGCGTCGCCGATCCTGCTCGAAGACCTGCGCAAGAAGAACTACGAAGACCTGCTGGTGGTATCGCCCGATGTCGGCGGCGTGGTGCGCGCACGTGCGCTCGCCAAGCAGCTCGGCGTGGACTTGGCGATCATCGACAAGCGTCGCCCGAAGGCCAACGTGGCCGAGGTGATGAACATCATCGGTGAAGTCGACGGCCGCAATTGCGTGATCATGGATGACATGATCGACACCGGCGGCACGCTGTGCAAAGCCGCGCAGGTGCTGAAGGAGCGAGGTGCCAAGCAAGTGTTCTCGTATTGCACGCATCCGGTGCTGTCGGGTGGCGCGGCCGCCCGCATTGCAGACTCGGCGCTCGACGAAGTGGTCGTGACCGACACCATCCCGCTGCGCGAAGACGCCATCAAGTGCGGCAAGATCCGCCAGCTCTCGACCGCCCCGCTGCTGGCCGAGACCTTCACGCGCATCGTGCGCGGTGATTCGATCATGTCGCTGTTTGCTGAATAATTCGGCACCCGAGCAGCTTACTGTTATAATTCAAGGCTTTACTGCAGAAAACGTCGGTTAGACGGCACTTCTGCGGTGTCCGCGGGGCGCAATATGGCGCCCCGTTCACCAGACGGCTTGGTCGCGAGTCGTCTTTTTCGTTTGGAGCAATCATGAAAGTTGTCGCTTTCGAGCGTAGCGTTCAGGGCACTGGTGCGAGCCGCCGCCTGCGCAATTCCGGCAAGACCCCGGCCATCATTTACGGCGCGGGCGCCGAGCCGAAGCTGATCGAACTCGATCACAACGCGCTGTACCACGCGCTGAAGAAGGAAGCCTTCCACTCGTCGATCCTCGACATCGAAGTGGCTGGCAAGGTGGAAAAGGCGCTGCTGCGCGACTTCCAACTGCACCCGTTCAAGCAACTGGTTCTGCACGTCGATTTCCAACGTGTGTCGGCCAAGGAAAAGATCCACGTCAAGGTGCCGCTGCACTTCCTGAACCAGGAAACCGCACCGGGCGTGAAGCTGGGCCACGGCATCGTGAACCACATCCTGAACGACGTGGAAGTGTCGTGCCTGCCGGCCGACCTGCCGGAGTTCATCGAAGTGGATCTGGGTTCGCTGGAAATCGGCCAGACCCTGCACATCGCTGACCTGAAGCTGCCGAAGGGCGTGACGATCCTCACCCACGGTGGCGATGAGAACCCGGCTGTTGCCAACATCAGCGTGCCGGCTGGCGAGAAGTCCGCTGCCGCCGAAGAAGGCGCTGCTGCTGCAGGCGAAGACAAGCCGGCAGCCTAAGTTGCCGCACCTCGCACTTCGGTGCGAGCAAAAAAAGCCCGCCGAGCCAGTCTCGCCGGGCTTTTTTTTCCGCCTGAGCGGTGCGAGCCGCCCCGTCTCCAGGCTGTAGAAAGCGGCTATGCTTGTACGATCAAGGGGCGCTGCCTGCACCTCAACCTGATACGAATCGCATGATCAAACTCATCGTCGGCCTCGGCAATCCGGGCGCCGAATATGCGGCGACGCGACACAACGCCGGCTTCTGGCTGGTCGACCAACTCGCGCGCATGGGCAACGTGACACTGCGCAACGAGACGCGCTTTCACGGCTATGCCGCGCGCGCTAACCTGTGGGGCAACGAGGTGTGGCTGCTGCAGCCGCAAACCTTCATGAACCGCTCCGGCCTGGCCACCGTGGCACTGGCCCGCTTCTACAAGGTCATGCCCGATGAAATACTGGTCGTGCACGATGAATTGGATTTGCCGCCCGGCGCTGTCAAACTCAAGCTCGGAGGCGGGTCCGGTGGACACAACGGCCTGAAGGACATTGCGGCCCATCTGACCACGCAGCAGTTCTGGCGACTGCGGCTGGGCATCGGCCATCCGCGCAATCTCTTGCCGCCGGGCACGGCAGCTTCTGGCCAGCATGACGTCGCCAACTTCGTGCTCAAGGCGCCTCGCAAGGAAGAACAGGATCTTATCGACCGCGCGATCGATCAAAGCCTGGATGCGCTGCCCGAATTGATTGCCGGCAACGCCGAAAAAGCCATGATGCGCCTGCACACGGCACGCTGATCCGCTAACCCAGAGGACACCGCCATGACTCCGTTCGCCACACTCACCTCACGCGCCGCCGTGCTGGCGGGTCTGGCGCTCGGCTTGGCAGCCTTCAGTCTGGGAGCGCACGCGCAGGTGTACCGCTGCAGCGAGAACGGCCAGACGACCTATTCGGACCATCCCTGCGGCACGCGCGCGAAGCCCGTGCCGATGATCGACAACACGCCCACGGCCGCCGACCAGAGGGCCGCCCGCGAGCGCGCCACCGCCGAGGCAGCCGAAGTCCAGCAGATGGAAACCGCCCGTCGCAAAGCACAGGCGGCCGAAGACGCTCGCCAAGCCCAGATCGCGGCACAGGCGGCCGAACAGGCGCGCCGCGACCAACGGCAGAAAGTGGTGGTTGCGCAGGAAGGCGTTCGCTACTGCCATCGTGTCTACATTGGGCCACTGCCCTATCCGCAACCTTATCCGACGCCGATGCCGGTGATCCGCCAGCCTCCCGCGCCGGCTGTTGGCGCACTTCGCCAACCCGGCAACGGCCCGAAGCCGTTCGTGCAAGCACCTGTGGCGCCCACACCGATCGTGCCGCGCCCCTCGCATCCGCATTACCCGTACTACCGCATCGTCTGCGAGCCCGGCTATGCCTACGAAGGGCCGGAAGATCTGCTGCCGATCCAGTAGGCGCACCGCCAACAAGACGGTAGGCACCAATGAAAAGAGACGGCCAAAGCCGTCTCTTTTTTGTGTGCTCACGCCGCGCGTGGTGGTGCTGAGGTGAGCTGGGTGTACTTCTGCATCAACTGCTCGTGCGTTTCCTCATGGGCCGGGTCCTTGGGGATGCAGTCCACCGGACAGACCTGCTGGCACTGAGGCTCGTCGAAGTGGCCGACGCATTCGGTACATTTGCCCGGGTCGATCACGTAGATTTCCGGGCCCATCGAAATCGCGCCGTTGGGGCACTCTGGCTCGCATACGTCGCAATTGATGCACTCATCGGTAATTATGAGCGCCATGATGCCTTCCTTGAAATGACCGGCGAGCCAGCGCTCGCCAAAGCGTCATTTTATTCCGATTTGCCCGACCCTTCCGTCTTGCCGGTCTTTTCCTTGAGCCATTTCTCTACCGACGGGAACACGAACTTGCTGACGTCACCGCCGAGCACCGCAATTTCGCGCACGAACGTGCCCGAGATGAACTGGTACTGATCCGACGGCGTGAGGAACATGGTTTCCACATCCGGCAGCAGGTAGCGGTTCATGCCGGCCATCTGGAATTCGTACTCGAAGTCCGATACGGCACGCAGGCCCCGCACGATGACGCGCGCGCCGTTCTTGCGCACGAAATCCTTCAAGAGACCGGAAAACCCCTCGACCCGCACGTTGGGGTAATGGCCGAGCACTTCACGGGCGATCTCGATGCGCTCTTCCAGCGCGAAGAACGGCCGCTTGTTGGGGCTCTGCGCCACCCCGACGATCAGCTCGTCGAAGATGTTGGACGCACGCCGCACGAGGTCTTCGTGGCCGCGCGTGAACGGATCGAAAGTGCCGGGATAAACCGCGATCACCATGGTTCCTCCACCAAGGGGAAAAGAGCATCCGCAAGCGTCGGCGTGGGACATGGCCGCGCCGGTACTGCATTCGGACACCGTTGCGTTATCGAGCGCGGCAGGTCCCGAGCCTGCCGCCTGTGCCGCCGATATCGATCGAGCGCACCCGCATTGCAGGTGCCGCCCGATGCTCATGCATCGGCCGCGAGCGGCGTAGTTTAACCGTTTTTGCGCAGCAGCAAATGTGCATGCACCGCACCGGCGCGCAGGTGTTTGTGGAGCACCAGACCAGCAGGCAGCGCGACGCCGGCAGCCGGCTCGTCACCATGTGAATCAGCACTCACATCCGCCAACTGCTGCGCCGCTTCAACGTAGATCACCCCGCCGGGCTTGACCACCCGGGCCGCGGCTTCCAACGCGCGTAACGTCCAGTCCTGTGCAAACGGCGGATCGATGAACACCGCATCGAGCGCCGCATCGGGCTGACGAGCGAGCCAGGCAAAGGCGTCGCCCGAGACGATGTCGACCATGCGTGCGCCCAGCTTGTCGCGGATGGCGTGCAACGCGCGCACAGCCTGGGCGTGGCTTTCCACGAGCGTCACGTGCGCGGCGCCGCGCGAAGCCGCCTCAAAGCCCAGTGCGCCGGTGCCGGCAAAGATGTCGGCGCAGCGCCAGCCGGTCAGGTCCTGACCGAGCCAGTTGAAGACCGTTTCGCGGACGCGGTCGCTGGTCGGGCGAAGGCCGTCGGCGTCGACCACCGGGAGCGGCGTGCGCTTGTATTGCCCGCCGATGATGCGCACCTGCTGAGGTGCGCGCGCATGCGACGTGGCGGTCTTGGCCTTGGGGCCTTTGGAGCTGGGGGTACGAGGTGCCATGGGCGCGATTTTAGGGGCTGTTGCCCCATAAAACGAGCGCAAACAAAAACCGGCGGGAAATGCCGCCGGTTTTTCGGATAAAGACCCCGTGCGTCAATTCGCGGCGGCCTTCTCCGGACCGCCCACCACGATCGTCGCCATGGTCTGCGGCTGCAGCGCGCGCTGGAATGCCGTACGCACCTGGTCACGCGTGACAGCCGCGATGCGCTGCGTCCAGGTATCCAGGTAATCGAGCGGCAGGTTGTACCAGCCGATGTTGGCCACGTTGTCCAGCAGCTTGCGGTTGCTGTCCAGGCGCAGCGGGAAGCCGTTGACGAGGTTGTCCTTGGCCGCCTTTAGCTCCAAGTCGGTCGGGCCATCGGCGACGAACTTGGCAACGGTGTCACGCACCACGCCCAGCGCCTCTTCGGTCTGGTCCTTGCGCGTCTGCAGTGCCAGTTCGAACGGACCGGGCTGCGCGGCGGGCGCGAAGTAGCTGCCGATGCTGTACGTCAGGCCGCGCTTCTCGCGCACTTCGTTCGTCAGCCGCGCACTGAAACCGCCGCCACCGAGCACGTAGTTGCCGACCAGCAATGGGAAGTAATCCTTGTCGCCGCGCGCGATACCCGGTTGACCGATGATGATGGTCGCCTGCTGCGCCGGGTGCGGAATGCGGATCGTCTCCGCCTTTGCCAGCGGCATCTTCACGTCGGGCAGCCCCGGCGGCGTGGCGCCGTCAGCGGGCAGGCCGCGCGTAATTTGCTCGGCGATGGCCTCGGCTTCCTGGCGGCTGATCGCGCCGATCAGCGTCACCACGGCGCGCTTGGCCGTGTAGTTGGCCTGGTAGTAGCGCACGATGTCGTCGCGCGTGATGCTCTCCACCGTTTCCGGCGAAGCGGTCTGCCCGTACGGATGCGTGCCGTAGATGGCCTTGCCGAACGCGCGCTCGGCCAGCACCGACGGTTTGGTCAGCGATTCGCGGATCGCGGCCACGAGGCGCTGCTTGTCCCGCGCCAGCACCGCGTCGGGGAAGGTCGGCGCCGAGACGATCTGCGTCATCAGCGCGATGGCCGGGCCGCGCTCAACGGGGTCGGACAGCGTGCGCAGACGCAGGCTCGTGCGGTCACCACCGGCGCCGCCGCCAAAGCTCGCGCCCACATCGGCAAACGCATCGGCAATCGCCGCTTCATCGCGGGCGGGCGCATTGCCCTGCGCGGCAACGCCCTTGTCGAGCATGCCCGCTGTGAGCGAGGCGAGGCCCACCTTGTTGGCGGGCTCATAGCGCGAACCCGCATCCACGTCGAGGTTGATGTCGAGCATCGGAATCGACGGGCTCGGCACGAAAAACACGCGCGCGCCGGTCGGCGCCGTCCACTGTTCGATGGGCAGCGCGGCCAGGGCACTCTGCGCTGCCGATGCAACAATGGCGACCAGCGCCGTCTTCAGGGTCAGAGACATGGCGCGCATCAACGCAGCCCTCCTTCATCGCGCATACCTGGAACAGGCTTGCGCGCCGGTTTGTTGGGATCGATCGGTTGCGGCAGCAGCGTGGCGACGACGAGGTTGTCTTCGTTGAAATACGTCTGCGCCACGTGCTGGATCTGCGCCGACGTCACGGCCTTGATCTTCTCGAGCTGGCGATCGATGGAACGCCACGACAGGCCGCTTATCTCGTTCATGCCGATCTCCATGCCCTGGCCGAACACCGAGTCGCGCTTGTAGATCTGCGCGGCCACAACCTGCGCCTTCACGCGCTTCAGTTCAGCGTCGGTCACGCCTTCCTTGGCGATGCGTTCGATCTGCGCGCGCAGCGCCTGTTCGATCTCGGCGGTGGTGTGACCGTCGGCGGGCGAGCCGTCCATCAGGAAGATCGACGGGCCGCGGTTCAGGCCGTCGTAGCCGGCATTGACGTCGTCGGCGATCCGCTTTTCGCCTTTGACGAGCTGGCTCGACAGGCGCGCGTTGTCATAGCCATCGAGCACGGCCGACAGGACTTCCAACGCATACGGGTCGACGTCTTTTTCCACATCACTCAGGCGCGGCACCTTGTAGGCCAGCACAACGTACGGATTCTCGGCCGGCGCCTTCACCCAGATGCGCTTCACGCCGATCTGCTTGGGCTCCTCCTGCGCATAGCGGCGCGGCAGTGCATGCGGCTTGAGCTTGCCGTAGGTGCGCTGCGCGAGGCGGAAGACTTCGTCGGGTTTCACATCGCCCGCGACGATCACGGTGACGTTGTTGGGCGTGTACCAGGCGTGGTACCAGTTCTGGGCGTCCTGCACCGTCATCGTGTCGAGGTCTCCCGGCCAGCCGATGGTCGGGTTGCGGTACGGCGCGGCGTTGAACAGCGTGGCGAGCATCTGCTCATACACGGTGGAACGGGCGGAGTCGTCGATGCGCATGCGGCGCTCTTCCTTCACCACGTTCATCTCCGGCTTGAACTCCTTGTCGGTGAGCTGGAGATTGGCCATGCGATCGGCTTCGAGCCCCATCACATCGGCCAGGTGCGATTTCTCGATCTGCTGGAAGTACATCGTGAAGTCACGCGTGGTCATGGCGTTTTCGCGGCCGCCCAGGGCTGCCACGCGGCGGGAAAACTCGCCGGGGCCGACTGTCTTGGTGCCCTTGAACATCATGTGTTCGAGCATATGGGCGACACCGGTGGTGCCGTTGTGCTCGTCGATGCTCCCGGCGTGATACCAGACCATGTGCGCCACGGTAGGGGCGCGGTGGTCTTCCTTCACGATCAACTGCAGCCCATTGGGCAGCTTGTATTCGTGCGTGTCGGACTGGCTGGCGCCCACCTTGCCACCGGTGACGGCGGCGGTCGGATGCCCCGCTGCGGCGGCCAGCTCCTGCGCGCCAACATGGCAGGCCAACAGGCCCGCCGCCAGGGCCGTCGCGGCCAATTGCCAGACTCGCGACCGAGCCCGGTTTGAAACGATTCGCATGGAAGAGCGCATAAGGGCTGTCTGATAAAATTCGACGCTTGATTCTAACGGCGAAATAGACTGCCTTTTACGATGTTTAGTTTCTGGAAGAAGCGCAAGGCAGAGCCCCAACCGGCCGCCGAACCCACGCCCGCAGTGGCGCCCGAAGCCGCGCAGGCGCCTGCCCCGGCTGCCATCCCCGGCCCCGCTCCCGTACCCGCACCAGCTGCAGCACCCCAGCCTGTCGCTGCGCCGGCTCCCGTAGCCGTACCCGTCGCTGCGCCGGCCCACGTTGCCGTGCCTGACGCACCTGCCGAGCAGCCTGCGCTCGACGTGCAAGCCGACGACGTCGAAACCGTGCCCACGCCCGCCGTCATCGAACAGGCCCGCAAGGGCTGGATGTCACGCCTGCGCTCCGGCCTGTCGAAGACGAGCAAGGGCCTGACCACGCTGTTCGTCGGCGTGAAGGTGGACGAAGCGCTGTTCGAAGAGCTGGAGACCGCCCTGCTGATGGCCGATGCCGGTGTCGACGCCACCGAATACCTGCTGGCCGAACTGCGCCGCCGCATCAAGGCCCAGCGCATCGAAACCTCGGAGGGCGTGAAAACTGCCCTGCGCGACCTGCTCGTGGAGCTGCTGCACCCCCTAGAAAAAACCATGGTGCTCGGCCGCGAACAGCCAATGGTGATCATGATCGCGGGCGTCAACGGCGCCGGCAAGACGACCAGCATCGGCAAGCTGTGCAAGCACTTCCAGACCTACGGCCAATCGGTGCTGCTGGCCGCGGGCGACACGTTCCGCGCCGCCGCACGCGAGCAACTCGTGATCTGGGGTCAGCGCAACAACGTCACGGTCGTGGCGCAGGAATCGGGCGACCCGGCCGCCGTGATCTTCGATGCAGTGAACGCAGCGCGCGCACGCGGCATCGACATCGTCATGGCCGACACCGCTGGCCGCCTGCCGACGCAGCTGCACCTGATGGAAGAACTCAAGAAAGTGCGCCGCGTGACCGCCAAGGCGATGGCGACGGCGCCGCACGAAACGCTGCTGGTGATCGACGGCAACACGGGGCAGAACGCCCTCGCACAAGTTAAAGCCTTTGATGAAGCGCTTGGCCTCACCGGCCTGATCGTCACCAAGCTGGACGGCACCGCTAAGGGCGGCATCCTGGCCGCGATTGCGCGGCAGCGGCCGGTGCCGGTCTACTTCATCGGCGTGGGCGAGCAGGTGGAGGATCTGCAGCCGTTTTCGGCGCGGGAATTTGCGGATGCGTTGTTGGGATAACGTCCTGCGAAACCTTGTTGCACAGAAACGCCCTGAATTGTTCAGGGCGTTTCCATTTGCGGTCGAACTTATCGGTGCTCAGCATTTACCAGCACATCGCATGTGTTAAAGCTCAACTAGTCGCCCTCTGATCAGCATGCCCTCTGCGCTGAGTTCAAACATTCAACGAATTGGAATTGTCTGATTGAGATTCAGCGCATGGCGCCGCTCCAATGGAGCACTTCAGCGAAGTGCTCTCATGTGGAGATGGCAGATGCAAAACACACAATCCGGCAAGGTCTACGTCGCGGCGTTCAACGGCGCGAAGACAGCCAACGGCGGCGAGATCATTCAGGGCTCCTGCAGCATCCGAGATAGCGGACCCACGCTCTTGCTTGTAGGCGATGAAGCTGTCTACCCAGACGGCAGCACGGCCGTCATTACTGCGGGTGCAGGCATTGCACTAGTGGGCGATGACCGGCCTGCTGCCATCATTGGCAGCCCACTAAGCAACGGCGACACCATTGTTTCATCGCCAATCACGGCCCTAACTTTCGATGAACCGGCGGACGCGCCCATCATCGGCCTGCTTGACCCGGCGTACCGTCCGGAGCCGGCGACCAACAGCGTGATCTGAGAGGGCCGATCATGGAAGACATGCGCCCCGGCCTCAGACATGGTGACTTAACAACGACGGGTGGCGCCATCATTGCCACCGGCAGGATGCGGTTCCACGGCAAAGAGGTGGCTGCGGAAGGGGATCTGGCAACTTGCCCAGCCTGCAAATCCATGGGCTACCTAGTCAATGACGCCTACCCAGCGTTCGGGCTTCCGAGCGGTCGCCAGCTCGCCATTCAAGGTGCGTGGATCTTCTGCAAATGCGCCAATCCCCCTCGCGCCATTGCTTCGACGGATAAGTTTCGGGTTGCGGTGAATCGGATGAATGCATCCGATGCTCAGTCCCAATCAAGCGCACAAACCCCGATCTTCGATGAGCAATTCCTACTGAACACATCGCAAGCGGCTTGTCCAACTGCAAGCGTCATCGCCTCCGCCACACACCAATTCGACGATCGATTTGTTTTGTGCGATGCAAACGCCCGTCCCTTGCCACGCAGCGCGTACGCAATCAGGCGAGAAAACGGCCTTTTTGAGTACGGCGAAACGGACGATCGCGGTCGTACCCATCTGCTCTCTTCCGTAGCGACTGCTGAACGTGTGCAAATCTATCTTGCAGGCTAACCCATGTCCGACCAGATTCATGTTTCTCCGGACGGAGTGAAATATCGCCTCGTCGGAAATATCACCACCACTCCCGCCAACGACACAGAAGCAAAGAAAGTCCTTGCTCAAACCGATAGCGTTGAGGTGATCGTAAGTGACTCCAGACTGATCAGTCGCGGATCACAGTTCGGCCATGTTGCGATCATCGTTAATGGAGTTACATATTCTCGTGCGCATGATGGCTATGACTCCAAAAAGACCTATGCACAATATGTGACCACCCAACAGAGCTTTCGCAACTCCATAGGCTACGTTCTTCGCGTATCGCCAGACGAAAAAAGCAAGATCGAAGTCGAACTGAAACGCAGAGTCGCGGTGACCAGTCGAGATCCGGTCAAGCACGGTTATAGCCTCCTTGACAACAGCTGCTCGTCGAATGTGGCTGACGTGCTGAACTTGGTGGGGATCGTTGCCTATGACCCCCGTTGGTCAGCCTTTGGCATGGTGAGCCCCGAAGACATTGCTGTTGGTTTGTCTCGCTCGAAGCGAGTCAAGGAAAAACGGTTTTACGCCAAGGAGAGTCCATGAGGATTTCTGTCCCAATGCTTCTACTGAATGCCCTGGTAGCCACCGCATGCTCAAGAGAACATGCAGCTGCAGTGTGGACAGCGAAGCAAAGTACCTCCGCCTATGCTTCAGAAGAGGACACCGAAGACCGGGTCTTGTTCACCTTGGTGCCCGGCGACACATGCACCCCACTGCGCAGCGTGGTCATGAAGGTCTATCTCCACACCGAGATTCAGTGCAAGAATGGGCGTGGCTGGGTCATCGACAGGCAGAATTTTGATATCCAGCCAGCCCGTATCAGATCTGGCGCTGCGCAGCACTCCACGTCGTCGTCACCGGACTGATTGTGAAGTGCGCTCGCTTCTACTTGCCGTGATCATTTTCATGGGCGCATCTTCAGCAGCAGCGCCGACGATTACTCAGCATCTTGGTTCCTTCTCTAACCAGCGCACTGTAGGGAGTACAGACGACCCACATACTGAGGGGTATAGCCTTGATCTTTACCGTGAGGGGAAACGGATCTTCGGAAAGCTGTGCGTGTCGACCGGGATCGAAACGCCGTGCGGCATCATCGATAACGCTCAGATCATCCCTTCGACAAGCGCCATCAGATTTCGGGCAAAGTTGTCGACTGGCACTGAGTTCAGCCGAAGCTCAGGTCCGCAAGGGCGCCCATCACGAGATCTATTCGAGTTTGCCGGCACGATCGGCGCCAGCGCTGTAAAAGGTCGCCTCGTACATCGAAGCGGTTATGACGCGGAGAGCGCCATTCAATCTCAACGCATCGTGCTACGCCGAATCCATACGAGCACGTCGCCGGTCGGGTACGCCGAATGGTCCAAAGACCCCACCAACGTACCCGCTGATTGGTGACTTTCAACTTTTCGACAGACGGGCGGCGCCGCAGAAGGAAACGACGACGCCCCTCCAAACATTGGCTATGGCTCTGCGCCCCCATCCCTTTGAATCGCCCCGGCCCCAGTAGACACCTGTGAGCCTCAAACTAGAGGTTAGACAGGAGTTGCGATGAGTGCGCAGAGATACACCGAAGAATTCAAGGTTGAGGCGGTCAATCAGGTCTTGGACAGAGGCCACAGCGTGGCCGAGGTCGCGCAGCGGTTAGGCGTGAGCCAGCACAGCCTGTACCAGTGGATCAAACAGCGACGCCAGCCCGTGGCAGAGCCGCAAGGGCAGGTATCGCAATCCGAGGAGGTACGTAGGCTCAAGGCCGAGCTCAAACGGGTGACCGAGGAGCGCGACATCCTAAAAAAGGCCGCAGCGTACTTTGCCAAGCAGTCCGGGTGAGGTACGCCTTCATCAAGGCGCACGCGGGTCAATACAGCGTGCGCCGTCTGTGCAAAGCGATGGCGGTGCATCCCAGCGGTTATTACGCGTGGCAGGCGCAGCCCTTGAGCCCGCGTGCGAAGGACGACCAGCGCCTGCTTGGACTACTCAAGCAGGCGTGGTTGGAGAGCGGCGGGGTCTATGGCTATCGCAAGCTCACCCTGGACATGCGCGACTTGGGTGAGCGCTGCGGCAAACACCGCGTGGCGCGGCTGCTCAAGGCCGAGGGATTGCGTTCTCAATCAGGCTACCGCCGACGCCCTGCCGGGCGTGCCGGCAAGCCGGCGGTGGTCGCCCCCAATCATCTGCAGCGGCAGTTCACAGTCGACGCTCCGAACCAGTCCTGGGTGACCGATATCACCTATATCCGTACACACGAAGGCTGGCTGTACCTGAGCGTGGTCATCGACCTGTGGTCACGCATGGTCGTCGGGTGGTCCATGGGGCAGCGCATCGATACCCAGTTGGCGCTGGATGCCTTGCTGATGGCGCTGTGGCGGCGCCGCCCGCACCAGCAGGTGCTGATTCACTCGGATCAGGGGTGTCAGTTCACCGGCCACACCTGGCAAAGCTTCCTGCGCGAGCACAACCTGCTGTGCAGCATGAGCCGGCGCGGCAACTGCCACGACAACGCCGTGGCGGAGAGCTTCTTCCAGTTGCTCAAACGCGAGCGGGTGCGCCGACAGATCTATGCCACACGGCAGGAGGCCAAGTCCGACGTCTTCAACTACATCGAGATGTTCTACAACCCAACACGGCGCCATTCGAGCGCCAACGGACTATCGCCGGTAGAGTTCGAACAACGCCATTCCCCACGGCTCGTGGGTGTCTAGGAAAGTCGGGGCGATTCACTTGCTCTATTTGCAAGCAATCACAGCCCTGTCTTTTGCAATGCCGCCCGGCACAACGTACGCCAACTGCCCGCACGTGCTTACCGGCAAGCCGAGCTATCAAGCTGAAACCTCACTTTCCGTTCCATCGCGTTCGGCAGAAAATGTGTTTCGTAGAGCGTTGAATGAACAAGCTGGCTTGGACTTTGACGAGGCAAAACTATTCTTTGACTGCTTGAAGGACGCGACCAAGCGCGATGACAAGACTGCCCTCAGCCGGCTCGTCCAATACCCCTTGCGCATCCATGCTCTAGACCGAGCAAGCAGCATCGCGACGCCGGCAGCATTTAGAAAGGCGTACCCGTCGATCTTCAACCAACGCGTGAAGGCCGCGATCGAAGCGCAACGATTTGAGGATGTGTTCGTGAGCTACCGGGGCATCATGATCGGGAACGGCGAGGTTTGGATCAGCGGCATCACGGAACGAGGCCGAAGTAAGCCGACGATCAAGATCATCTCCATCAACAACTAGCGAACTGACTTTTGTTCCTAGGGTTGGATGTCCGATGGAAAAAAAGGCGCCGCCACCGCGACGCCCCACATCCCAATCACGCCGCATCCGGCTGCACCGCAGGCGCAGCCCTCTGAAACGCCTCCTGCGCCATGCAGTGCTCAAAGATGCGCGCAAGCGTCGGGTAATCCTCCACCGCCACATCAAACCGCTTGCCGTTGAACACCTGCGGCACGAGGCACACGTCGGCCAGCGTCGGCGTGTCGCCAACGCAGTAGGCGCCCGTGAGTGGCGACTGTGACAGCCGCGTCTCCAACGCTGCAAACCCCAGCTTTACCCAGTGGCGATACCACTCGTTGCGCGCCTCTTCTTCCACGTTGAACGTGTGCTTCAGATACTTCAGCACGCGCGGATTGTTCAGCGGATGGATCTCGCATGCGATCGCCAGCGCAATCGCGCGGATGTGCGCGCGATTACTCGCCGAACCCGGCAGCAGCGTGGGCTCGGGATGCGTCTCTTCCAGATACTCGACGATGGCCAAAGACTGGTTCAGCACGTCGTTGCCATCGCACAGCACGGGCACCAGCGCATCGGGGTTCAGCTTGACGAAGTCGGGGGCCAGTTGCTCGCCCTTGAGCAGGTGGACCGGCGCGTAGTCGTACGGCAGGCCCTTGACCTCCAGGGCAATACGCACGCGGAATGACGCCGAACTGCGGAAATAGTTGTACAGCTTGATCGACATGGCTTCTGACTCTTCTAGCGGGTCTATCAAATCACCTTCACGTGCAGCTCGCCCACGCCGTCGATCTTGCCGACCATCAGGTCGCCGACGACGACCGGGCCGACGCCTTCGGGCGTGCCGGTGTAGATCAGATCGCCCGGGCGCAGTTCGAACAGGCGCGACAGATACGCAATGGTTTCCGGCACCGACCAGATCAGGTCCGACAGATCACCGCGCTGGTGTTCGCGGCCGTTGACCGACAGCGTCACGGCGCCCTTGTCCGGGTGGGCCACATCCTTGGCCGGCACGATCGGGCCGATGGGGGCCGAGCCGTCGAACGCCTTGCCGGTCTCCCACGGGCGGCCGCCCTTCTTGGCAGCGTTCTGCAGGTCGCGGCGCGTCATGTCCAGGCCGATGGCGTAACCGTAGACATGGTTGGCTGCCGTTTCCACGGCGATGTCGCGCCCGCCCGTGCCGATGGCAACCACAAGTTCGATCTCGTAGTGGCAATCCTTGGTTTCAGTCGGGTAGACGAACTGGCCGGTCTCGCCGTCGGCAACGTAGCGCACGGCGTCGGCCGGCTTGCAGAAGAAGAACGGCGGTTCGCGATCGGGGTCGGAACCCATCTCGCGCGCGTGGGCGGCGTAGTTGCGGCCGACGCAGTACACACGGCGCACCGGAAACTGGCCATGCCCGCCACGCACGGGAATGCCATTGACGGCGGGCGGGGTGACGACGAATTCGGTCATGCGGGTCTCCTCGGACTAAGCTGGATTGGAACAGGTAGGAAACTGCGGCCACCGCCCCCCGGCGACCGACGAGTTTGCGAGGATACACCCGCACCGCCCCGGCGCGGTTCTTGCATAAGCGACGTGCACCCTGCCCCACTTTGCACCATGCAAGCGAAACCGCCCACCCCATCCGCCCCGCCCGCTGCCAACCACCCGGCCGCGCCGATGCGCGTGCTGCTGGTGCGCGATCCGCTCGACGCCGAACAGATCAATCTGGAGCTGATCCGCGCCGGGCTGGCCGAGGCCGGCTTCGTGGACGTCGGCTTGGCGGATGCCGACCTGACGCTGCCCGAGCGCATCGCCGAGACCCAGCCGGACATGGTGATCGTCGCCTCCGAATCGGCCGCGCGCGACACCATCGAGCACGTCTGCGTGGCCACGCAGCATGCTCCACGCCCCATCGTGCTGTTCACCGACAACGACGACGCCACGCGCATCAAGACGGCGTTTGCCGCCGGCATCACCGCCTACATCGTCGACGGCATCAAGCCCACGCGTGTGAAGGCCGTGCTGGACGTTGCCTATGCCCGCTTCGAACACGAGCGTGAGTTGCGTGCCGAGCTGGACACCGCCAAGACGCAACTCGCCGAGCGCAAGGTCCTGGAGCGCGCCAAGGGCATGCTCATGAAGCAGATGAACCTGTCGGAAGACGACGCCTTCAAGCGCCTGCGCAAGATGGCGATGGATCGCAACATCAAGCTGGTGGAAGCCGCACAACGCGTGATCGATGTGATGGCTGGCTGAGCGGTCGGGCCGCCGCCCAGTTTTGGTGCGCCGCACAACTCCGGCGCTGGAAACGCACCAGTCGCGCGCGGCGTCCCGAACCTCGCACGCCGAGTTCCGAGCCCCAACCGCCGAGCTAAAAGCCTCACGCGCCGAGTTCCGAGCCTCAACCGCCGAGCTAAAAGCCTCGCGTGCCGAGTTCCGAGCCTCAACCGCCGAGCTGAAAGCCTCGCGCGCCGAGTTCTGAACTCGGAACGCCGAGAAAAAAGCTCGGCGCGTGGAGATCGGAACTCGGAACGCCAGCATGCATCGCTCAACGTTGGCATACCCCTTGCAAGTGTCGCTGCGAAGCCGGTGCCAACGTGGGTACCGGCACGGGACAACGGCGTCCCGATGCACGGCAGCGCGCCCCTCTTTCGGATGGGCGGCGGTCGCGCGTCGGGACGCTTTTTCTTTGGAGCCATGGATGGCCGCGCCAGACAAGACCGACGCTCTCGTCAACCCGATCAACCCGAAGCGCCGCAGCATCATGAAAGCCGCGGCGACGATTGCAGGAGGCAGTGCCGTGGCATTGATCGATCCGCTGGTGCGTGCCGGTGCCTGGGCCGCCGGTTCCGATGCGCCCGAGAAGACGGAGTTGAAGGTCGGCTTCATCCCGCTCACGGACTGTGCCTCGGTGGTCATGTCGTCCACGCTCGGCATCGACAAGAAGTACGGCATCAAGATCACGCCGTCGAAAGAAGCCTCGTGGGCCGGCGTACGCGACAAGCTCGTGTCGGGCGATCTGGATGCGGCGCACGTGCTGTACGGCCTGATCTACGGCGTGCAACTCGGCATTGGCGGCCCCAAAAAAGACATGGCCGTGCTGATGACGCTCAACAACAACGGCCAGGCGATCACGCTGTCGTCCAAGCTCAAGGAAGCGGGCGTCAAGGATGGTGCGTCGTTGAAGGCCGTGATGGCGAAAGACAAGCGCGAATATGTGTTCGCGCAGACCTTCCCGACCGGCACGCATGCGATGTGGCTGTATTACTGGCTGGCCGCGCACGGCATCCACCCGCTGCAGGAAGCGAAGGCGATCACCGTGCCGCCGCCGCAGATGGTGGCCAACATGCGCGTCGGCAACATGGATGGCTACTGCGTGGGCGAGCCGTGGGGTGCCCGCGCGATTGCGGACAACATCGGCTTTACCGCCGAGACAACACAGGCCATCTGGAAAGACCACCCCGAGAAGGTGCTCGGCACCACGGCGGAGTTCGTGCAGAAGTATCCGAACACCGCTCGTGCCCTCACGGCCGCGGTGCTGGAAGCCGGCAAGTTCATCGATGCGTCGGCGTCGAACCGACGCAAGACGGCCGAGACCGTCGCCGCCAAGTCGTACGTCAACACCGACATGGACATCATTCTCGACCGCATGCTGGGCCGCTACACCAATGGCCTGGGCAAGACGTGGGACGACCCCGACCCGATGCGCTTCTATCACGACGGCGCGGTCAACTTCCCGTACTTGTCGGACGGCATGTGGTTCCTCACGCAGCACAAGCGCTGGGGCCTGTTGAAGGCGCATCCGGATTACCTGGCCGTCGCCAAGCAGGTCAACCGCATCGACATCTTCAAGCAGGCGGCAACCGCTACCGGCACGCCGCTGCCCAAGAGCGACATGCGCACGGCCAAGTTGATCGACGGCGTGGTGTGGGATGCGAAGAACCCCGCCGCATATGCAGACGGCTTCAAGCTGAAAGCCTGACGCCTCCGGCCTTCCGAATTTTTGATTGCGGTCCCTCACATCGATGGAGCCCGACATGAACACGCTCGTCAAAACGTTGTCTGGCGTGCAGTCCGACGCCGCCCCGGAGCATCGCCGGTTCGTTGCACGCGACTGGTTTGTCGCTGCCGTGGTGCGCGGCTTTCCGCCCGTTCTGGGCTTGGTGATCTTCGTGCTGGCGTGGCAGGGCATTGCCACGGCCATCCCCGCATTGCCGACACCGGCGGTGACGTGGAAAGCAGCGGTCGCCTTGTTTGCCGATCCGTTCTATCGCAATGGCCCGAATGACCAGGGTGTGGGCTGGAACGTCTTGGCGTCGCTGGCGCGCGTGGGAGCGGGCTTCGGCATGGCGGCAGTTGTCGGCATTCCGGCGGGCTTCCTCATCGGGCGCTTTGCGTTTCTCAATGCGATGGCCTCGCCCATCATCAGCCTGCTGCGGCCGGTGTCGCCGCTGGCGTGGCTGCCGATCGGGCTGCTGCTGTTCAAATCGGCCAACCCGGCGGCCATCTGGGCGATCTTCATCTGCTCGATCTGGCCGATGGTGATCAACACTGCCGTGGGCGTGACGCGCGTGCCGCAGGACTACCTGAACGTGGCCCGTGTGCTGAATCTCTCCGAATGGAAGGTGTTCACGCGCGTGCTGTTTCCCGCCGTGCTGCCGTACATGCTGACGGGCGTGCGGCTGTCCATCGGCACGGCATGGCTGGTGATCGTGGCGGCGGAGATGCTCACCGGCGGCGTCGGCATCGGCTTCTGGCTGTGGGATGAGTGGAACAACCTGAAGGTCGAGCACATCGTCATCGCCATCTTCGTGATTGGTGTGGTGGGCTTGCTGCTCGAGCATGCGCTGCTGGCGATTGCGCGGCGCTTCTCGTACGACGCGGTTTGAGGACATTGGGGGAGCGCCATGACAGACAAATTCTTGCGCATTGAAAACGTCGGGCAGACGTTCAAGACCAAGCGCGGTCCGTTCGTCGCCCTGCGCGATATCGACCTGACGGTGGCGCACGGTGAGTGCATCGCGCTCATCGGACACTCGGGCTGCGGTAAGTCGACGTTGCTCAATCTCATTGCCGGCCTCACGCGACCGACCACGGGTGGGTTGATTCTGGCCGAGCGGGAGATTGCCGGGCCGGGGCCGGATCGCGCGGTGGTGTTTCAGAACCATTCGCTGCTGCCGTGGCTCACGTGCTTTGACAACGTGTATCTCGCCGTCGAGCGCGTCTTCGGCAAAACCGAGGCGAAGTCACAACTGCGTGAACGTACGCATGCGGCGCTGGCGTTGGTGGGGCTCACACATGCCGAGCAGAAGCATCCGCATGAAATCTCGGGCGGGATGAAGCAGCGCGTGGGCATTGCGCGGGCGTTGTCCATGGAGCCGAAGGTGCTGCTGATGGATGAGCCCTTTGGCGCGCTGGATGCACTCACGCGGGCGCATCTGCAGGACGAGCTGCTGAAGATCGTGGCGGCGACCGGCAGCACGGTGGTGATGGTGACCCACGATGTGGATGAAGCGGTGCTGCTGGCGGATCGCATCGTGATGATGACGAATGGGCCGGCTGCCACGATTGGCGAAGTGTTGACGGTGGATTTGCCGCGGCCGCGGGATCGGATGGCGTTGGCGGAGGATCCGACTTATCGCGCTTGCCGGACGGCGGTGTTGGATTTTCTGTATCGGAAGCAGAGGCATCCGGTGGCGGAGGCGGCCTGAATTTTTGTGTTTTGCTTGTTGGTTTTGACGTTGGTGGTTGGCCTCTGTTTCGTCCCCTGCCGGGGCCGACTCACTTTCTTTGTCTTGCTGTATGGACCGGGGACATAGGTGACAGGTGTGCGAGGACATGGTTGACACATGTCAGCAGTCATCGGGCAGGTTCAGATCGATACGGCCAAGGTGTTGGTGAACGAAGTACAGATCGAATTGATCCCTGTGTTTAGGGTCGGGGCGCAATGCCACCGGCAAGCCGTGCAGGGCATTGGAGAGCTTGAAGCGCCAACTCCTGAAGCGTAGCTCCCCATTCCATCCGACGTTGAGGACGATGTCCTGCGGGCTGTACTCGATCGGTGCCAACGTAGACGGATACGGTCGCGGGCTGGGCCGGTAGCGTGTGATGGGCGTGGCCAGGTCGATGGCCTGGTGCGGGCGCTCGCAGTTATAGACGGTGCGCCAAGCATCCAGCGCGTGCTGGACCGCGTCGCAAGAGGCGAAGTAGCGCCCGGCCAGGGCCTCGGCCTTGAGCGTGCGGTGGAAGCGCTCGTCCTTGCCGTTGGTCTGCGGGTGGGCGGGGCGGCTGTAGCTCAGGCGCACACCGAGGCGGATGAGCCAGACGCCCAGGCCCGTGAGTTGCCCCGGCCGGGTGGGACTGCCCCAAGGTGCGCCGTTATCGGCGTTGATGCGCAGCGGCAGCCCATAGCGCTCGAAGGCCTGGCGCAAGTGACGCTGCACGACCGCGCTCTGCGTCTGCGTGCAGGCCGCCAGCACCAGGTTGAAGCGGGAGTGATCGTCGATCACGGTCAGCGGCGAGCAGCGCTGGCCGTCGGCCAACGCGAACCCGCCCTTGAAATCCATCTGCCAGAGTTGGTTCGGTTCAGCGTGCTCAAAGCGCTGCCAGGGCGTGGAGGCGTCTGAGGCTTCGGGTGCAATCAACCCATACCGATGCAGGATGGAGGTCACGGTGCTGGGCGCCGGTACATCACTCCAGCCCAAGTCGGCCAAGCGGCGGCTGATCTTGCGCCCGCCCCACGCAGGATGCTGCTGGCGTAACGCGATGACGGCCTGTTCAAGCTCGGCCTCGGTACGCATCGGGCTGTGCGAGGGACGGCGCGTCCGGTCAGCCAGTCCGGCGTCCCCCGACTCAACGTAACGAGCCAGCCACTTGTAGCCGGTTTGCGGGCTGATGCCGAACCGCCGACACAGCTCGCGCCGGTTACAGCCTTCCTGCCGGGCCAATAGAACGAATTCCTGACGAAGGCTCATGGTGTCTCGTGTGCTCCAGGGCATGGCCTGACCTCCGAGCGAATGTGCCGCTCAAAGTGTCAACCATGTCCTCGCACACCTGTCACCTATGTCCCCGGTCCATACATCTTGCCAAAGAAAGTAAGCAAAGAAAGGCGCGCCCGAGATGGCGAAAGACTCCTTGAATTTCTGTCGCAGGGAGGGATGGGAGGCAAACTCGCTTCGCTCAGACAGGCCTCCCCTCTTTTTCCTCCCTGCGACAGAAATTCAAGGCGCCATCTAGGGCAAGGGAAAAGCACACCATCTTTTGCCAGCGCGCCACTTCGTGTTACAGGCCGAACCCGTCGTTCGGTGTCCGTCGTTCGTCGTCCATCGCTCTGCACTGAGCGCGAGTTTCAGCGCTCACATCGGCACGCCAACGGTGTGGCCGTTGACGTTCCTGCCCTAGATGGCGCCTTGAATTTGTGTAAGCGGGCGGAAAAAAGAAGGAGGCCTGTCTGAGCGCAGCGAGTTTGCCTCCTTCTCCGCCCGGTTACAGAAATTCAAGGAGGAAGTCGCCATCTCGGGCGCGCCTTTCTTTGGTTACTTTCTTTGGCAAGACAAAGAAAGTGACTCAGCCCCGGCAGGGGATGAAACAACGGATGCACCACCAACAAAAACCAACCCAACCCCAACGCTAGCGCCAGCGCAAACCCCAGCGCTATGATCAAACCCAAGCAAACACCCCCACCACATCCTGATGCCCGCTCCCCCCATCCTCCCCGCCACCGCGACTGAAGACGCCTTCGCCAATGGCCCCTTCCCCGCTGCCCGCTTCATCAAAGAAATCGGCCGCGGCGCAGACGGCGCTCGCGCGCTGGTCAAGCACGATGCCCGCGCGCTCTTCACCGCCATGCTGGAAAGCCGCATCTCCGACGTGCAGCTCGGCGCCATCCTCATGGCCTACCGCATCAAGGGGGAGACCCCGGAAGAACTCGACGGCATGCTGGAAGCCACGCATGCGCATTGCCGGCCGCTGCCGGCACCGGACACGCCCGAGCATGCGTTGCCAGTTGTCATCCCCAGCTATAACGGCGCCCGCCGCCAGCCGAACCTGGTGCCGCTGCTGGCCAAGCTGCTGGCGCGCGAAGGTGTGCCGGTGCTGGTGCATGGCATCCGCCGCTTCGACGGCCGCGTCACCACGGCTGCGCTGTTCGAAGCGCTCGGCTGGCCCCTCTGCGAACACATGGACGACGCCCGCGAGCGCCTGGAGCGCGATCGCCTGGCCTATGTGCCGATCGACGTGCTCTCTCCCGAACTGACGGCACTGCTGGATAAGCGCGAGATCGTCGGGCTGCGCAATTCGGCCCACACAGTGGTGAAGATGCTGCAGCCCATTGGTGGGCACGCGCCCCACGAGGCGCTACGGCTGGTCAGCTACACGCACCCGGAATACCGCGACACGCTCACCGATTACTTCCTGCGCCATCCGGCCAATGTGCTGCTGGCGCGTGGCACCGAGGGCGAGGCGGTGGCCGATGCGCGGCGCGGCAGCGCGGTGGAGTGGCTGCACGACGGCGCGCACGAAGCGGTGATCGAAGCGGTGGAAGGTTCGAGCGACGCACCGCCTGAGCTGCCCGTGGGGACAGACGTGGCGGCAACGGCGCGGTGGATCGAGGCGGTGCTCGAAGGCAAGCAGCCGGTGCCGGAGCCGATCGCCAAGCAGGTCCGCGCGATCGTGCGCTGCGCACGACCGGCGCAGGCTGCCTGAGCGATCGCCGGTCTTACTTGGACGGCAGCGGAATGCGCTCCGTTTCGCCCGGCACGTGGGCGAAGGCGTCGGCCTCCCAGCGCTGCTTGGCGTCTTCAATTTCGGCCTTATCGCTGGCGACGAAGTTCCAGTAGATGTGGCGGTGGCCGTCGGTCGGGTCGCCGCCCAGCAGCATCACGCGGGACGACACCTGGGCGGTGAGCGTCACGTCGCCGCCGGGTTCCAGCACGGCAAGGTGGTGCGGGTCGAGCGCCTCGCCGTCGATGGTGACGGCGCCCTCGACCAGATACAGGCCGCGGTCTGCATGCTCGGGCGGAATCACCAGCGATGCACCGGCCGCCAGTTCCAGCGCCACATACAGCGTGCGCGAACTCACCTTCACCGGCGACGTCAGCCCGAACGCATCTCCCGCGATGACCACGCCCTGCACGCCGGGGCACTCCAGCTTGGGCAGCGTCTCGGCCGCATGGTGCGCGAAGCTGGCGTTGACCTTTTCCTGGTCCTTCGGCAGCGCCACCCAGGTCTGGATGCCGTGCATGCGCGCGCCCTTTTCACGCCCTTCCGGCGACGAGCGCTCGGAATGGACGATGCCGTTGCCGGCCGTCATCCAGTTCACGTCGCCGGGCGTGATGGTCTGCACGCTGCCGAGGCTGTCGCGGTGGACCATGCTGCCGTCGAACAGATACGTGACGGTGGCCAGCCCGATGTGCGGGTGGGGGCGCACGTCGATGCCCTCGCCGGGGGCGAAATCCACCGGGCCCATGTGGTCGAAGAAGATGAACGGGCCCACCGTCTGGCGCGCGGCCGAGGGCAGCACGCGCTTGACCGAGAAACCGCCGAGGTCCCGCACGTGCGGGCCAATGATGTGCTGAATGGACGTCATGGTGAAAGCTCCTCAGGCGCGCTCGGCAAGCTCGGTGTCGACGCTGATCTCGACCTCGGTCATCAGCTTGTGAATGGGGCATTTACCGGCCACGCGCAGGAGGTCGGCGCGCTGCTCGTCGCTCAGGTCGCCGTGCAGGGTCAGCACCGTGCGCAGCTTGTAGCGGCCCTGACGCTCCTGGGTGCCGTCGTGCTCGACGACAACGTCGATCGAATCGAGCGGGTACTTGCGCTGGCGCGCATACAGCGTGACGGTCAGTGCCTTGCAGCTTGCCAGGGCCGCGTCAAAGTAGGCGTGGGGGTCGGGCGCGCTGCCCTCGCCTGTCGGCTTGGGCACATCGGTATAGGTGACGCCTTCGGGAAAGGTGACTTTGTGGCGAAAAAGGCCTTCGGTGTCCTTGCTGACGACGATGCTCATTGACGGCTCCTGTAGCGATTTCTGCGATGTCCGGGCAGTGTAGCCAACTTGCGTGACGGCACGGGAGAAGACCCGACGTGCGTCGCGCATCGCTTTCACGGGCGCTTCGATCACTCGACATTGCAGACATGGCAATTCGGCCCACCCATTGGGGTGGAAACGCTCAAGCGGCGCGGTTTTCCGCCGATCTTCCGGTTAGAAGACATCCGCCCAGAAACCGCCCCGCTTACTCGTCACCTGCATGGTTCCTCGCCGGCCGCTTGTCGCCATTGCCGGCGGCATCGGCTTCCTCCTCGTCCTTGTTGGGCTGACCGTGATGGTCGGCTGGCTGCGGCATTGGCCGTGGGCAGTGAAGCTCGGCAGCGATCGGCTGCTGATCGTGTTCGCCACCGGCGTCAACCTGACCCTGCTTGGCGCGGGGCTGGCTGCGCTGCTCGTCGGGACGGTACGGCCGAAAGTGCGCTGGGCAGATCCGGTGGCCCGGGGGCTGGGCGGCGTGGTGGCGGTGCTGTCCACGCTGCGGCTGGCCGAGATGCTCACGGGATGGCCGATCGGGCTGGACTTTCCGGGCGTGCACACATGGCTGGACCGCCAATGGGTGACCGGTTGGATCGGCGGCATGCACCCCAGCCACGCGCTGGCGATGGCCGCATCGGCGACGGCCCTGAGCCTTGTGCCGACGTTGCGCAAACCGCACCGCGCGCGGTGGTTCTGGGGCTTGGTCGGCCTGGCGATGCTGCTCTGCGCGGGCGACCTGCTTGGCCGCGCCATGGCGCTCGAATATCTGTACCCGGCGTGGTTGGTGTGGCGCGCCTCGGACGTAGCGGCCATCTGCACGCTGCTGGTGGTCATGGGCGTGCTGTGCGTTGCGGTAGTCCGGCAGCCGGGCGTGTTGCGCCTGCGCTTGTCGCCGGAAGACACCATCGTGTGGATCAGCGGCGGCTGCGTGGTACTTGCAGGCCTGGGAGCGACCATCACGGCGTTCATCATCCAGGTGGACAGCGTCGGCCTGACATTCGGCACCGCGCGGGCGCGGGCGCTCTCCAGCTACGCAGAAGAGTTCGATCAACTGCTGGCCATGCGCGCGGAAAACCCGCGCCTGGTGGCCGCCGCCACGCACATCCAGGAAGTGCTGCGCCATCCCACCGACAATGCGGCGCGCCTGCGCAGCGAGAGCGCGCTGCAGGCGTATCGCCAGCAAGGGTACTCGTACCTGCAACTGCGTACGCTGGCGGGAGAGGGCATCGTCAGTCTCGGCACGCAAACGCTTGAGCCCGAACTGTCGATTCGGCTGCACGCCGGCCTCGCGCCCGAGCGCGTCACGCTGCAATGGGTACACGGATTTGCCATGCGCACAGAAACGCCTGTCATGGCAGACGGCATGCAGATCGGCTTGCTGGTCGCAGAGCAACCGCTCGCCCACATGACCGCGCGCTACGCCAACGAGCGCGGCATCGGAAAGACCGAAACGCTGGCGATGTCGGGCTTTGATGTGCGCGGCCGCGCCATGTCGTTTCCGCAGCGCTTCGATGCGTACGTGTTCGAGTTGCCGGCTCTTACGGTCGACCGCCGGCCGCTGCCGTCGCGCCTGGCGCTATCGGGCGAGGCAGGCTACGGCCAGTGGCAGGACATCCACGGCATGCCGACATCGTTCAGCTACACGCCCATCGGCCACACGGGCCTGGCGCTGATCAGCAAGATCGCGAGCGCCGAGCTGTACGCCCCGATGCGCGTGCAGTTCGAGCGGCTCGGCGCCTTCATGCTGTGCCTGATGATCGCCAGCGTGCTGGTCATCCGTCTGACGGTGCGGCCATTTGCCAACCGGCTGGCCGCGTCCGAACGCGCGCTGCGCACCGCAAACGAAAGCCTGGAACGCCGCCGTGATGCCCTGCGCGCGAGCCGCGAACAACTGCGCCTAGTGGCCGACAACGTGCCCGCGCAGCTCAGCTACGTCGACTCCGACGGCATCGTCCGCTTTGCCAGCCGCACCCTGCTCGAAGCCTTCGGCCGCCGCGAGGACGAGATGCTCGATCACCACGTGCGCGACATCTACGCCCCCGAGGACTATCGCGCGCTGCTGCCTTACATGACCGAGGTGCTGGCCGGGTACCCGGTGCAATTCGAGATCCAGTCGATGCGCACCGGCGTGCCCCGCTACCTGAGCGGTCATTACTTTCCTGACTACGACGATCGCGGCACACTGCGGGGCTATTTCTCCGTGCTGCAGGATCTGACGTCCCGCACCACTGCCGAGCTGGCTCTGGCGCGCAGTGAACGGGCGCTCAAGCTGGTGCTCGACAACGCGCCGCTGCTGGTCTCGCACATCAACCCGGATGGCGTCTTCACCTTCTGCAACGTCACGCACGCACGTTGGCTGCAGCGCACCCCGGAGGAAGTTTGTGGCCAGACGCCGGAACGGGTCTTCACGCCGAGCACGTACGCGCTGATCGCACCGTATCTCGCGCGCGCCCAGCGAGGAGAATCGGTCCAATTCGAGATCACCGCGCCGTGGTACGAAAGACCGTCTGCCAGCGGTCTGCGCAGCCGCACACGACACCTCCGGGGCCAACTCGTCCCCGATGCCGGAGAAGCGCAGGACGGCCGCTGCGGTTTCTACGCCTTCGTGCAGGACGTGACCGAAGCCAAGCGCAGCGAGATGGAGCTTTCCCGCATGGCGCGCTTTGATGCGCTGACGGGCCTGCCTAACCGTTATGAGCTGTACGAGCGGCTGCGCGCAGCGCTGGAGCGCCGTCAGCGGCTGCCTGCGCCGTTGGGGGTGCTGTACCTGGACGTCGACCACTTCAAGCACATCAACGACACCTACGGCCACGCCGCCGGCGATGCAGTGCTGGTGGAAGTCGCGCACCGGCTTCAACGCGCCGTGCGCCGCAGCGACACCGTCGCCCGCCTCGCAGGTGACGAATTCATCATCCTGCTGGACCCCATCGACGCCCCGGATGATGCGCTGCACACCGCTCAGAAAATCGTCGGTGCAATCCGACCGCCCATCACCCTGCGGGGCGACACGATCCTGCACGTCACCACGAGCGTCGGTGTTGCCTGTCCCGGCCCCGAAGTACGTGAACCCGACACCGCTTTACGGGAAGCGGATCGCGCACTTTACTGGGCCAAGTCTCGCGGTCGAAACACGGCGGCGTAGTCGAGAACCGATGCCGTCAGCGACGGTCTATGAATGGGTGCGCTGCTCCTATTGCTGCGGCGCAAACATCACGCTATCAAGCAAGCCCGACGATTTACGGGAACTATCAAACAGGCAAAAATGTCCTATTAGCACTCTTCCGGTCGGAGTGCTAAGATGCCTTTCCAAACCTCCACTGGATTTCGACAGGAGTCCTGAGTGAACGCAGTCATCCCCGTGAATACCGTTTCCGCAATCGCCACCCAGCCGTCCGGCAACGCCGGCAATGGATGGGCGCTGGCGTTCCCCGGCAACCTGGGCAACATCGACGCTTATATCCAGAGCGTCAACCGTGTGCCAATGCTGTCGGCTGAAGAAGAACAACGCCTGGCCCGCGAATATCGCGACAACGACAATCTTGACGCCGCCCGCCGCCTGGTGCTCTCGCACCTGCGTCTGGTCGTGTCGATTGCGCGCGGCTACCTGGGCTACGGCCTGCCGCATGCCGACCTCATCCAGGAAGGCAACATTGGCCTGATGAAGGCTGTCAAGCGCTTCGACCCCGATCAGGGCGTGCGTCTCGTTTCGTACGCGATGCACTGGATCAAGGCCGAGATGCACGAGTACATCTTGAAGAACTGGCGCATGGTGAAGGTGGCCACCACCAAGGCCCAGCGCAAGCTGTTCTTCAACCTGCGCAGCCACAAGCAGGATGCGCAGGCGACCTTCACGTCGGACGAGATCGACGCGGTAGCGGCCGAACTCAACGTCAAGGGCACGGAAGTGCGCGAGATGGAGACCCGTCTCTCGGGCGGCGACATCGCGCTGGAAGGCCAGATGGACGACGGCGAAGAGTCGTACGCCCCCATCGCCTACCTGGCTGATACGCACAACGAGCCGACCCGCGTGATCGAAGCGCGCAGCAACGACCGCATGCAAAGCGAAGGCATTGAAGCCGCCCTCGCCAAGCTGGATGACCGCAGCCGCCGCATCATCGAAGCCCGCTGGCTGAACGTGAACGACGACGGATCGGGTGGCTCGACGCTGCACGAGCTGGCCGACGAGTTTGGCGTGTCGGCTGAGCGCATTCGCCAGATCGAATCGGCCGCGATGAAGAAGATGAAGGGTGCGCTGCAGGCTTTTGCCTAAGCTGCCGCCTCGCCATAAAAAAGCCCGCCAGGTTGGCGGGCTTTTTCTTTGGGCGGCAGCCGGAGATCAGTCGGCCAGCAGTTGCTTGATATCGTGTGCAATCGGCTCAGGCCCCTGGCCGTGCTTGATGAACAAGCGCAGGTTGCCCTTTGGATCAAACATGTAGCTGCCGGCGGTGTGGTCCATGGTGTAGTTGTCGGGCGAGCTGCCCGGCACCTTGCTGTAGAACACCTTGAAGTCGGACGCGACCTTCTTCAGTTCTGCCTCATTGGCCGGACGCAGGCCGATGAAGCGCGGATCGAATGCGGGCGCGTACTTGGCCAGCAGGTCTTGCGTGTCACGCTCCGGGTCGACGGTGACGAACAGCACCTGGACGCGGTCGGCATCCTTGCCGAGGGTCTCCATCACGGCGCGCAGTTCAGCCAGCGTGGTCGGGCAGACATCGGGGCAATGCGTGTAACCGAAAAACATGACGACGACCTTGCCGCGGAAATCTTCGAGCGTGCGGCGCTTGCCGGTGTGATCGGTCAACGAGAAATCGGTGCCGAAGCTTTTGGATCCGGTGATGTCGAGGTTCTTGAAGGCGGGCTTGTCGCTGCACGCCGCGAGCGCCAGCACGGCGACGGCCAGCATGGCGAACAGCGCGGCGCGGAAGTGTCGGAAAGAGAGCATGGTCATCGTGTTGGAAACAGACCGCCTAGCGTAACGCCAACGGCACATGCCTGCTGGCGCCCCTGTGCGTCACAGCGCCGCGCTTTGCGTGAGCGCCGGCCCGAACTTGAAGTAGTGGTCCACCAGCAGCGCGGCAAACAAAATCGACAGATAGATGATCGAGTAGCGGAAAGTCTTCTGCGCCAGTGCGTCGGAATACTTGCGGTACATGCGCCACGCATACGAGAGGAAGCCGAAGCCCAGCACCAGCGCGGTCACCAGGTAGATGTAGCCGCTCATGCCGTAGACGAACGGCAGGATGGTCGCGGCAATCATGATGAGCGTGTACAGCAGGATGTGCAGTAGCGTGTATTTCTCGCCGTGCGTGATCGGCAGCATCGGCAGGCCCGACTTGGCGTAGTCGGCGCGGCGGTACAGCGCGAGTGCCCAGAAGTGCGGCGGCGTCCAGGTAAAGATGATGAGCACCAGGATCCACGCCTCGGCCGGCACGCTGTTGGCCACGGCCGCCCAGCCCAGCGCCGGAGGCATCGCGCCCGAGAGGCCGCCGATGACAATGTTCTGTGGCGTGGCGGGCTTGAGCAGCAGTGTGTAGATGATCGCGTAGCCGATGAAGGTGGCGAACGTCAGCCACATCGTGAGGTCGTTGGCGAATACGTGCAGCGTCCACATGCCCGCGCCGCCCAGCACCACCGAGAACACCAGGATCTGCCGCGTGCCCAGTTCACCGCTTGCCGACGGGCGCCAGGCCGTGCGGCGCATCATTGCATCGATCTTGCGCTCGACCAGGCAGTTGATGGCGAAAGCAGCGCCGGCGAACAGCCAGATGCCGACCGCGCCGCCGATCAGCACCGACCACGGGACCATGCCCGGCGTGGCCAGGAACATGCCGATCACGGCGCAGAACACGGCGAGCTGCGTGACGCGCGGCTTGGTCAGCGCCGCATACTGCGATGCGGTCGTCCGCCAGCCAGGAAGTTGAGTGGAAGTTGTTGGGGTTGCCACGGTATTCATAAAAAACGGTCAGACGGCATTCAGACGACGGCAGCCGCCACAGGCATCGGCGCCCGCGCCTGCGCGAGCCCGATCAGGTAATGCAGACGCACCATCAGCAACAGCAGCACGGCCGCGCCGCCGTTGTGCGCCACGGCGGCCAGCAGCGGCCACCCCAGCACGATGTTCGAAAGCCCGGTCGCCAATTGCACGGCCAGCACGACGAGCAGCACCGTCGCGACACGGCCGATGCCGTTGATGCGACGTGCGCGTACGCCAAGCCACGCCAGGTAGCTCAGCACGACGACGGCAAACACGCGGTGCGTCCAATGGATGGCGACCAGCGCGTCGTGCGAGATGAAATCGCCGCCGGCGGTCTTGCCGAGCTGGCGCCAGAATGAGAAGCCGTGTGCAAAGTCCATCGGCGGAACCCACTGGCCGTTGCACAGCGGAAAATCGGTACAGGCCAGCACAGCGTAGTTCGTGCTGACCCAGCCACCCAGGGCAATCTGCACAACGAGCAGCACGAGCCCGATGGCCGCCGCCATGCGCAACGAGGCGCCGCGCTCATCGACCGCACGCGGCGCGTCGTTCTTGCAGCCGAGCCAGATCAGCGCGGCCAGCAGCGACATGCCGAGCAGCAAGTGAGTCACCACGATGGCCGGCTGCAGCTTGAGCGTGACCGTCCACGCGCCAAAGGCGCCTTGCACACACACCAGCGCCAGCACCGCCGTTGCATACCAGGGCGACTGCTTCAGTTCCTTGCGCTTGACCCACGCCAGCACCACCAGCGTGATGATCAGCACGCCCAACGCAAGCGCGAAGTAGCGATGCGTCATCTCGATCCATGCTTTCATCCACGTGACGGGGCCGCTCGGCATGGCGGCCTGTGCGGCATGGATGTCGTCACGGGCGTGGAACGGGTTGGAGGTGCCGTAGCAGCCCGGCCAATCCGGGCAACCGAGGCCTGAATCCGTCAGACGCGTGAAGCTGCCGAACATGATCAAGTCCAGCGTGAGGAAAGCGGTGATCCACACCAGCTTGCGATACTTGTTGCGATCCCCTTTGACCAGCACGTAACAGAGTGGGATCAGCGCGATCAGGATGCCAATGGAAGCAAGTTGCAGCAGCATGGCTTATCCGATGCGCGAATACTTCAAGAGCCGCGTCATGTCTGCGCGCACCTTCTTCGGATCCGGATCTTTCGGGAACTGCATCATCAGGTTGCCGAGCGGATCGACCAGGAAGAGGTGGTCTGTGGGCGGCGTCTTGCCGTCGGCAAGCCAGTTCTTAGGCAGATCGGGCGCGCGCAGGAAGCGCACGGCACCGTAATCGTCGTTGTAAGCCTTGATGAGGCGCGGGTCGATCTCCCCCCGGTCGGTCACCAGCCAGACGGGGACGATGCGGTCGCGGTCCGGGCCCTGGCCGATGCGCAGCTGGCGCATGGTGAACAGCTTGCGCGCGCAGTTGTCGTCGCAAGCGCTGCCATCCACGGACACCATCAGCCATTTGCCCTTGAGGCTGGCAAGCGGCACTTCAGCGCCGTGCTCGTCCTGCACCATCAGGCCGGTCGGCACAGGGCGCTGCGGATCGACCAGCGCGCCATACGCCGCCTTGCCGCCGGCCGGGGTGAAGACGTAATACGCAAGGTACGACGCGATCACCGGAGAGGCGCACACCAGCAGCAGGAACAGCATCATCAAGCGGCCGCGGCGCGTGCGCGCGTCGATGCGCGGGTCTTCGGACGCCCCGAGTGTGCCGGGCGCGCCGGGTGCAGATTCCTGATTCACCATGTGATTCCCAATACATTCAGCTGCGGCACTAGGCCGCAACGCAAGTTCGTGTTCAGGCGGGCTCGGAGCGGCCCGCCAAGCGGCGATAACGCCGCACGCTGTAAAAGACCATCAGTCCAAGCACTGCCGCCGCCATCGCAAACCATTGGAACGCGTAGCCGTAATTGCGCTCGGCGCCCAGGTCTGCGCGCGGCCAATCGCGCAACAGGCCGTCCTCCACGTCGGATTGCTGCTGCACCACGAACGGTTGCAGCGGCACGCCGATTTCGCGCGAGAAAGCGTCGAGGTCGATATTCTGCCTAAGTCGCTGGCCGACTTCATCCGCGCCGGCCTTGCTGCCCAGACTGAAGACCCGGCTGGCATGTGGCACCGCCATCCCTTCGACCTGCACTTCGCCCGCCGGCGTGGTGTACGGCGCGATGCGCGTGCGGTCTGCCGGATCACGCGGCAGCCAGCCTCGATCGACCAGCACGGCGCGCCCGCCCGCACCTTCCAGCCTCAGCGGGATGAGCACCTCGAAACCCGGGCGCGATACGTCGTTGGTGACGTGCGGGCGGTTCTCGAGCAGCACCGTGTGCGCCACGTCGAACGTTCCACGCAGCAGCACCGGCCTGTACATTACTGAATCTGCTGTCACGGGCTGAGCTGTGATGCGCTGGGCGGGCGCATTTTCCAGCGCCATGATGCGGGCCTGGCGCTCGATGCGCTCGTGCGCACGCGAAAGCTGCCAACGCCCCAGCGAGCACGTCAGCGCAATCAGCGCCACACCTGCCAACATCGGCACAGGCGCAAACCAGCGTCGCATCGGTACGCGCTCGGTCATTGCGCGGCCTCGGTGAGATAATGCCCGGCGGCCATTTCCAACCCGTCATTGCCCAACCGGCAGCCCTCCATGCGCATCGTCGTTGCCATTGCGTTTCTGCTGATCCTCGGGAGCCTTGCCTCCGCGCTGTTCTTCCTGATGCGCGACAAGGGCCACAGCAACCGGACCGTGCGATCCTTGATGTTCCGCGTCGGTTTCTCGATCGCGCTGTTCATCTTCATCCTCGTCGCGAACCGGCTGGGGTGGATCCACAGCACCGGCATCCAATTCGGCCAGTAGCCACGGCAAATCCCTCACGCCAGAAAAACGAAAACGCCGCAGCGGTGTCCCGTCTGCGGCATTGTCGTCGCCGGCCGTTGGCCAGGTCGGGGAGCGACGCTTCGCCGCCCCCACCCGATGCTGTCTTACAGCCAGTACACCACCACGTACAAGCCGAGCCACACCACGTCCACGAAGTGCCAGTACCACGCAGCGCCTTCAAAAGCGAAGTGATGTTCCGGCGTGAAGTGGCCCTTGATCACACGCCCCAGCACCACCGACAGCATGATGGCGCCCATGGTCACGTGGAAGCCGTGGAAGCCCGTCAGCAAGAAGAACGTTGAACCGTAGATGCCCGAGGTCAGCTTCAGGTTCAGTTCGTGATAGGCGTGGATGTATTCGAACGCCTGGAAGCCCATGAACGTGAAGCCCAGGAGGATCGTCAGCAGCAGGCCCTGGATGACCTGGGCACGCTTGCCTTCACGCAGCGCATGGTGTGCCCACGTGAGAGTCACGCCAGAAGTCAGCAGCAGCGCCGTGTTGATCGTCGGAATCGGCCACGGCCCCATCGTTGTGAAGGGCGCTACCGTGCCGGCCGGTCCGGCGTTCGGCCACAGCGCGTTGAAGTCGGGCCACAGCAGCTTGTTGTTCAGATCGCCCAGCCACGGCATGGCGATCGTTCGGGCATAGAACAGCGCGCCGAAGAACGCCGCGAAGAACATCACTTCCGAGAAGATGAACCAGCTCATCGACCAGCGGAACGAGGCATCCACGCGGTCGCCGTACTTGCCGGTCTCGGATTCGGAGATGGCGTCCGCAAACCACGCGCGCAGCACAAAGAGGAACCACAGCAGGCCGACCAGGAACGTCCACGGGGCCCACGGCTGGGCATTCACCCATGCAGCGGAGCTCAACAGCACGATCAGCAGGCCGAGGCTTGCCGTAATCGGATGCCGCGAGGGCCCGGGCACGAAGTAGTACGGAGCGTTTGCTCGATTCGCACTCATCTCTTTTTCTCCAGCTCTATTTTTTTAAGAATCCACTCGATGTTGCCCGGCCCGTGCTGCAGGGCCGTCTCCTCAACCTTCTGAACCGTCAACCGACAACTGCCCGCACGATCAACAGCAGCACGACGATGAACATGATCGCCGCCAAAATGCCCGCGATAATCACGTGCACCGGATTCAACTGCGCCATGTCACGGTCGTGATCGCGGCCTTTGCGCACCCCGAAGAAGGACCAGAACACCGCCTTCATCGTCTGTGCGAATGATGCGCGCCGCTTGGTCGCTTCCTTCAGGTCGTCCATGTCCTCACGTTCCCTTGTTCGGCATCGCCGGCGCAATGACCGACGGCGCGTGGATTTCAAAGAAAGTGTAGGACAGAGTGATCGTCTTCACGTCCTTGGGAAGATCCGGATCAATCACAAACACCACCGGCATCTCGCGTGACTCGTTGGCCGTCAGCGTCTGCTGCTTGAAACAGAAGCACTCGATCTTCTTGAAGAACTCGGTTGCCTGCTTGGGCGCGTAACTCGGGATGGCCTGGGCCTCGACCGTACGCCCCTCCTTGTTCACCACCTCGTAGACGATCTGGCTGATCTCGCCGGGGTGCACATCCATGCTGTTCTTGACCGGGCGGAAGCGGAACGGCCCCTGGCTGTTCGAATCGAATTCCACCGTGATGGTGCGCGTCTTGTCGACCTGCGAGTTGCGCAGCGCGCCGCCGTCCTCATCACGCGTGTTCAGCACGTTGATGTTCGTGATCTCGCAGATCTTCTTGTACAGCGGCACCATCGCGTAGCCGAAGCCAAACATGATCACGACCACGACGGCCAGCTTGCCGAGCATCGAGCGGTTCAGACCGCGCTCCAGCGCTTTGTCGTTTTGGGTCGGATCCGGCTGCGCCGGTGTGTGGCTCATAGAGGTCTCGCGAAATCTCGGTTCAGCGACCAGCGCGTCGCTTGCCCGGCTAGCCGCCGAACACCACGCGCTTGAAAATCACACCCAGAAAGAAAACCAGCGCGATCGTGCCGAGGATGAATCCCAGGCGACGGTTGGCAGCGCGTTGCTCGGGCGTTGGGCTTTTTTCTGGATTCGACATCGTTGTCCGGAGGATCGCGGAGCTGGCACTCGCCTGCCCCGCGACACCTGCATTACTTCACGTGCGGTGGTTCTTCAAAGGTGTGGAACGGTGCCGGCGACGGCACGGTCCACTCCAGGCCTTCCGCGCCATCCCACGGCTTGTCGGCGGCCTTCTCGCCACCGCGGTACGACGGCAGCACCACGAAGAAGAAGAAATACACCTGCATCAAGCCGAAACCCAGTGCACCGATCGACGCGACGGCGTTGAAATCGGCGAACTGCTGCGGGTAATCCGCATAGCGGCGCGGCATACCGGCCAGGCCCAGGAAGTGCATCGGGAAGAACGTGAGGTTGAAGGTGATCATCGAACCCCAGAAGTGGATCTTGCCGCGCGTCTCGCTGTACATGTAGCCCGACCACTTCGGACCCCAGTAGTAGAAGCCCGCGAACAGCGCGAACAGCGAGCCGGCCACCAGCACGTAGTGGAAGTGCGCCACCACGTAATACGTGTCCTGCAGCTGGATGTCGATCGGGGCTACGGCCAGGATCAGGCCCGTGAAGCCGCCCACCGTGAACACGAAAATGAAGCCAATGGCAAACAGCATCGGCGTCTCGAACGTCATCGAGCCGCGCCACATCGTGGCCACCCAGTTGAAGATCTTCACGCCGGTCGGCACCGCGATCAGCATCGTCGCGTACATGAAGAACAGCTGACCAGTGACGGGCATGCCGGTCGTGAACATGTGGTGCGCCCACACGATGAACGACAGGATGGCGATCGACGCCGTGGCGTACACCATCGAGCTGTAGCCGAACAGGGGCTTGCGCGCGAAGGCCGGCACGATCTGGCTGATGATGCCGAACGCCGGCAAGATCATGATGTACACCTCGGGGTGTCCGAAGAACCAGAAGATGTGCTGGTACATCACCGGATCACCGCCGCCTGCTGCGGAGAAGAAGCTCGTGCCGAAGTGGCGGTCGGTCAGCACCATGGTGATCGCCCCCGCCAGCACCGGCATCACGGCGATCAGCAGGTATGCCGTGATGAGCCACGTCCAGCAGAACATGGGCATCTTCATCAGCGTCATGCCGGGCGCGCGCATGTTGAGGATGGTCACGATGATGTTGATCGCGCCCATGATCGACGATGCGCCCATGATGTGGATCGCGAAGATCGCCATGTCCATGCCGGGGCCCATCTGCACCGACAGCGGCGCATAGAGCGTCCAGCCGGCCGCCGTGGCGCCGCCCGGTGCGAAGAACGAGCCCACCAGCAGCAGCGCCGCAGGCGGCAGCAACCAGAAGCTGAAGTTGTTCATCCGCGCGAAGGCCATGTCGGACGCACCCACCTGCAGCGGGATCATCCAGTTCGCAAAGCCCACGAAGGCCGGCATGATGGCGCCGAACACCATGATCAGGCCGTGCAGCGTGGTGAACTGGTTGAACAGCTCCGGATGGAAGAATTGCAGGCCGGGCTGGAACAGCTCAAGGCGGATCAGCAGGGCCAGCGTGCCGCCCGAGAGCAGCATCATGAAAGAGAACAGCAGGTACAGCGTACCGATGTCCTTGTGGTTGGTCGCGAACAGCCAACGGCGCCAGCCGTGCGGATGGTCGTGCGCGTGGTCGTCTCCGTGACCGTGCGCGTGATCTTGCGGGTGCGTAACAGCGGTGCTCATCGAGGAACTCCTAGGTTCGGTTCGTCACGCAGACGATCAATCAGCCAGCGTTGCGGTCTTCGGCCGCATTCGCTTGTTTGGACGCCACCTTACCGGCGGATTCAGTTGCAGCGGTCTTGGCAGCCCCACCTTCGGGCATCTTGCCGCCGCGCGCATCCTTCACTTGCGTCGGCTGCAGCAGGTCACCGGTATGGTTGCCCCAGTTGTTGCGCTCGTAGGTTACGACGGCAGCGATTTCGACATCGTTCAGCGCCGAAGCCCAGGGCGGCATGGCGCCCTTGCCGTGCAGCACGATGCCAACGTGGTCGGCCAGCGGGCCATTGGCGATCTTCGAACCATCGAGCGCCGGGAACGGACCACCACCCTTGCCGTTCGGCTGGTGGCACACCGCGCAGTTGGCGGTGTAGACCTTCTCGCCGCGCGACTTCAGCTCTTCCAGCGTGTAGGTCTTGTTCGGGTCATCGGCCTTGGCGGCCATTTCCTTCTTCTTGCCGTCGACCCACTTGGTGTAGTCGTCCTGCGAGAGCACACGCACGACGATCGGCATGAAGGCGTGTTCCTTGCCGCAAAGCTCAGCGCACTGCCCGCGATAGATGCCCACCTTCTCGGCCTTGAACCATGCGTCGCGCACGAAGCCCGGAATCGCATCCTGCTTCACGCCGAACGCCGGGATCATCCACGAGTGGATCACGTCGTTGGCGGTCGTGACGATGCGCACCTTGCGGTTGACCGGCACGACCAGCTCGTTGTCGACTTCGATCAGGTACGTGTTCGACTTGGGCGCCTGGTTGTTGATCTGGTCGCGCGGCGTGGTGAGCGTGGAGAGGAACGAGATGCCCTCGCCTTCGCCCTTCAGATAGTCGTAACCCCACTTCCACTGGTAGCCGGTGGCTTTGATGGTGAGGTCGGAATTGGTGGTGTCCTTCATTGCGACCACGGCCTTGGTGGCCGGCAGCGCCATCCCGATCACGATCAGGAACGGCACAATGGTCCAGATGATTTCAACCGTGGTGCTTTCGTGGAACGTCGCCGGTTTGTGGCCGACCGACTTACGGTGCTTGAAAATGGAGTAGAACATCACCCCGAACACACCGATGAAGATCACGATACAGATGATCAGCATCATCCAGTGCAGCCAATGGATCTCGGCGGCGATCTTGGTGACCGGTGGCGCGAGATTGAGTTGCCGCACTGCGGGGCCGCCCGGCATGTCTTCCACTGCCAGGGCCGTTTGACTGAGGGCGAGGAGGGAGCCTGCCGCCAGCAAACTTGCCAATGTCTTATTCAACATTTTCATTTTTTATCTACCCAATTGACAGATTCCACTCTGCCCCGGTGCGCGGCTCATGAGACCTGGGTTGGTTGCCCGTGTCCCAAACACCGGGAAAGCTCGTCCGCAAGCTTGCGCCGCCAGACTGACCTGCCAGATCACGCGCCTGCCATCTCCAGCCTGACTTGCACGTAATCGGAGGCGTGGCGGGCATAGTACAGCAATGCCCATCCGAGAATCGCGACCTCCAGCCCCGCATCAGGCGGCACCAGTCACGCGCGTTGCCACGCAGAAAACCAAGCGATCACGATCGGGGAAATGACGACCAAGGGGATGGACCAGCCCAGCTGGCGGGTTGAAAGCGAGCAGTTTCGCTTCGTGAGCCAGTTCTTGCGCGGCGCTTCCGAGATGTGGACGCCGCATGCTGGGTGGAGCGCAGTTTCAATGTCGTGCATTGAACCACTCCTGCCTCGGATGCATACCCGAACGGTTCGCCCGTGGCAAAAAACGGGATAGGCCTTTGGGGGACTGCTGCGACAAACTGGCGCATTATATGGCCGCGATTGACCCCGAACAAGGCAAAGCGCCTTTATGCAAGTCCCGGCTTGACAAGGCGCAGTCAATGCCGTTGCCGCATTAAAAGCGCTTCAGGCGCGGGGTTTGCGACCGATCTGATCGATCGGGATCATCGCCCTTCCCTGGTCGTCCAGCGCTTGTCGCTGGGGCGGCGCAAGCTTCCAGGCATGGCCGTAAACGATTTCGAAGGTGAGTGGAATCACGCCGTCGGGATTGCGCTGCGCATCGAGTGCGTCGAATAGCCGCTGGCGCCAGCGGGGCGTGTGCAGGCCGGCGCCGGCGAGGCTGCGGCCAGCTTCGTCCGTCAAGCCGGCCATGCCGCCGAGCAAATGCACATCGGCCAGCAACGCCTGGGGCGTTTCGTAGGTGATGGTGATCTGCTCCATGTCCATGACGGGCGTGGACCAGCGGCTGTGCACCAGCATGTCGCCAATATCATGCATGTCGACAAAGCGCAGCGTATGGACACCCTCGTCGATGCCGGCCAGGGCGCTTCGCAGCTCGCGCAAGGTATCGGGACCGAACAGGCTGAACATCAGCAGGCCGCCTTCCGTGGTGATGCGGTGCCATTCCGGGAAGATGGCGTGCGGCGCCGGGTCCCAGTGCAGCGCGAGATTCGACCACAGCAGGTCGAACGATGCGCCGGCAAAGGGCAGCGCTCGGAAGTCCGCCTGGGCGAAATCAAAGACCGGTCGCTTCTTGAGCAGTCTGCCGAGCCATCCGGCGTCGGTGCGCTGCGGGTCGAGTTTCTGCGCCTGGGCCACCATGGCGGACGACCAGTCGACGCCGCAGATCTGCGCATCCGGATATTGCGCGCGCAGTACCGCCAAGCCTTGTCCCAGGCCGCAGCCCAAATCCAGCGCGCGCGCAGGGGTGGCCTTGATATAGGAGAGCCGGTCCTGCATGCGACTGCCCACTTCGCGCAGCAAAAAATCCACGTCGGCGAAACGCGCGGCGCGGCGATCGAAGGCGCGCCGCAAGGCGGCAGGGCGAGCAAGGACGGGATCAGACATCGACAAGGCGGGGCGGAACACTGCGGTCGCCAAGTATACCGGCCCACCGTTCGAGGCGCCGTCTGATAGCGCAGAAGCCCCAAATCGGCTTGGATAGCGGCTTTTTGCATGCATAAACACGCGTTATCGGCATGGTTTCGCGCCAGTCTGCGCCACTTGCTTCCGTGCGCCTGCGCACTGTGCGGCGCGGTTCAAGGCGACCTAGTGTGCGGCGGCTGCGCGGCCGATTTAGCCCCGCATCTGTACAGGCGGCGTTGCGTCCAATGTGCCATTGCGCTGGAGTCTCCCCACGTCGGCCAGCATTGCCGCGCCTGCCTGGCCGGCGCGCCCGACTTTGACGCGACCGTCGTCATTGCCGACTACGCCTGGCCGCTCGACCACCTTGTCACTGGATTGAAATTTCGGGCGCAATTGCCATTGGCAGATTGGCTGGCAGCACAATTAGGCAACGCCATCGCCACGGCTTCGGGGGATTTGCCGGACGTGCTGCTGCCGGTGCCGCTTTCACCCGCCCGGCTGCGCTCGCGCGGTTACAACCAGGCGTGGGAGATTGCCCGCCGGCTGGCGCGCCGATTGGACGTTCCGGCCCACGCCGGGGCTCTGCATCGTGTGCGCGATAACGTCGCGCAAGCCACACTGGATCGTGCGGAGCGGCAGGCCAACCTGCACGGGGCATTTGTTGTAGACGAGCCGGCGCGCATCGCGGGGCGTCACATCGGGGTGGTCGACGATGTGATGACCACGGGTACAACCCTCGCCGAGATCGCCACGCAGCTCAAACGCGCCGGCGCGGTCCGCATCACCAACGTTGTCGCCTTGCGCACGCCCTGATCACATGCTTGTGCGACATTGTGTCGCGCCGTTTGTGCCAAGCTGTGGCGGGGTGACAACCCTTCCCAATGTGGATAAGCTCGCCGCCGAAATTCCTCCTGCCGCCCGGTCATGTTCAACGTCGTCCTTGTCGAACCCGAAATTCCGCCCAATACGGGCAATGTGATCCGCCTGTGCGCCAATACGGGCGCGCAACTGCATCTGATCGAACCGTTGGGTTTTCCGCTCGAAGATGCCCGCATGCGCCGCGCCGGCCTCGATTACCACGAGTACGCGACGATGCGCGTGCACGCCGATTGGGACGCCTTCCTGCGCGATGCCCAGCCCGATCCCGCGCGCATGTTTGCACTCACCACCCGCGGCTCGACGCCGTTTGCGAGCATGGCGTTCCAGCCAGGCGACTGGTTTGTCTTCGGGTCGGAAACGCGCGGATTGTCGGAGGAGCGGCGCGAGTGGTTTCCTGCTACGCAGCGGATTCGCCTGCCGATGCGGCCGGACAACCGCAGCCTGAATCTATCGAACACCGTGGCGGTGGTCGTGTTCGAAGCGTGGCGGCAGAACGGATTCGCGGGTGGCGCCTGAGCCGGACGCCACCCTTCATTGGAGCGCGATTAACGCGTCGATTCGGATTTGGCGTCGCGCTGTAGCAGACGTTCCACCGCTTTCGCAGCAGGAAGCCCTTCGAACAGGACTTCGCAGACGGTGAAGGTGATCGGCATGTCCACGCCCTTGGCGCGCGCGAGCGCCGCAACGGCACGCGCACAACGCACGCCTTCGGCGACGTGACCGAGGCTGTGCAGGATGTCGTCGAGCGAGCGGCCCTGCGCAAGCTGCATCCCGACCGTGCGGTTGCGTGACAGATCACCGGTGGCGGTCAGCAGCAGATCGCCCATGCCGGTCAGCCCCATGAAGGTTTCCGGCCGACCGCCGAGCGCCAGACCCAGGCGCGTCATCTCTGCCAGCCCGCGCGTGACCAGTGCGGCGCGTGCGTTCAACCCTAGGCCCAGCCCGTCTGCCGCACCTGTCGCAATGGCCAGGACGTTTTTGACGGCACCGCCCACTTCCACACCGACGAGGTCGTCGCTGGCGTACACGCGCATCGCGTGATGGTGAAAACCGCGCTGTGTCAGCTTGCACAGCGCCGCACTGGTCGAAGCGACCGTCATGGCGCACGGCAAACCCTGCGCGACCTCCTTGGCGAAACTCGGCCCCGACAGCACACCGACAGCGAGGTCGGTACGGCCCGACGCCTTCAGCACATCGGCCACGATGGCGTGCGGCAGCGCGCTGGTCTCCGGGTCGAAACCCTTGCATAGCCAGATCAGGTTGCGCACACCGCCGTGCGCGGCAATCGTGCGCGCGAGATCGGCCAGCCCCGCGACGGGTGAGGCAATGACGGCCAGCGCGTCGTCGCCCGCCGCATGGTCGAGCGCGCCCTGCAACTCAGCGGAAAAATGCAACGACGCCTGCAACGCGATGCCCGGCAGATACGGCGCGTTGATGTGCGTGGCGGCCATTTGCGAGACGAGGCTCGCGTCACGCCCCCACAGCACGACGTCGTGCGATTGCGCGGCGTGGCTGGCGAGGGCAGTGCCCCAGGCACCGGCACCCAAAACGGAAATTCGCATGCGCGTGTTCAACATCGGTCAGGCAAAGGTCGAGCAACAGGTCGGGCAAAAAAAAGCCCGCGCAAGCGTGCGGCTGGCGCGGGCCTTTGGCGCAGTGCGCCTCGTACTTAGTGGGTGGCCTTCGAGCCGTCCGGCATCACCAGACCAGCGCCGCCGGCTTGGCCTTGCTGCTCCATGGCAGCGGCCAGGCGTTGTTCGTACAGCGCCTGGAAGTTGATCTCGGCCAGGTGGATCGGCTGGAAGCCGGCGCGGCCGATGGTGTCGGCAATGTTCGAGCGCAGGTACGGGTACACGATGGTCGGGCAGGCGATGCCCAGCAGCGGGTCCATCTGCTCAGCCGGCACGTTGCGGATATCGAAGATGCCCGCTTGCTTCGCTTCCACCAGGAACGCGACCTTCTCTTGCACCTTGGTCGTCACCGTACCGATGACGGTCACTTCAAACACACCCTCCGCCAGCTGCGAAGCGCCGACGTCCACCTGCACTTCGACAGTCGGCTGTTCCTGCTCGAGGAAAATGTGCGGCGAGTTCGGTTGTTCCAGCGACAGGTCCTTCAGATAGACGCGCTGGATGTTGAAGAACGGCTGGCCATCCTGGCCCGGTTGCTGTTGTTGCTGGTCGCTCATGACTCGCCTTCAAATGGGATGTGGTCAGTGCTTGGCGGAAGCGTCCGCCGCGCAAGACGCGTATGGTACATGACCAGGTGGTGCCCGCTATGAGAGCCGGCCTGAAAGTACAACGCCCGGTCTAAGCCGGGCATTTCTGTGTGGTGCGCAGTCCGCCGAATCAAGCAGCCAGCAACGGAACCAAGCCACCTTCGCGGTCGAGCGCAGATAGATCGTCGAAGCCGCCGATGTGGCGCTCGTCGATATAAATCTGCGGAACCGTGCGGCGGTTCGTGCGCGTCATCATCTCTTCGCGCTTGCCGGGTTCGCGGTCAATCAGGATCTTCTCGATCTGCTCGACACCGCGTTGCTTCAGGAGTCGTTCCGCCGCCACGCAATAGGGACAGACGGTGGTGCTGTACATGACCACGTGCGCCATAACTTCAACCTCGTTTCTTTATTTCACAACCGGAAGGCCCGCTTGTTGCCAGGCGGCCAATCCGCCTTCGAGCGAATACACCTCACTGTAACCGGCCTGCTTCAGGACTGCTTGGGCCCGCCCGGCGCGCTGGCCGGTCTGGCATACGAGGATGATGGGGGTCTCTTTGTTCTTTGCAAGGCTCGGAGCCTTGCCTTCCAGCTCACCGAGCGGCGCATGCTTCGCTTGCGGCAGATGGCCCGCAGCGTATTCGCCGCTTTCCCGCACATCCACCACCACGGCGTTGCGGCGGTTGATGAGCTGGGTGGCCACTGGGGCACTCACCTTGGCACCACCGCCGCCCGCGATGCGGCGCTGGATGGGCGCCCAAAGCAGCAGCAGACCCGAAACAATGGCGACAGCAAGCAGTGCGAGGTTGTTGTAATCAGCGAAGAACTTCACGGTATCGGTTTCCTGGGATGAGTCGGGCGAGTCTAATGGGCGAACATCAGCCGAACGGTTCGGGGGCCCAAAGCCCGCGGCATTATAAAATAGCGCGCTTCGGCGGCCGCACGATGACGTACGACACGTCGCCAGCAAGCCGCGCGCAGGTTTTCTCACTTCTCATCATGGCAGTCATGCATAAGCTCGTCCTCATCCGCCACGGCGAATCGACGTGGAATCTGGAGAATCGCTTCACCGGCTGGGTCGACGTCGACCTGACCGACACGGGCGTCGCCCAGGCCCGCCAAGGCGGCAAACTGCTGCGCGAAGCCGGCTTCACCTTCGATCTGGCCTACACCTCGGTGCTCAAGCGTGCGATCCGCACGCTCTGGCATGTGCAGGATGAAATGGACCTGATGTGGATCCCGACCCGCAACGAATGGCGGCTGAACGAGCGCCACTACGGCGCGCTGTCGGGCCTGAACAAGGCCGAAACCGCCGCGCAATATGGCGACGAGCAAGTCCTCGTCTGGCGCCGCAGCTACGACACGCCGCCGCCCGCACTGGAGCCCGGCGCCGACAACGACGCTTTCGGCAACCCGCGTTACGCAGGCCTCACGCGCGAGCAGGTACCCCTGACCGAATGCCTGAAGGACACGGTCGCACGCGTCATGCCGCTGTGGGAAGAATCGATTGCACCAGCCATCAAGAGCGGCAAGCGCGTGGTGATCGCCGCGCACGGCAACAGCATCCGCGCGCTGGTGAAGTACCTGGACGGCATTTCCGATGCGGACATCGTCGGCCTGAACATTCCCAACGGCACGCCGCTTGTGTATGAGCTGGACGCCAACCTCAAGCCGATCCGCCATTACTACCTTGGCGACCAGGAAGCGATTGCCGCGTCGCTCGCGGCGGTGGCCAGCCAAGGCAAGTCGAAATAAACCGTAACGAGCGCTGCGGCACTCCAACGCCTTTATACTGTCGAAGCCTGTAGCCCGGGATGTGCGCGAGCCGTCCCGGGCCATGTTTATCTACTGTTCCCACGTCCACGCTCGACACATGCGAACTTCGCTCAAGAACATCAGCTTGATCGCCATCGGCCTCGTCACCGGGGTGCTTGCGACGCTCCAGCTCTCCGCCACTGCGCAAAACGCGACGGTTGGGCCGCTTCCGCTGGAGAAACTCAGGCTCATGGCGGACATCTTTGGCCAGATCAAGCGTGAATATGTCGAGCCGGTGGACGACGACAAGCTGCTGACCGAAGCCATCAAGGGTATGGTCGCCAGCCTCGACCCGCATTCGGCCTACCTCGACAAGAAGGATTTCCAGGAACTCCAGGAAGGCACCCAGGGCCGCTTCGCCGGTCTGGGCATCGAGATCTCGCAGGAAGAAGGCCTGGTCAAGGTCATCAACCCGATCGAAGACACCCCCGCCTTCCGCGCCGGCGTGCAACCGGGCGACCTGATCACCCGCATCGACGACAAGCCCGTGCGTGGCATGCCGCTCGAGCAAGCCGTCAAGCGCATGCGCGGCGCGCCGGGCACGAAGGTCACGCTCACGATCTATCGCAAGAAGGAAGAGCGCACGTTCCCGCTGACCATCACTCGCGCCGAGATCCAGGTGCAGTCGGTCAAGGCCAAGATGCTGGACAACGGCATCGCCTGGGTCCGCATCACCAGCTTCCAGGAACGCACCGTGCCGGACTTGGCCAAGAAGCTCAATGACTTGGCCAAGCAGGACGCCCACCTCAAGGGCCTGATCCTGGATCTGCGCAACAACGGCGGTGGCGTTCTGCAAGCTGCCGTTGGCGTGTCGGCCGCGTTCCTGCCGCCGGACGTGACGGTGGTGTCGACCAACGGCCAGGTGCCGGATGCCAAGCGCACGTACAAGGCGACCTTCGCCAACTACCGCTTGAGCAATCTCGATTCCGATCCGCTTACCGGCCTGGACCCCGAATTCAAGACCGTGCCGATCATTGTGCTGACCAACGCCTACACGGCTTCGGCCTCGGAAATCGTGGCGGGTGCGCTGCAGGATCATCACCGCGCCAAGACGATGGGCAAGACCACGTTCGGCAAGGGCTCGGTGCAGACGGTGCGTCCGCTGTCGAACGACACCGGCATCAAGCTGACCATTGCGTACTACTACACGCCGTCGGGCAAGTCGATCCAGGCCAAGGGCATCCGCCCGGATATTCCGGTGGACCAAAACCCGGACGGCGACCCGGACGATGCGCTGATCACGCGCGAAATCGACACCGAACGCCACCTGCATAACAAGCAGGAATCGGAAGAAGCCGAGATGACCGAGCGCGAAAAGCGCCGCGTTGAAGAGCTGCGTCGCCTGGAAGAGGAAAACGCCAAGAAGACGCCCGAGCAGCGCGAGAAGGAACGCAACAAGAAGCCGATCGAGTTCGGTTCTGCCGAAGACTTCATGCTGCAACAGGCCATTGCCGACCTGAAGGGTCAGCCGGTCAAGCGCTCGAAGTCGGTGCTGGAAGCCGCGGCTGCCGCGGTGCCAGACAAGGCGGTGAAGTCGCCGGCGACCAGGGAATCGAGCGCCCGGGCCAAGCTGCCCAAGGGCAAGGCTGCGCCGGCTTCCGAGCCGACCGCACCGAAGCCCAATGCTCCTGCGAGCGGCGTGCAACCTGCCCCGGAACCGACCGGCGCCCGTTAAGACACCGGCCGACAAACACTGGCAAACTTACGAGGCCGTGCACTGCACGGCCTTTTTTCATTGCTCCGCCATGAACGACGATCAACTGCTGCGGTACTCGCGCCATATCCTGCTCGACGAAATCGGCATCGAGGGGCAGACGCGCCTGCTTGAGAGCCATGTACTCGTCATCGGTGCGGGCGGGCTTGGTGCCGCCGCCCTGCCCTACCTGGCTGCGGCCGGCGTGGGCACGCTCACCATCGTCGACGACGACACGGTGGACTTGACGAATCTGCAGCGCCAGATCATCCACACAACGGAATCGGTCGGACAACCGAAGGTGGCATCGGCCCAGGCGGCCATCGCACGACTGAATCCGGACGTGCGCGTGAATGCGTTACAGCGCCGGCTCGATGCCGACGCCATTTGCGCGCTGCTTCAAGGCGTGAGCGTGGTGCTGGACTGCTCGGATAACTTCGACACCCGCCAGGCCACCAACCTTGCCTGTGTGCGCGCCGGGCTGCCGCTGGTGTCGGGCGCGGCGATCCGCTTTGACGGACAGATCAGCGTATTCGACAGCCGCACCGGCGGCCCCTGCTACGCCTGTCTGTTCCCGCCTGACGAGCCCGCGCCCGAGGTGGCATGCGCAACGATGGGCGTGTTTTCGCCACTGGTAGGCATGGTCGGTACAGTGCAGGCCACCGAGGCACTGAAGCTGATTGTCGGGATCGGCCATTCGCTTGCCGGTCGCCTTCTGATGCTCGACGGTTTAACGATGGAATGGACGACGATGCGCATCGCTCGACAGCCGTCCTGTCCGGTCTGCGGAGGCAAGCACTGACGCGCCGGTACACGCACGACAAAAAAGGAGGCCGAGGCCTCCTTCTTTTTTGCGGCTGACGAGCCTTATTCGCCCTCAGGCTCCATCTGCGATTGCAGGTAGTTCTGAATGCCGACCTTGTCGATCAGCTCAAGCTGCGTTTCCAACCAGTCGATGTGCTCTTCGGTGTCGTCCAGGATGTCGACCAGGATTTCGCGACTGACGTAATCCTTGACCGATTCACAGTAGGCGATGCCCTCGACCACGGTGCCGTGTGCGGCGCGCTCGAGCTTCAGATCGCACTCAATGATCTCTTTCGTATCTTGGCCGATGAAGATCTTGCCGAGGTCCTGCAGGTTGGGCAGGCCGTCGAGCATCAGGATGCGCTCGATCAGGCGATCGGCATGCTTCATCTCGCCGATCGACTCCTTGTATTCGTGGTCCCCGATGCGCTTGAGCCCCCAGTGGCCGTACATGCGCGCGTGGAGGAAATACTGGTTGATGGCGGTCAGCTCGTTCTTGAGCTGGGCGTTCAGATATTGGATGACCTTCTTATCGCCTTTCATTCTTGGGGCTCCAGCAAAGTGCAACTGCGGTGATGGACGCACACACGCGTCCGTTCAAGGCGAGCCCTGTGCCTGACCAGAAAGCAACAAATGCCACCGAGGCTCAGCGCCTGGGCGGCAATTCGCGGCGACAGAAAAAAAAGGGGAAATCAGGCAGCCAATGCACCAGCCACGATGGCCTGATCATTGGCGACGGGCTCGTCGCGACGTTCGATTATGGCATGCGTGCTGGCACGGCCCAAGGTCTGGTCGACAGGGATGCAGCTCACCGCCTCGGCGAGTACCTGCTTGGCGCAGTCCCGGCATTGTCCGCAGCACGTACCCACGCCGAGCGTTTCGGCGAGTTCATCCATCGACGCCACGCCCAGACGGGCGGCGCCATGGATTTCACGGTCGGTGACTTGGTTGCAGATACAGACGTACACGGGCTTCCTCCGCAGCGCTCGAAACGCGCTGTCAACCCAGAATAACAGAGAATCGAAATGAGAACAATTCTTGTTCGACCCCATTCCGCGGGGAGGGTCATGCAAGTGCACGCGAGCTGTCTTTGCTAAGAAAGACGTGCAATTTCAATCACTTAGAGAGGGTCTTCAACCTAGGTAAGCCGATGCGCGGGTGCGACACTGGGTGCGCCCGACGCTGAGAACGAACGCAGGTCAGGCCCGCGCCAGCGCGCCGAGCGCCTCTTCGATTTCGGCCGGCTCGCAGGCGTGCAGCAGGCGGTCGGCCTCGCGCATCAAGCGCGGGCGGTCTGAGCGCAAGATCTGCTGCTTGACGCTCAGCAACTGCGACGGATGCATGGAAAACTCGGTGAGGCCCATGCCGAGCAGCAGGCGCGTCATGGAAGCATCGCCCGCCATCTCGCCGCACACGGAAACGGGCTTACCCGCCTGATGCGCTTCGCGGATGGTGCGCGCGATCAATTGCAGCACCGCCGGGTGCAGCGGGTCGTACAGATGCGCGACGGCGTTGTCGGCACGGTCGATGGCGAGCGTGTATTGGATCAGGTCGTTCGTGCCGATCGAGAGAAAATCCATGCGGCGCAGGAACACCGGCAGGATCAGCACGGCGGCCGGAATCTCGATCATGGCGCCTACTTTGATGCCCGGATCGTAGGCCAAGCCGTCGGCGTCGAGCGAAGCCTTGGCGCGTGCCAGCAATTCCAGCGTTTGGTCGATTTCGCGGGCGTGCGCCAACATCGGCACGAGAATCTTGATCGGCCCAAATGCCGACGCCCGCAGCAGCGCGCGCAACTGCGTCAGGAACATCGCCGGCTCTGACAGCGACCAGCGAATCGCGCGCAAACCCAGCGCCGGATTGGGCGCGGTCTCGAACACGTCGTCGCGGATGTCCAGCGGCTTGTCGGCACCAATGTCGATGGTGCGGATCGTGACGGGCAGGCCCATCATCGACTCGACGGCGGTACGGTACGCACGGAACTGCTCTTCCTCATCGGGCAGCGCGCCGCGACGGTTCATGAAGAGGAATTCGGAGCGGAACAGGCCCACGCCCACGGCGCCGGCTTTGACAGCGGCTGCCGCATCTTCGGGCATCTCGATGTTGGCCTGCAGGTCGATCTGGGTACCGTCGAGCGTGACGGTGGGCGTATGACGCAGGCGCTCCAGGCGCTTCTTCTGCAGCTCGCCTTCGCTGCGGCGATGCCGGTATTCCTCCAGGATGGACGTGCTCGGATCGACGATGACGATGCCGTTGTCGCCGTCGATGACGACGATGTCGTCCTGACGAATCAGCGTACTCGCGTTATGCACACCTACCGCCGCCGGAATGTCGAGGCTACGCGCCACGATGGCGGTGTGCGAGGTGCGGCCGCCCAGGTCGGTGACGAAGCCGGCGAAGGTCTGGCCGCGGAACTGCAGCATGTCGGCCGGCGCAATATCGTGTGCGACAACGATCATGCCGGCATCCGGATCGCAGCCGACCGCGACCGGCGCGGGTGCCAGCGCGGGCGCGCCAGCCAGCACCTTCAGAATGCGCTCGACCACTTGCTCGATGTCAGCCTTGCGCTCGCGCAGGTATTCGTCTTCGATTTCACCGAACTGGCGGATCAGCTCTTCAAGCTGCGTGGTGAGCGCCCACTCTGCGTTGTACCGCCGTTGGCGAATCAAAGTCTCGGGCACCTGCGAGAGCAACGCGTCATCCAGAATCATCGCGTGCACGTCGAGGAAGGCGCCCATCTCTTCGGGCACATCGCTCGGGAGGTCGCGCTTGAGTGCGGCCAGTTCGGAGCGCACGGTGGCGCGGGCACTGCGCAAGCGCTCGACCTCGGCGTCAAGCTTGTCTTCGTCGACCAGGTAGTGCGACACATCGAGCGCCGCGCGCGCCAGCATGTGGGCGCGGCCGATAGAGATGCCGCGCGAGACCGGAATACCGTGCAGGGTAAAAGGCATAGACGCTGGCCGGAGCGGGCGTTGAAGTGGAGTGCGTCGGGCGCTTTATTCGCCTTCGCCGAAGCGATCGTTGATGAGCGCGACCAAGCCATCCATGGCGTCGTGCTCGTCAGGGCCGTCGATCTCCAGCGTGACGGTGGAGCCGATGCCCGCGGCAAGCATCATCACGCCCATGATGCTCTTGGCGTCGACCTGACGACCGTTGCGCGACATCTTGATCTGGCTGTCGAACTTGCTGGCGAGCTGCGTAAGTTTGGCGGAAGCGCGGGCGTGCAGCCCGAGCTTATTGATGATGGTGATATCCCTCTGCAGCATATTTGTCCGGATGGTTGGCAACCTGGTTCTGAACGGCTGTCGAGCCGACCTGCAGTACGCCTTGCGCGCCGCCGGCCAGGGCCTTGGCGGCAAGTTGTTCGAGTTTTTCGGAGCGATAGCAGATGGCGCGCACAAGCATCGGCAGGTTCACGCCGGCCAGCACGCGCACGCGGCCCGGATCAGCCAGGCGCGAGGCGATATTGGCGGGCGTGGCCCCGAAGATGTCGGTCAGCACCAGCGCGCCGTTGGCTTCAATGAGTTCGGCGAGCTTGTCGCGCGCCTGGGCCAGCACGGCAGCCGGCTCGGCATCGGGCAGGACATCGATTGCGCCCAGCCCTTCAGGCTGTCCGCAATAGACGTGTGCAGCGCAATCGCGCAGTGCGCTGGCCAGCGGCGCATGAGCGATGATCAGAATCCCTGCCATGATTGAAAAGCGAATCGGAGTAACGCCGATTGTATCAGGGCCATTTGGCGGGATTGCCGGCCCGCGCACCGAATCTCCCCCTTGTGGAGGACCCTCGGCGGTGGGGCGCGCCGCCATGTCAGGCCGGCTTGCGGCCCAATCCGCTGCTCTTGCCTGCGGCGCGCTCGAGCGCGTCGATGAACATTCCGGCCACATTGAAGCCCGTCTGCTGCGTGATCTCCTGGAAACACGTCGGGCTGGTGACGTTCACCTCGGTGAGGTAATCCCCAATAACATCCAGGCCGACGAGCAGCAGACCACGCTGCCACAGCACGGGCGCAAGTGCGTGTGCGATCACCTGATCGCGCTCAGACAGCGGCTGGGCCCTGCCCGTACCGCCCGCCGCCAGATTGCCACGTACCTCGCCCGCCATCGGCACCCGCGCCAGCGAATGCGGCACCGGCGACCCGCCGATCAGGAGAATGCGTTTGTCCCCCTCACGGATCGCCGGAATGTACTGCTGCGCCATGATCGTGCGCGCGCCGTTGTCGGTCAGCGACTCGATCACAGCCCCGAGGTTCAGACCATCCGGTCCCACGCGGAAGATGCCCGCACCGCCCATGCCGTCGAGCGGCTTGAAGATGACGTCGCCCTGCTCGGCGTGGAATTCGCGCAGACGCTTGGCATCGCGGGACACGATGGTCGGCACGGTGAACTCGCGGAACTGCGCGATGGCGAGCTTCTCCGAATGGTCACGAATCGCCTGCGGCTTGTTGAACACACGCGCGCCCTGCCGCTCGGCAATCTCCAGCAGCCACGTGCTGGTGACGTACTCCATGTCGAATGGGGGGTCCTTGCGCATCAGCACGGCGTCAAAGCCGGTGAGCGGCAGCAGGCGCGCATCGCCGGCGCGGTACCAGTCGTCCTCGTCGCCGGTCAGTGCGATCGGCGTGGCAACGGTTTCGACCACGTTGTTCGCCAACGTGAGCTGCGACTGCAGGCACGTGTAGATGGCATAGCCGCGCGCCGCCGCCTCACGCATCATCGCGAAGGTGGAATCCTTGTAGGTCTTGAACGTCGACAGCGGATCGACGATGAACAGGATGCGCATGGCGGTTCCTTCTGCAGCGGGGATACAGCCGATCAGATCAGCGGGTTCGGGTCGGTCTTCTCAAGCTCGAGCGATGCAGCCAACAGCGCCAAGCGCGCCACGACGCCGTACATATAGAAGCGGTTCGGCTCGCCGGCGCCCGGCTTGGCATGGCTGTCCGGCAGCGAATTCGACGCAAACGGCAGCGGCACGAAATGCATGCCTGGCGCATTGAGATTCTCGTCCACGCCGCGGCCCGTGTGAACCCGGTAGAAACCACCCACCACATAGCGGTCGATCATGTATACGACGGGCTCGGCCACAGCTTCGTTGATCTTCTCGAAGGTGTGCACGCCTTCCTGCACGATCACTTCGGAGACCTCCAGGCCCTCCTTGACCACGCTCATCTTGTTGCGCTCCTTCCGGTTGAGGCCCTTGACCTCGGACGGATCGCGCACGGTCATCACGCCCATGCCATAGGTGCCGGCGTCGGCCTTGACCACCACGTAGGGGGTCTCGGTCACGCCATATTCCTTGTACTTCTTGGCGGTTTTCTTCAGCACCGTCTCGACCGCGTGGGCGAGTTCTTCCTCGCCGGCGCGCTCATGGAAGTCCAGTCCGCTGCATTTGGTGAAGTACGGGTTGACCATCCACGGGTCGATGTCGATCAGCTTGGCAAACTTCTTGGCCACTTCGTCATAGGCGGCAAAGTGGTTGGTCTTGCGGCGCTGCGACCAGCCGGCATGGAGTGGCGGCAGCAGATATTGCTCGTTGATGTTCTCGAGGATGGGCGGCACGCCGGCTGACAGATCGTTGTTCAGCAGGATAGAGCACGGATCGAAGTCTTCCATGCCCAAGCGACGGCCCTTGGTGCCGATGCGCTTGATCGGTTCGACCACCAGGCGCTGTCCATCGGGCAGATCGATCGGGGTCGGCTCGGTGATGTCTTCGGAAAGCGATCCGAGACGCACATTCAGCCCCGCTTGGCGCATGATCTGCGATAGGCGCGCCACGTTCTGCAGATAGAACATGTTGCGCGTGTGGCGCTCCGGGATCAGCAGGAGGTTCTTGGCATCCGGGCAGATCTTCTCGATAGCGGCCATGGCGGCCTGCACGGCCAGGGGCAGCATCTCAGGCGCGAGGTTGTTGAAGCCACCCGGGAACAGGTTGGTGTCGACCGGCGCCAGCTTGAAGCCGGCGTTGCGCAAATCGACGGAACAGTAGAACGGGGGCGTGTGCTCCTGCCACTCCAGGCGGAACCAGCGTTCGATGGCGGGCGTGGCGTCAAGAATCTTCTGCTCGAGCTCAAGCAGCGGCCCGTTCAGCGCGGTGATCAAGTGCGGAACCATACCCTTCCTATTGATGTTATTTATCGCCCACTCCAATTGTAGAGGAACAGGCAATAGCTTGCAGACGACAGCGGGCTATCGATATGCGGTCAGGAAAGAGGATTCGCAAGAGGCGCGGTGGGGCAGTGCAGCAGGCCACACAAAAAAGCGGACAAAAAAAAGCGCGGGGCTGCCGCGCTTAGGGAATAGCCTGACAGATACGGGGAGCGTTCTGCAGGTGGAGGAAACCACGTCTGCAATGTAAGCGCCCGCATAACGAGAGGCAATTGAAGGTTTTTTACATCGGACTTAAGGACGTCCGGCTCAGGGGGGGGGGCGACACAAAAAACCCGGCGCGCGGCCGGGTCTTTTGCGGGATGACGCAGACGATCAGTCTTCGTAGGCAGTTTCGCCGTGGGACGTGATGTCCAGACCCTCGCGCTCCTCTTCTTCCGGCACGCGCAGGCCAACAATGGCATCGACGATCTTGTACGAGATAAACGCCACCACTGCGGACCAGATGACCGTGGTCGCCACGCCCTGGAACTGGATCCACAGCTGGCCGCCGATCGAGTAATCGTCGACTACCTTGTTGGCGACATAGTCGTAGATGCCGGTGCCGCCCAGGCTCGGCGCCGCGAAGACGCCAGTCAACAGCGCCCCGAGGATACCGCCCACGCCGTGCACACCGAACACGTCCAGCGTGTCGTCCATGCCCAGCATGCGCTTGAGACCATTGACGCCCCACAGGCACAGCAGGCCGGCGATGATGCCGAGCGCGATCGAACCCATCGGGCCGACAAAGCCGGCGGCCGGGGTGATGGCGACCAGGCCAGCCACGGCACCCGATGCAGCACCCAGCATCGAAGGCTTGCTCTTGCCGAACCACTCGCCGAAGCTCCACGACAGCACCGCAGCGGCGGTCGCCAGCAGCGTGTTGACGAAGGCCAGCGCGGCGCTGCCGTTGGCTTCCAGAGCCGAACCGGCGTTGAAGCCGAACCAGCCGAACCACAGCAGCGAGGCACCGACCATGGTCAGCGTCAGGCTGTGCGGCTTGAGCGCCTCACGGCCAAAGCCGATGCGCTTGCCGAACAGGAAGGCGCCCACCAGGCCCGCTACAGCGGCATTGATGTGCACCACGGTACCGCCGGCAAAGTCCAGCGCGCCCTTCTGGAACAGCCAGCCAGACTTGGCCGTCATCACCTCGGCCGCCTTGGCGTCGGTAAAGCCGTCCGGACCCGGCCAGAACCAGACCATGTGTGCGATCGGCACGTAGCTGAAGGTGAACCACAGCACCACGAACAACAGCACGGCCGAGAACTTCGCACGCTCGGCGAAAGCACCGATGATCAGCGCGCAGGTAATCGCCGCAAACGCGCCTTGGAAGGCGAAGTACGCGTATTCCGGCACCACCACGCCCTTGCTGAAGGTGGCGGCAACCGAATCGGGCGTCAGACCCTTCAGGAACAGGCGATCCAGCCCGCCGAAGAACGCGTTGCCCTCGGTAAACGCAAAGCTGTAGCCGTAGATGGCCCACAGGATGATGATGAGCGAGAAGATGCCCATGCACTGCATCAGCACCGACAGCATGTTCTTCTTGCGCACCAGGCCGCCGTAGAACAGCGCCAGACCCGGCAGCGTCATCAGGATGACGAAGGCGGTGGAGACCAGCAGCCACGCCGTGTCGCCCTTGTTGGGGACGGGCGCAGCAGCGGCGGGCGCAGCGGCAGCTGGAGCAGCTGCGGCGGCGGGGGCTGCAGCCGCAGCTGCGGCTGCCGGTGCGGCAGCGGCCGGCTCGGAAGCGGCGACCGCGGCAACCGGCGCCGAAGCTTCAGCCGCTGGCTTGTCCTGTGCAGCGGCCGGCGCCGAGATCACGGCGCCTGCGAGCACGGCAGCGACGGCCCCAGCCGTCAGGAATCGTGTGAACCAGGTTTTCATGTTTTGACCTCTTCCTTGGCGGATTGGGGCTTATAGGGCGTCGCCACCGGTCTCACCGGTGCGGATGCGGATGACTTGTTCGACGTCGGCCACGAAGATCTTGCCGTCGCCGATCTTGCCGGTGCGCGCGGATTTTTCGATGGCCTCGACGGCGCGCTCGACCACGTCGTCAGGCACAGCCACTTCGATCTTTACTTTAGGCAGGAAGTCGACGATGTACTCCGCGCCGCGGTAAAGCTCGGTATGACCTTTCTGGCGTCCGAAGCCTTTGACTTCCGTGACGGTAATGCCCGACACACCAACTTCGGACAGCGCCTCGCGGACCTCGTCGAGCTTGAACGGCTTGATGATGGCCATGATGAGTTTCATGCTGGTTGCTCCTCGGTCGGCGGCGCCGGAGCACCGCCGCGCATCGTTATTGGAAAGTCTTGGTGATCGACAGCAGGGCCGTGGCCTTGCCCATGTAGCTGCCACGCGGGTTCGTATAGAACACGCGCGAAGCATTCGTATCGATGTAGGCCAGCGATGCCGCCCAGCCGTTGCCGAAGTCTTTCGTCACACCGATCTTCCAGTCGGCATACGAAGCGCGTACGGTCTGATGGGGCACTTGTTGGTAGCCCGCATGCAGGTTCAGCGTCAGGCCCCAGAAGCCGGTGTCGAAGTTACCCGACAGATCGAAGTACTGGCTGTGATGCGAATCGGGCGTGCCGAACAGGTTGGAAAACGCGTGCGAATACTTGAACGTGACCGGGCCGTAGCCGATCTGCGCATAGCCTTCGGTCGTGTGCGGACGCGTGAAACCGTCGGGATAGCTGCCCGGGTAGTAGTACTGAAGCACGCCCACGTCGATGGGCACGTCCTTGATGATCTCGGTCTTGTAGCCGCCGTAGAAGTCCATCTCGATCGGTGCGGAGACGTTCGAGTTGGAATCGCTCAACCAGCTGATCGACGAGTTCCAGTTACCGATGTAGAAACCCTCGGGCAACACACCGCCAGGAATGGCGTAATCAAAGCCGCCCTGAATGGCCGGCTTGTTGTTGGTCTGCATGATGCCGCGGTAGCGGTATTGGCTGGCCAGCGTGACGTTGGCCGTGAGCGCGGCCGGCGCAGGTGCGGGTGCGGCGGCCGGTGCATCAGCCGCGGGTGCGGACTGTGCGATGGCGGATTGGCTGACGCCGGCAACGGCACCGGTCAACAGTACAAGGCTGGCTGCGTACGCAAACTTCTTCATAACGGCTCTCCCCCTTTAGAAAGTCGCAACGGCAATGGAAAAAAAATCGCACCAGTTCTGCAACTGTCATGCCATGTCGATGTCGACGGATTGGAGGGTGTCTTCGGTTACGGCGTCGCCTTGCGCCATGGCACAAAAGCGGAGGAAATTGGGGACGGGTCACGCCCGACACCACCTGCTGCCCGCGAACAGTTGCCGCAGGCGGGTTCATGCCATGGCGGCCTACGCCGTCATAGCGCGATAAAAACCATGTGATAGAGTGATTTCAGCCTTATGCAGTGGCGCGTGCGGTGCGGCACGGGAGCTCAGGCGACCAGTTCTGTCCCCGTTTGTATGACTCCTCCAATGCCGCATCGCAGCGAGATTTGACGCAAGGTGTGCCGTTCAGAGCGCTCAGCCGGTACCATCGCAGCCGGCAGCACCGAAACCACGCGCCAGACGCAGGCCTTCGCACCACGACACAGCAATTTCAACGCACAGCCGCGGTGCATGCACCGGCTTGGCGCAGAGAGCACGACCCATGGAGCAAACGACATGAAACCGACCGATCTCTTTTCCGACTTCCAGAACCGCGTCAGCGAAGCCCTGCGCAACTCGCCGGCGGCTGATATCGAGAAGAACGTCCGCGCGATGATGACCCAGGGCTTCGCCAAGCTCGATCTGGTCACGCGCGAGGAATTCGACGTGCAATCGCAAGTTCTGGCACGTACGCGTGCGCGCCTGGAAGAATTGGAAACCCGCGTGGCCGCACTGGAAGCGCAACTCAAGTCAGCTACCCCGGCTGACCAGTAAGCCGCGCCGGTGTTGCGCCGGGTGCGCATCCAGAAAGCCGCTGTGCGGACCTCGGCACCCCTGCTGCAGCGCACAGCGAAAAGATCGATGTGCCGCCTTGTTGCGGCTGGCGAACTGATCTAGAACGTCCTTAAGACGCACGCGCAGCCGCGCTTGAGGAGAAGATCATGCAGCATCGCCTCTACTTCCTGATGCCGGACGTCGCCAGCGCCCGGCGCGTGATGAACGACCTCCTGCTGGCGCGCATCACCGAGCGCCACATCCACTTCGTCTCCAAGCCCGGCATCGATCTCACCGGCCTGCACGAAGCCAACATCCTCCAGACCTCCGACATCGTCCATGCCACCCAGAACGGGCTGGTGATCGGCGGAGGTGCGGGTGTGCTGGCCGGCATCGTGGCCGCTCTCTTCCCGGTCATCGGCGAAGGGCCACAGTGGGGCATGGTCGGCATTACGACCGTGGTGGGGGCGCTGTTTGGCGCGTGGGCTTCAAGCATGATCGGCAGTTCGGTGCCGAACAGCCGCCTGAAGCCGTTCAAGCAAGCAGTGGAGGATGGGCAGATCCTGCTGATGGTCGATGTGCCGCGCTCGCGCGTGAGCGAGATTCGCGCGCTGCTGCAGAAGACGCATCCCGAAGGCCGCTTCAGCGGCGAAGACACGGCCATGCCGGCCTTCCCCTGAGTTGATCTGCCGACAACGAAGCCGGAGCCCAGTGCTCCGGTTTTTTTTTGGCCACTGTTCTCATGTCGGCGCGATCGTCAAATTTGGATGCCGGTGATCGTGGCAGTAGAACCCGGCTGGCACAGTGGAGGGTTCCGCAACCGCCACGCTCCGTCACATCATGCACTGCTGCCACGCCCTCCGCCTTACTCGTGAGTCCACTTGGAGGGCGGCGCGATGAGCCTAGCCGTACTGCGCTCGCGCGCGCTCTCGGGTATCGATGCGCCGGCCGTCTCGGTGGAAGTTCATCTGGCGAATGGCCTGCCATCGTTCACCATCGTCGGCCTGCCTGATACCGAGGTGAAGGAGAGCAAGGATCGCGTACGGGCAGCGATCCAGAACAGCCGCTTCGAGTTTCCGGCGCGGCGCATCACCGTCAACCTCGCCCCGGCCGATCTTCCAAAAGAATCGGGCCGGTTCGACCTGGCGATCGCGCTGGGCATCCTCGCCGCGAGCCGCCAGATTCCGCACACGCATCTGGACGCGCATGAGTTTGCGGGCGAGCTGTCGCTGTCCGGCGATCTGCGGCCGATTCGCGGTGCGCTGGCGATGGCGTACGCGCTGTCGCGCAACCCCGCTTCGGCCGATGGCGACGCACCGCTCGCCCGCGCCTTCGTGCTGCCCGCCGAAAACGCTGCCGAAGCTGCGCTCGTGAGCGGCACCAAAGTCCTGCCCGCGCGCACGCTCATTGAGGTATGCGATCACCTGAGCGCGCCGGACCGCAAGCTCGCACCAGCGCTGCCTGCGCCGGTCGACGCGGACATCCGCTATCCCGACCTGGCTGATGTGCGCGGACAGCCGCAGGCGCGGCGTGCGCTGGAAGTCGCGGCCGCCGGCGGTCATTCCATGTTGATGATCGGACCGCCCGGAACAGGCAAGTCGATGCTCGCGCAGCGGTTTCCCGGCTTGCTGCCGGACATGAGCGATGACGAAGCGCTCTCCGCTGCCGCCGTGATGAGCCTGACCACGCGCGGCTTCGATGCGCGACGCTGGAAGGTGCGGCCGTTCCGCTCGCCACACCACACGGCGTCGGCGGTGGCGATGGTGGGCGGGGGCAATACGCCAAGGCCTGGGGAAATCTCCCTGGCACATCAGGGCGTGCTCTTCCTGGATGAACTTCCAGAGTTCGAACGCCGCGTGCTCGAAGTCCTGCGTGAGCCGCTGGAAACCGGCCACATCACCATCTCGCGCGCCGCCCACCAGACAGATTTTCCGGCCAGCTTCCAGCTGATTGCCGCCATGAACCCGTGCCCGTGCGGCTATCGCGGGCATCCGCTGCGGGCGTGCCGTTGCACGCCGGATCAAGTGGAGCGATACCAGGCGCGCATATCTGGTCCGCTGCTCGATCGCATCGACGTGCAGATCGAGGTGCCGACGCCCTCGCAGGAAGAGTTGCTCGATGGGCCGCCAGGTGAACCGACGCTCAACGTGGCCGAGCGCGTTGCTGCGGCGCACGCGCGGCAGCTCGCACGGCAAGGTAAACGCAACGCCCTGCTGGGCGGCCATGAAATCGATCAGCATTGCAGCCGCACCGATGCGGCCGATGGCTTGCTGCGCCACGCGATGACGCGCTTTTCGTGGTCTGCCCGCGCCTATGCGCGCGTGCTCAAGCTCGCCCGCACGATTGCCGACTTGGCAGGTGACGAGCAGATCGATGCCGCGCATGTGGGCGAGGCCATTCAGTATCGGCGCGGGGTGAAGGCGGATTAGCTTGCATCCCCACGCTGTGCCCTCAACGACTTGGCGGGCAGCCCTGCGGCAGTGCAAAGGTCACGCAGTCTGCCGCTTCACGAAGAACAGCGCTGCGCCGATGCTCATCAGCATGCCGCCGAAGAAGCGGCTCTGCCAGCGCAGCGCGCGCGGATTGCGGAACAGGCGCTGCGCCCGCGAGGCCAGCAGCGCATAACCGTGCATGACGATCAGATCGACGAACACCATCGTCGCCGCCAGGATGCCAAGTTGGGAAAGCAGCGGCTTGGCCGGATCGATGAACTGCGGCAGCACCGCCACCATGAACAGGATGCCCTTCGGGTTCGTCAGATTGGTCAGCAACCCGACGAGGAACCGGCGGCCGGCGCCACTGCCAGACACTTTCACGGGCTCGCCCTCAGCCGGCTTGGCAATCTGAATGGGGGTGCGCCATTGCACGATGCCCAGATAAATCAGATACATGGCCCCGATGATCTTGATGGCCATGAAGGCGTGCTCCGACGCGATCAGCAACGCGCCCAGACCCGCACCCGCAATGAACAGGATCACGACAATGCCCAGCTCGAGCCCCGCGATCGTGACCGACGTGCGGCGCACGCCATGCGTCAGGCCATGGCTCATGCAGAGAATGGCGCCCGACCCCGGCGAGATGGCGATCACCCAGGCCGCCAAAAAAAAGGCCAGCCAGACTTGCAACGTCATGATGGTTCCTCGTGAAATGTTATGCGGTAAAGCGAAGGCGACGATTGTGCACCGGCTGTGGCCAGTCCGCTCGGGCGCGCTCAGGGTCTAGTACGGATGGAAGCTGGAGAGAAACTGGTCGACCTGCTCCTGCTGGCGCGCATCGCGAGCGGCGTCGCCCGATTCCAGCACGACCGCCTGGTAGGCATGCTTGCCCACGGCGACCACGCGGGCGGTCAGCCGGCGCGGCGCGGGATCGTCGCCGCCCGCCCCCTGGGCAATCAATTCCACTGCCGGTAATGACAAAGGCGGCTGGGCGGCGGTTTGCACAGCGATGTCGCGCTCGGTCACACGACCCTTCAGATTGGCGGATAAGCCACCGCGCAGCGCTTCAACGGCGCGCTGCCGCGATACCGGATCATCCGCGGGCAGCTCCACCACGCCGACCGCGAACAACGTGCCGTCGACGCTGGCGGCCTGCATGGTCATCGGCATGCGCTGGCCGTTGATGACGATGGGACGCGCTTCCGCGGTGGGCTTGGCGGGGTAGTCGACGGCATAGGCGCCCTCGCTGGAATGGACCGTGCGCCAGTCGTACTTGGGCGAACAGGCCATCAGCAGCGCGCACGCCAACGCGCCAAACCCCATCCGCCAGCCTGCCCTCGCTTTGACTGCCACGTCGCCTCCCGTCCGTTTTCGGTCCGATTCTGTGCCGCCTATTATCGAGCAGAGACGCCCGCCCTCGCCTTCCCGTCAAGGACTGCGCCATGCCAACCCCGTCCGTCACGCTGCGTGCCCTGCGCGGCGACATCACCACGCTGGACTGCGATGCCATCGTCAACGCTGCGAACAGCTCGCTGCTGGGCGGGGGCGGTGTCGATGGCGCGATCCACCGCGCGGCGGGGCCGGAATTGCTGGAGGCGTGCCGTGCACTCCATGGCTGTCGGACCGGCGAAGCCAAACTCACGCCGGGCTTCCAGCTGACGGCGCGCTACGTCATCCATACCGTCGGACCCATCTGGCGCGGCGGCCGGCAGGACGAGGCGGCGCTGTTGGCCGCGTGTTATCGCAACAGCCTGGAACTGGCGTGCAAATACGAGGTGCGGAGCATCGCGTTTCCGTGCATCAGCACCGGCATCTATGGCTTCCCGCCGCAATTGGCCGCGCCTATTGCAGTACGTGCCGCCCGCGAGCATGGCAGCCGCTTCGAGACAATCACCTTTTGCTGCTTCTCGGCTGCGGATTTGATCCTGTACGAAGCCGCCCTCGGCAACAGAAAGTGATTTCTGCATCGCACTGTGGACGGATTGACGCGACGCACATGCGGCGGTGGCACGGCAGGCCTACAATAGGTGCCTGATTTCTTTCCGGATCCCGTTGCCGACATGGCCTCGACCCTGACTCCTTCTGCAGCCCCGGTATCTGGCGCCACCTCAGGCGGGCGCCGCTGGCTGCTTCCCGTGATCGTGCTGGTGCTGGCCGTGGCCGGCTGGTTCGGCTGGCGTGCGTTTTCGCCGTCGCAGCAGGTCCCGGCTGCGACCTTCACGCTGCTGGATGGGCAAAAGCTTTCGACGCAAGACCTGAAGGGCAAGGTCTATCTCGTCAACTTCTGGGCCACGAGTTGCACCACCTGCATCAAGGAAATGCCCAACATGATCCAGACGTACAACAAGTACAAAGGCGAAGGCCTGGAATACGTGGCTGTGGCGATGAGCTACGACGCGCCAATGTATGTGATGAACTTCAGCCAGACGCGCCAATTGCCCTTCAAGGTCGCGATGGATGCCGATGGCTCAGCCGCCAAGGCCTTCGGCGACGTGCAGCTCACGCCGACCACGTTCCTGGTGGACCGCGACGGCCGCATCCTGAAGCGCTACGTAGGTGAGCCGGAATGGTCATCGTTCGACGCGTTGCTCAAGCAGACGCTGGGCAAGCAGGCCTGAGCGTCCACCCCTCAATGCAAACGAAACGCCCGGTGAATGCCGGGCATTTTTGTTTTCGGGCAATGCACGTTCCACACTAGGTTCACGCGGGCCTGCTGCAATGGCAGTCCGTCAATGCCTGATTCGATGGAGTGCGCATGGCCAATCACTACTGCATGTTCAAGGGCAAGCTGAAATTCGGTGTGCCGTATCTGGAGGGCTACAACGGCAATCCGCATTACGCGATCGTGGTGGAAGCGCCGGATGGGTCGGAATTCGTGGTACTCGCCAACGTGAAATCCGACTCGAGCATGCCGGGCGCCGGCGCCGCGGGTTATCACGTGCTGTATCAGTGGACGACGGATCTGGAGTTGCCGATCACCGCCGACCTTGCCGCGCTGGCCCCCGGCCTGCACGAAAGCGGCTTCCCGCGTCTGGACTACGTGCGCGACGCCGGGCTGGTCGACTTCCCCCACATGCAGCCGATCGCGCTGGATACCGCGACTCAACACAACGACATCAACGCCCTCGTTGACGACATGCTGAGCCTCGACCGCACCACCACGCCCATCGACTACGTCTACCACGGCAGCTCCGGCGACGACGACCGCAAAGGCTGGCCACCGCGTACCGACGTGACGGTCTACGGCTTTGGCTTCCTGTTCGAGCCGCAGCACAACGGCCTGCACGAAACGCACATGAACCAGGGCAACCCCGTTGTCCACACGCCGGGTGTGAAGGACCATTCGCGCGAAAACGGCACACGGCAGGACGGGGCTGTCATCGTGGAAATCGACGGGAGGTTTCAGGCGCTGCTCATCGCATTCCAAACCCAGCGGATTCCGACAGACGACCGTGGATACCCGGTGGCGGATGCCCATCCGATTCTGGGTTGAGCGCAAAAAGAGAAAGAAAAGAAGACGCCCGGTCGAAGCCGGACGTTGTTGCGTACGAGCGTGCCAGGTCAAAGACCGTATCGCTTGATCTTGTCATACAGCGTGGCACGGCCGACCTGCAGAATATCCGCCGCCTGGTGCACCGAGCCGCCCGTGCGCGCCAGGGTTTCGGCAATCACCGTGCGCTCGTAGCGTTCGACGCGCTCCTTGAGCGGCATGCCGTCTTCCGAAGCATCCGGCACGACCGGCGTGCGGCCAACGCCTAGCACCAAACGATCGGCCGCGTTGCGCAGTTCGCGCACGTTGCCGGGCCAGCTCGATTGCATCAGCTCGTGGCGCTGACGCTCGGCCAGCATCGGTAGCGGACGTTGATAGCGCACGGCGGCTTCGAGCAGGAAGTGTTCGAACAGCGGGATGATGTCTTCGCGGCGCTCACGCAGCGGCGGCAGGTCGATGGCGACGACGTTCAGGCGGTAGTACAGATCGCGCCGGAAACCGCCCGCCTCGATCAGCGCTTCCATATCGCCCTTGGCGGCCGCCACGATGCGCACGTCGATGCGCACCGACGCATTCGAGCCCAGCCGCTCCAGCGCGCCCTCCTGCAACACGCGCAGCAGCTTGACCTGCAGCGCGATCGGCATGCTCTCGATTTCGTCGAGAAACAGCGTGCCGCCCGACGCGTGCTCAAGCTTGCCGATGCGCCGCTTGCTTGCACCGGTAAAGGCTCCGGCCTCGTGGCCGAACATCTCGCTCTCGAAAATCTGTTCAGGCACGGCGCCGCAGTTCAGCGCGATGAACGGCTTGTCGTGACGCGGCGAGAGCATGTGCAGACTGCGCGCGACGAGTTCCTTGCCCGTGCCGGTCTCGCCGTTGATGAGCACCGGCGCATCGGTGGTCGCGACGTTCTCGATCAGCGCGCGTACGGCGGCCATCGCTGGCGAGCGCCCGATGATGCGCGTGCCAGCCGCCGGGCCGGCCAGTTCACGACGCAGTGCGCGGTTTTCCAGCTCCAGCGCGCGGCGCTCCACTGCGCGGCGCACGGTCTCGGTCAGGCGTTCGGCGGGAAACGGCTTCTCGATGAAGTCGAACGCGCCTTCGCGCATGGCCTGCACGGCCATCGTGATGTCGCCGTGGCCGGTGACGAGCACGACGGGAATGCCCGTGCCAAACGACTGGCAGTGCGTGAGCACGTCCAGGCCGCTCGCGCCCGGCAAGCGCAGGTCGCTCACGACCACGCCGGGAAAGTTCGCGTCGATCTTGCCGACGGCTTCTTCGGCGCTGCCGAACGCCTGCACATTGAAGCCGGCCAGTTCCAGGCTCTGCGCGGTGGCTTGGCGCACAGGCGGGTCGTCTTCGATGAAGAGAACGTTCAAGCCTTCGGACATGGTTCGTGTCTGTGTGAAAAACGGATCAGAGGGAAGCCGCGGAGGTGACGTCGGCGCGTACCAGCGTCAGCGTAAATTGCGCGCCACCGCCCGGCACGTTCGCAGCCGACAGCGAGCCGCCAAAGTCCCGCGCAATGCTGGTGGAAATCGCCAGCCCAAGGCCGAGCCCCTGGCCGATCTCCTTGGTGGTGAAGAACGGCTCGAACAAGTGCGGCATGGCGTCGGGCGGAATGCCGGGGCCGTTATCGCGCACAGCGATGGATAGCTGATTCGACGGCGCCTGCGCTCCTTCGATCGGGCCGATGGTGATGTCGATGCGTCCGGCGCGCGCGGGCTCGTTGGCGCTGATCGCATCGAGCGCGTTGCCAATCAGATTGATCAGCACTTGCTCCAGCTTCAGTTCGTCCGCGCGCACCACGGCCTCTTTCTCGGGGATGCGCCAGTGCAGTTCGAGCGCCACATCGCCCAGGCGCGGACGCAGCAGCGCGAGCGTGTGATCCAGCGCCACGCGCACCTGCACATCCACCACCTTGCGCCGCGAGCGGCCCGCAAACAGCTTGAGCTGCGCGGTGATCTTGCCCATGCGCTCGGTCAGGTCGGCAATTGCCTGCAGGTTATCGGTGGCGGCGCCGTGCTGGCCGCGTTCGAGCAGGATGCGGGTGTTGTCGGAGAACGTGCGCAGCGCAGCCAGCGGCTGGTTGAGTTCGTGCGTGATGCCGGCAGCCATCTGGCCCAGCGCGGCAAGCTTGCTGGCCTGCACGAGTTCATCCTGCGTGGCGCGCAGTTCGGCCTCGGCACGCGTGCGGTCGACGATCTCGTGTTGCAATTGTTCATTGGTAGCCATCAAATCGGCCGTGCGGTCTTCCACGCGGCGTTCGAGCTGATCGTATGCGGCTTCCAGCAGGCGGCGGCTACGCAGCATCTCCATCATGCGCAGGCGCCGCTGGCGCCAGTAGAAGAGCAGCAGGCATGCAAAGGCGAAGGCAAACGCCGCCGCCACGGTCGCGCTGCGCGCGGCGCCCATCACGGGCTCCACCGGCGTGAGATACATCAGCGTCCAGTCGGGCTCGACCAGGTCACGCGAAACCTGCAGATAGCGCGTGGCGTTCGTGCGCTCGCCAACGCGAATCAGTTCTGCGCCTTCCGGCAAGCGCCCGGTCAATCGCAGGAAAGCCGGCGCCTCGGGCTGCAGCGGCAGCGGCGTGATCTGCTTGCGGTAATACTGGCGCGTCGCCTCCAACTGCGCCTGCAGTTTGGACGTGAGAGGTTCCACCGTGCGGTACTGCCACGCGGGCACGGACGACAGGAAAATCACGCCGTTCTCGTCGGCCACCATCACGGGTTCCGACGCGTCGTGGCTGGCGCGGCCGAACCATTCGAGGTTGAGTTTGACCACGGTCACGCCGATCACGCGGCCATCCTGCATGACCGGCTGGGAGATGTAATAGCCGGGCTCTTCACGCGTAATGCCAATGCCGTAGAAGCGCCCGACGTGGCCTTCCGCTGCCTGCTGGAAATACGGCCGGAACCGATATTTGGCACCGACGAAGCTGTCGGGCTGGTTGTAGTTGGATGCTGCCAGCGCCTTGCCGCTGGGCGCGATCACGTAGGTGGCAGTGGCGTGCGCGCGATCGTTGACTTCGCGCAGATAGCGGTTCGCGCGGTCGACGTTGGCGGATGTCGGATTGGCGAGCAGATCGTGGATGAACGGATGCAGCGCCACCAACGCCGGCAGGTATTCGTAGCGATCGAGCGTGCTCTTGAGGTTGGCGGCATAGCGGTCGACCCGCCCGCCGGCGGCCTGCTGGGCCTGCGTAAGGCCCCGGTTCCACGCCACCACAAAGGTGGTCGCGCACACCCCGGCCATTACAACGACGAGCCCGAGCGCCACCAGCCACCAGAAGCCGCGTCGCGAGCCGGAGGCGCTGGTCAGGAAGAAATCGCGATCGGACATCGGCTGGAGGTCGGCGGAAGAGAGTGTTGCCGTGCCTTCCAACGCCGTGCCCGCAGTCGGCATGTCGCCGAGGTGCTTCACGAGGTGCATCCCAAAAAAGAAGCGGGGCCGTCTGGAAGGACAGGCCCCGCAATCATACGCTTTGCGCTTTCAGGCGCCGGCGCCCGCAGGCGCCAGCCAGATTCGATCGATCAAACTGCCGGGGTGGCCGGCACGCCCTCGTCGCTGCGGTCGCCCGACAGCACGCGCGCCAGCTTGGCGCGATCCAGTTCACGCTCCCAGGCCGAGATCACCACGCAGGCCACGCCGTTGCCGGTGATGTTGGTCAGGGCACGGCATTCGCTCATGAAGCGGTCGATACCGAGAATCAGCACCATGCCCGCTACCGGAATATCCGGCACCACCGCCAGCGTGGCGGCCAGCGTGATGAAGCCCGCGCCGGTGATGCCCGATGCGCCCTTCGACGTCAGCATGGCAACGGCCAGGATGGTCAGTTGCTGCGTCCAGGTCAGCTCGATGTTCAGCGCCTGCGAGATGAAGATCACCGCCATCGTCATGTAGATGTTGGTGCCGTCCAGGTTGAACGAGTAACCGGTCGGAACCACCAGGCCCACCACCGACTTCGAGCAGCCCAGCCTCTCCATCTTTTCCATCAGGTGCGGCAGCGCCGATTCCGACGAGCTGGTGCCCAGCACGATCAGCAGTTCTTCCTTGATGTACCCAACGAAGCGGAAGATGTTGAAGCCGACCAGCCGCGCGATGATGCCCAGCACCACCACGACAAAGATGATGGCCGTGAGGTAGAACGTGCCGACCAGCTTGAGCAGCGGCACCAGCGAGATCACGCCGTACTTGCCGATGGTGAATGCCATGGCACCAAAGGCCCCGATGGGGGCCACACGCGTGATGACGTGCACGATGCGGAAGAACACGTGCGAGATCTGGTCGATGAAGTCCGTCACCATCTGCGCGCGCTCGCCCATGGCAGAAAGCGCACCGCCGAACAGCAGCGCGATCAGCAGGATCTGCAGGATGTCGCCCTTGGCGAAGGCATCCACCACCGTGCTCGGGATAATGTTGAGCAGGAAGTCGACCGTGCTGGCCGAGTGGGCCTTGGCGGCGTACTGCGCCACAGCCTTGGCATCGATGGTGTTGACGTCGACGTTAAAGCCCGCGCCGGGGTTGAAGATATGGCCCGCCGCGAGACCGATGATCAGCGCGAAGGTCGAGACGACCTCGAAGTAGATCAGCGCCTTGCCGCCCACGCGGCCCACCTTCTTCATGTCACGCATGCCGGCAATGCCGGAGACGACGGTACAGAAAATGATCGGGCCGATCACCATCTTGATCAGTTGGATGAAGCCATCGCCCAGCGGCTTCATCTTGACGGCGAGTTCGGGCGAGTAATGGCCCAGCAGAACGCCAATGACGATGGCCGCCAGCACCTGCACGTACAGGATTTTGTAGAACGGTTTTTTCATGTCTTCCTCGAGTGTCACAGACCGGCCGTGCGCTCAGTTGCTCGCCCGGTCCGACCCGCCCTGGTGTGGTCTCTCTCCTGCCTCGATACGCTGATGTTTCCGGCGCCTCCCGCAGCAGGTCGCTTTTAATTGCAAGGGCTATGCCAACCTCAATTTCAGGCACTGGCGGCCCGCCAGCCCTTGCAGCAGCTTGGTGTGACTACGATGGCACCCACCCCAACCGTCGTCAATCCCGGAATCCGCGCACCCAGGGTGTCCAGACATCCGGAAAACGTGTTGCGACGCAGCATCGCAGGCTGCGTGCGGTCAGCATGTTGGGAGGGCGCGCGACACCGGGGCCGTATAATGCGGGCTCGTTACGCAAATCCACATGGGTGCGCGACGCCGGGAAAGCCTGTCATGTCCTGCCGCGCGTACCGCCACGCAGCCCTCCCAGCCTTTTCGGTCCGCCCATGAGCAGCCATTATCAGCACCACGTTTTCTTCTGCCTGAACGAGCGCGAGGACGGCTCGCGTTGCTGCGCCGACTTTGGCGCCAAGGCGATGCAGGAATACGCCAAGAAGCGCTGCAAGGAACTCGGCATCAACGGCGAAGGCCGCGTGCGTATCAACAAGGCGGGCTGCCTGGACCGGTGCGAACTCGGTCCGGTCATGGTGGTCTACCCCGAGGCCGTCTGGTACACCTTCGTCGACAAGGAAGACATCGACGAGATCATCCAGAGCCATCTGGTCGAAGGCAAACCGGTCGAACGACTGATGGTCGACCGCCCTGCCAACGCGTGAGCCCGCGCTTTACCGCATCTGCTTCTCCAGTTTCCATGAACGTTCATACCGAAGAACGCCTGATTCCGGGCCCCGTCGGGCAGATCGACCTGTCGATCGACCAGCCGGACAGCGCCCTGCGCGGCCTGGCGCTGATCGGCCATCCGCATCCGCTTTTTGGGGGCACCAAGGACAACAAGGTCGCGCAGACGCTGGCACGCACCTTCGTCGGCCTGGGCTACGCGACAGTGCGCCTGAACTTCCGCGGCGTAGGCAAGACCGAAGGCACGCACGACAACGGCATCGGCGAGCAGGACGACATGCTGGCCTTGCTCGACTGGATGCGTACACAGACCGAATGGTCTGCCGATGTGGCCACGCTGCCCCTGGCACTGGGCGGCTTTTCGTTCGGCAGCTTTGTCGTGTCCCAGGTGGCACGCCGCCTGGCCGAGGCCGGCACGCCTGCCGAGCGCCTGGCGCTGGTCGGCACCGCCACCTCGCGCTGGGATGTCGCCCCGGTGCCGGCCGACACCATCATCATCCACGGCGAACAGGATGACACCGTGCCGCTGGTCGACGTGCTCAACTGGGCACGGCCGCAGGAGCTGCCCGTGATCGTCATCCCGGGCGCCGATCATTTCTTCCACCGCAAGCTGCATCTGATCCGGCAGCTCATTACAGGCGCCTGGGCGCCAAAACCGTAATACCCACCCGTTGACTTTCCGGACGCCGCGCCTCCCCCGGTGCGTGGCGCCATTGAATTCCAAGCAGACCGCAGGACCCGATATGCAGACCCGCTTCGCCCATTTCACGCCCTTCGCCTTCCATTCCGCCGCCGCAACCGCCGTGGCCGCCGCCGTGCTGGTCACCGCGCTGCCCGCCATGGCGCAGCCGGTGCCCGCCCCGCAAGTCGCGGCCCGCTCGTGGATGCTGACCGACGTGACCAGCGGCCAGGTGCTCGGCGGCGCCAACATGGACGAACGCATCGAGCCCGCCTCGCTCACCAAGCTGATGACGGCCTACCTCGTCTTCGAAGCCGTGCGCGACGGCAAGCTCAAGTACGACCAGATGATCACGCCCACCGAGACCGTGCGCACCGTCAAGACCGACGAATCGCGCATGTTCCTGGAAGCCGGCAAACCGGCCTCGGTGCGGGAGATGACGCAAGGCCTGATCATCCAGTCTGGCAACGATGCAGCCCTCGTGCTGGCTGAGGCCGTAGGCGGCACCGAGACGAACTTCGTGATGCTGATGAACCGCGAAGCCGAGCGTCTGGGCATGAAGAACACGCATTTCGCGAACGCCGCGGGCCTGCCTGATCCGAACCACTACTCCACGGCACGTGATCTTTCGATCCTGACCGCGGCGCTGATCAAGGATTTCCCGCAGGACTACAAGTTCTACTCGCAGAAGGAATTCACCTATAACAACATCAAGCAGTCCAACCGCAACCGCCTGCTGTGGCTCGACCCGACCGTCGACGGCGGCAAGACGGGCCACACCAAGTCGGCCGGCTACTGCCTCGTCACCTCTGCCAACCGTCCGCTGCCGGACGTGCCGGGCGCGAACCGTCGCTTGCTGTCGGTCATCATCGGCACCAAGAGCGACGCTATCCGCACGCAGGAGAGCCTGAAGGTCCTTAACTACGGCTATCAGTTCTTCGATACCGTGCGCCTGTACAAGGCCAAGGAAGCGCTGCAGACGCCCGACGTGTACAAGGGCCAGGCCAAGAGCGTGAAACTCGGCGTGGCGGAAGACAAGTGGATCACCGTGCCCAAGGGTGCAGGCGCACGCCTGAAGCCGGTGCTGGAGCGCAAGGACCCGCTGATCGCCCCGATCGCCCAGGGCCAGCAACTGGGCACGGTCAAGGTGATGGACGGCTCGACCGTCGTGTCGGAATTCCCGGTGGTGGCACTGGAAGCGGTGCCGGAAGCCGGCTTTATCGGCCGCACCATCGACGCGGTCAAGCTGTGGTTTAAAAAGAAGTAATCGTCCCCATTTACTTCGACATGACCTCCTCCCACACGCCCCCGCCGGGCCACATTCCGCCCGAACAGTCGCTCATCGAGTACCCGAGCGATTTCCCCATCAAGGTGATGGGGCCGATGCATGACGACTTTGCCGCGACCATTGTCGAGGTCGTCCGCCTGCACGACCCCGAATTCCACGAAGGGCGCCTGGAAAAACGTCCGTCCTCCAGCGGCAACTATCTGGGCCTGACCGTAACGGTGCGCGCCACCAGCCGCGAACAGCTCGATGCGCTGTACCAGGCGCTGACGAGCCATCCGATGGTCAAGATCGTGCTGTAACGCGCCTCTGAGCAGCCAAGCAAAACGCCCCGGTCATGCCGGGGCGTTTTGTTTTGTGCGGCGATACCGCGTCAGCCTTTGGCCACGTGCCCCAAGCAGACCGTGTTGTCATCCATCAACCGCGCCAGCTTGAGCTTGAACGCCGCAATCTCGGGCAGCAGCCACGCGCGGAAGGCCTGCATCTTGGGCGTCTGCAGCGCGCTGTGCGGGCAGACGAAGTAGTAGTTCCACGGACACGGCGTCGTCGTCTCGAACAGGCGCACCACGCGGCCGGCCAGCAATTCGTTGAACGCCAGCGTCGGGCGGATCAGCGCAATGCCCTGCCCCGCCGCCGCTGCCTGCAACAGCAGCGACGAGTCCTGGAACATCAGCCCGCCACGCGGCTCCACAAACCCTGAGACGCCAGCAGCCTCGAACCATGGCTCCCAATCCTCACCCTCGCTGCGCAGCAGGGTCATGGTCGCCATCTCGGCCACCGTACGTGGCAGGCGCCCGCCGTTGAACGACGGACTGCAGACCGGGAAGAACACATCGTCAAGCAGCTTTTCCACGTACAGGCCCGGATAGTTGCCCGAACCCATGCGCAGCGCCACGTCCATCTCTTCGCGCGCAAAGTCGACCAGCGCGGGGCTGGAGAACAGCCCCACCTCCAGCTCGGGATGGCGCTCAATGAAAGTGCCGATATGCGGCGTCAGCCAGCGCGCCGCAAACGACGGCATCGTGCTGATGGCCAAGCGATTGTCACGATTGCCGGCGCGCAGTTGATGCGTGGCCTGGGCGATCTGGTCGAGCGCCTCGCGCACGCGATCGGCATAGGCGCGGCCCGCGTGCGTGAGCATGACGCGCTTGCCGCGCCGCTCGAATAGCGGCACGCCCAGCTCGTCTTCCAAGGTGCGCATCTGATGGCTGACGGCGCCGTGCGTAACGAACAGCTCCGTCGCTGCACGCGAAAAACTCTCATACCGGGCTGCCGCCTCGAACACCCTCAGCGCGCCAAGTGACGGCAAGCGCATTGGTTCGCGGATTTCGGTCATCTTTCCCTCCTGATTTTCGTAGCGCAGGGTGATTTTTATGTGAGCTGCACTATCAAGAAACGCAATATATATCGTTTGGTACTAGGCAACCAAGCGCCTAGACTTCCTTCAACGGCAAGGCCCCATCCCGATGCCGTGAAGGAGCCGATCATGAAAGCTGTACTAACAAAAATTGTATTCACTCTGCAGCCCGGCGAAGTGGTGGCATTGCGCATGCCGGGCAACCAGAATCTGCGCGTCGAAGAAGCCTCCGGGCGCGACGTATGGGTCACGCACGAGAACAAAGCCGGTGACGAATGGCTGCGCGCGGGCGGCAGCGTAGCCGTGAAGCGCGGCGAAGAAATCGTCGTCTCGGTAGACCCGAAAGCCCTCGGCCCGGTCGCACTGGCCGTGGAAGCGACCGACGGCCACATGCCGCGCAAGCCGTGGCACGTGACCGACGGCTGGCGCCACACGCTCGCCGCGCTCGGCTGGAACGAGCACGCCGACACGCCCATCGTGGCCGCCTGAGCCCGAAACCTGTTTCAAGCCTCCTTTTGCGGCATCTGCCGCAAAAGCCGACGCCGGCGCCGATGCCTCCCATCGCGCCGGCATTTTTTCGCCCCACCCCGCGACCAAAGCGGTCAACGGCGTACGGCGACATCGACGGCCCTGCGCTACACTCGCGGGCATGATTCCGATTGACATCGTCGAACGCGGCCTGCAGGACTACGCCGCCTGCTTCGACGAAATGCAGACCTTTACCGCACAGCGGGGCCCCGATACGCCCGACACGATCTGGCTGGTCGAACACCCGCCGGTGTTCACGCTCGGCCTGGCCGGTGATCCCGCGCATCTGTTGGCCCCCGGCAACATCCCGCTGGTGAAAGTCGACCGTGGCGGTCAGATCACTTATCACGGCCCCGGCCAAGTCGTTGCCTACCTTTTGCTGGATTTGCGCCGCCGTGGGCTGTTCGTGAAAGCGCTGGTCGACGCGATCGAGGCGGCCGTCATCGAGACGCTCGCCACGTATAATGTTGCCTCCGAGCGTAAGGCTGGCGCCCCCGGCATCTACCTGTCGAGCGGGCCGCATGCTGGTGCCAAGATCGCCGCGCTGGGCCTGAAGATCCGCAACGGCTGCAGCTACCACGGCGTGAGCTTGAACCTGGCGATGGACCTGTCGCCCTTCACGCAGATCAACCCGTGTGGCTATGCCGGCCTGGAAACCGTCGATATGGTGACCGCCGGCGCCCGAGTTGCGTCCGGACGCCCCGTCGATGCCAACGACTGGCAGCCCATTTCCCGCGACCTGGCCAATGCGCTGGTCGCTCAATTGCAGCAACGCGCGCAAGCGCACCCCGCCGAGGCCGCTACCGCATAGCGCCCGGATATGCACGAGCCGCAAGCCCGTGCGGAGAACACGATGACCGATTCCGCCGCCGGCGCCACTGAAGTCGCCACCCCTGCCACCCCGTCGAACAAGCCCTACGACGCGACTGCCAAGCAGAAGTCGCTCGACAAGACCGCCCGCATCCCCATCAAGATCGTGCCGGCCGAGAAGCTCAAGAAGCCGGACTGGATTCGCGTGCGCGCCGCCACCGGCAACTCGCGCTTCTACGAAATCAAGGACATCCTGCGTGCCAACAACCTCGTGACGGTGTGCGAAGAGGCAAGCTGCCCGAACATCGGCGAGTGCTTCGGCAAGGGCACGGCCACGTTCATGATCATGGGCGACAAGTGCACGCGCCGCTGCCCGTTCTGCGATGTCGGGCACGGCCGCCCCGATCCGCTCGACGTGAACGAGCCGGAAAACCTGGCGAAGACCATCGCCCAGCTCAAGCTCAACTACGTCGTCATCACCAGCGTCGACCGCGACGACCTGCGTGACGGCGGCGCGCAGCATTACGTCGATTGCATCTCGCGCACGCGCGCCCTGTCGCCGGCCACGCGCATTGAAGTGCTGGTGCCGGACTTCCGCGGCCGCCTGGAGAAGGCGCTGGACATCCTCCAGGAATGCCCGCCCGACGTGATGAACCACAACCTCGAAACGGTGCCCCGCCTGTACAAGCAGGCGCGCCCCGGTGCGGATTACGCGCACTCGCTGAAGCTGCTGAAAGACTTCAAGGCCCGCAACCCGAACGTGCCGACCAAGTCCGGCCTGATGGTCGGCCTGGGCGAGACGGACGAGGAAATCCTGGAAGTCATGCGCGACATGCGTGAGCACGACATCGACATGCTGACCATCGGCCAATATCTGGCGCCGTCGGGCCACCATCTGCCGGTGCTGCGCTATGTGCACCCGGACACCTTCAAGATGTTCGAAGAGAAGGCGTACGAGATGGGCTTCACGCACGCGGCCGTGGGCGCCATGGTGCGCAGTTCGTACCACGCGGATCAGCAGGCACACGAAGCCGGCGTGGTCTGATCACCGCCGGAACGCTGCAGAAACAAAAAGGGCCTTGGGGTAGAACCCAAGGCCCTCTTGCTTTGGTACGGCCCAATCAGGCTTGCGAAGCGGCGTCCTTCGGATACGAGGCATCGCCGTTCCACGACAGATAGCCGTAGGTGTCGGCCTGGCGATCGGCACCCTGCGTGTAGACGTCGTACTTGGCAGCAGCGCCGTCGGTGTACGGATCAGCCTTGGCGATGGCGCCATCGGTGTAGGGGTCAGCCTTGCCGACGGCACCTTGGGTGTACGGATCGAAGCGATCGTTCTTCCACGACAGATAGCCGTAGGTATCAGCTTGACGGTCCGCGCCTTGGGTGTAGACGTCGTACTTGGCGGCTGCACCCTGTGTGTAGGGGTCGGCCTTGGCGACAGCGCCTTGCGCGTACGGATCGGCGCGGCCTTGCACGGCAGCAGCGGCGGGCTGGGCCGACAGCAGCGCAGCGGAAGCGGAAACCGTGGCCACCAGGACCAGCAGAGCGTTACGGGAGAAAGCGGTTGCGAGACGGGTGTTCATGATGGGCTCCTGATCTGTTTGGATGTTCGGTTGCGCTGAGTTCGTTGCGCTTGTGATCAGAATAGATCGTTGCCCTTGATGAATAAATACCCGATCGAAGAAAATACTGTTCTCCAATTATCAACAATAGATTTCGGCCTTGCCGGGAAAAAGAGGCTCTTGCGCTGGGACCGTGTCGGAAAGCGCCGAAGGAAGCTGCGCAATGACGCACTATCGGGGCGAACTGTTTGCCGCTGTCCTGGCAATCGCACTCAACATCGGGCAGAGCACGCTGGCCCTGTAGCAGGCTCGCATGTACACGAAGCGACTCTGGCGCTGACCGTCGTAACAAAAACGGCCCGCTGGCAAAACATGCCAGCGGGCCGTTTTGCTTGGGCCGCGGTTACGCGCTCAGCGCCGGATCGGACGCGCTGACTCGGCCGGTTTCAACGTGGCCGGCAAGGCGACGCGCGAAACCGGCATCGGTGCTGGCCGTGACGGTCAGGTCATACCAGGCGTGGTGGCTGCGCAAGTCGAGGTACACCGACGCATCGTCACCGCCGCGCACTTCGCGTTGCACGCTTTCGCCCGTGTAAGCGCTCTTGATGGTGAAGACGGTCGGCGCACGGCCGTGATTGATGAGGCGCAGTTGCAGGTTGCCGTTGGCCACGTCGTAGCCTTCCTTCACTTCCAGCGCGTGACCGTGCGGACGCAGCAGGCCCGACAGCGTGAGCTTGCCGACAAAGCGGCGCAGGAAGCCGTTCGGACCGTGCACCGTGAAGTCGTAGGCGCCGCCTGCGTTCACGGCCAGCTTGTCCGACAGCCGCTTGCCTGCCTCGACCGTGTAGGTGCGCGGTGCATCCGTGCTGCCGGCGGTGTAGACGAGGAAGGCTGCCCCCACGTCCCCGGTGTTCACGAATTCCAGCTGGAACTTGCCGGCGGCTTCGTCCTGGCGCCCGCGCACGAAAAGTTCGTACGGCAGCGCACGCGACGCTCGCACGCCCGCTTCCTGCTTCGGCACGGCCTGCACCAGCGGGGGCAGCGGCACGTAGCTGGCGTGGCGCAGCTTGTCCTTCGGCACGTAGGCTGCGGTGCTCGGCAATGCAGGCACCACCTCGTTGGGCGTGGCGAAGTTGAACGCCGACGTCAGATCACCGCACACGGCGCGACGCCACTTCGAGATGTTCGGCGACTTCACGCCGTGCGTGCGCTTGAAGCGCTGCTCGATGAAACGGATGATCGACGTGTGGTCGAACGTTTCGGAGCACACGTAGCCGCCCTTTGACCACGGCGATACCACAAGCATCGGCACGCGCTGGCCCAGGCCGTAGCTGCCGGCACTGTACGTGCTGTTGCCCGGGAAGTATTCGCCCGTGGTATCGACCGTCGACAGTCCATTGCTGCCCGACGCGGCGAACGGTGGGACGAGGTGATCGAAGAAGCCGTCGTTCTCGTCGTAGGTGATGAACACCGCGGTCTTGCTCCACACCTGGGGGTTGGAGGTCAGCACCTGCAAGACCTGATCGATGTACCAGGCGCCGTAGTTGGCCGGCCAGTTCGGGTGCTCGGAGAACGCTTCCGGCGCGGCAATCCACGATACCTGCGGCAGCGTGCCGTTCTGCACGTCGCGCTTCAAGATGTCGAAGTAGCCCTCTCCGGCCGCTGCGTTGGTGCCGGTGCGCGCCTTGTCGTACAGCGGGTTGCCAGGCTGCGCGTTCTGATATTGCTTGAAGTACAGCAGCGAGTTGTCGCCGTAGTTGCCGATGTAGGCGTCGCTCGTCCAGCCCCAGGAACCTGCGGCGTCCAGCCCGGTACCGATGTCCTGATAGATCTTCCACGAAATTCCGGCGGCCTCCAGCACTTCCGGATACGTCGACCAGCCGTAGCCGGCTTCTGCGTTGTCGATTACCGGGCCGCCGCCGACGTTGTCGTTGCCGACATAGCCTGTCCACATGTAGTAGCGGTTCGGGTCGGTCGACGTGGGCGTGGCGCAATGATAGGCGTCGCAAATGGTGAAGGCGTCGGCCAGGGCGTAGTGGAACGGAATGTCCTGGCGTGTGAGATACGCCATCGTCGTGGTGCCCTTGTGCGGGACCCAGCCGTCATAGCGGCCGCCGTTGACGGCAAGGTGCGTGTCGTTCCAGCCGTGCGGCAAGTCTTGCAGGAACTGCAGGCCCAGATCGGGCGCACTCGGGCGGAACGGCAGCACTTCGCCCACGCCACCGGCCACCGGCTGATGCCACACGCTCTTGCCGCTCGGCAGCGTGACGGTGCGCGTATCGCCATACCCACGCACGCCGCGGAGCGTGCCGAAGTAATGGTCGAACGAGCGGTTTTCCTGCATGAGGATCACGATGTGCTGCACGTCCTCGATGTTGCGGTGCGCGTTATGGGCGGGAATCGCCAGCGCCTGGCGAATGCCTTCGGGCACCGCGCCCATGGCTGCGGAGGCAGCAGCCAGTTGGGCAGCGGAACGGAGAAAACCACGGCGACTGTTGGAGGTCATGTTCTCGTCCTGATGTCTGTGTATTTGGGAGGTTGGGGGGGACAACACGGGGCAACGCCTGACTGAGCGCGAGCGAACGCAGTCAGTCGACGGTGTGGATCACGAGAGGCACATGAGGATCAGCCGCATCGCCACCGCTCAACGCAAGCGCAGACAGCGCGGCTGCGCCTGCAGACACCACGGGCAATCGATGAGGAGCGTTGGCGTCTTGGCTTGCAGACACGGATGACCTCCTGATGACATCAGCGAGCCGGACTGTGCAGCGCGCGCCGTCCGCTCAACACGCGCTACGGTAGAAAGGATTCATGTCGGTTACGTGAAGACGACTCGCGCCGGCACCGTCCCATCCCCCATTGGATTGATGGATTTTTGTTGCAAGTGCGAATCATTCTCACCTACACTGCAGCGCACCAAATGGTGCCTTCGCGTAGCCGACCCAACTGCCCGCATCGCGCACCTCCGTAGAAGAACGCACCTCCCGGCTGCTGGCCCATGGGAGCGTGATATTCCCGCCTGTCTCTGAAGCGGCCCCTACATCTGGACCCCCCCTGTGCTGCAGGGCCGAGCCCCGCTCGCCTGCACACGCTCATGTCCCGTAGGAGCCCTCGTGCAACGACGATCTGATACCGCCGCCCACACCGCAACCGCATCCGCTGCCGTTGCGGCCGGCAACCTCCGCCTTGAATCCATTCCTGCGCTGCGCGAAGCCGGCGTGCGGACCGAACATTGGTCGACAGCGCAGCAGTTGGCACGCCGCCGCGTGCTGTCGCGCCTGCTGCAGGCGCTGTTTCGTGAAGCGCTGCTCAGCGCAGATCAACTCATCGCCGATACACGGGCCGATGTGACCTTGCTGCCCATCTGGCAGCAGCGCGTGCTGTTGCGCTTTACCGGGCTGCGGCCCGGCGCGCTAGGAAGCTGGACGCTGACGGGCGATGTCGCCGTGCTGGCGCACGAGCGCCCGCCGACGCCGATTGAACATCCATCAGCCCTGCTCCACTGGCTCGCGCCCATGCTGGACATGGGCGATGCCGCCGAGGCCCATCGCCTCGCCGCCATCGGCCGGCTCGCGGCAGAACTCGACAACAGCCAGGACAACGACACGCTGTGCCAGGCCTATCGACTCGCCTGGGGCGCACGTCTCGCTGCCGAGCACCGCACCGCCGCGTGGCAAGACGCGCTGGCCCTGCTCTGCGGCGACGGCACGCCCCTCGCCTTGGCGCGCACCGAGCAGTGGGGCACCGGCGGCCACCCGTGGCATCCGGCCTACAAGACACGGCTGGGACTGGCTCCCGACCAGGTGATTGCGCTGTCGCCAGAGTTCGAGGCACAGGTGCCCATCGGCGTGGTGGCGGTGGCGGCGCACCGACTGCAGGTCACGTCGATGGACGGTGTGCAGCCGTACGCCAATTGGTTCGCGGCGACGTTCCCGGAGACCATGGCGGCGTTTCGCAAAGCCCTGTTGGCGCGCCAGCTTGCGCCCGAAGCATGGCTGCCGCTGCCGGTTCACCCTTGGCAGCGCGACACGACACTCGGCGAGACTTTCGCCGCAGAATTTGCCGCAGGCGAATTGATCCGTTTGCCGGACATCAACATTGCCGCCCGGCCAACGATGTCATTCCGCACCGTGGCCGCGACCGACGCGCCGGGCGGCCCGATGCTCAAGCTGCCGGTCAGCATGCGGCTGACCAGCGTTGAGCGCACCGTATCGCCCAAATCGGCCGTGATGGGCCCGCGCGTGAGTGCGCTGCTGGAACGCATCCTCGCGAACGACGCAGCATTGGCGAGCGTCCTATCAATCGTGCCGGAGCGCCATGGCATCCACTTGGCCGGCACCGACGACGATCGCGCCCGGCATCTCTCGATGATCGTGCGCGACAACCCGACCGCACGCATTGCCGGCAACGAACGGCTGCTGCCGGTCGGCGCCCTCTTCACGCCCGACTTCACCGCCGACATGACGCACGCAGCAGCACCGCTGCTGCTCGACACCGTGCTGGCGCGCCAGGCCGACGGCACGCGCGCCGAGCGGGCTGCGCGCTTTTTCGATGCGTACCTGCACGTCGCCATTCCGGCCATCGTCGGCCTCTATCTGCGTTACGGCATTGCGTTGGAGGCGCATCAGCAGAACACCTTCGTCGTCATCGACGAGGGCGGCATGCCGGTGCGCCTGGTGGTGCGAGACTTTGGCGACGTGAAGATCGCCCTGCCGGCGCTGCAGGCGCAAGGCTTCTCGATCACGCCGTTCCGTGCCGGCCACACCACGTATCCCGATCGGGACATCCCGCGCAAGAAGCTGATCCACGCCTTCCTGCTGTGCCATATCGGTGAGCTGGCGCTGGCGCTGTTTCCCGAACGCGGTAGCGCCGTCGGGCTACGCCAGTGGCATGACGCCATGCAGGCCGTGTTCGAGGCAAACCGCTCGGCGCTGGATGCCGACACCTGGAAGCAGGAGCGTCACGCGCTGCTCGAAGCGCCATGGTCGTTCAAGACGTTCGTCCGCATGCGCCTGCGCGACCAGTCCGACGACATGCACGCCGCGCTGCCTAACCCGCTGGCCGACGCGGTTCGAACATGAGCTCCGCAACGCCCGTGGACGCGTGGCGCGGGGCCATTCGGTGGCTCCTCGTCATCCAGGCCCTTTCAATGGGCGCGATGGAAATGACGGGGCCGTTCTGGCCACTGTTCCTGCGCGAGCTGTCGCCGGTGCCGCGTGTGCCGTTCGCATGGGTGGCGAGCGCAGCGTACTTCGCGCCGATGGCCGCCACGCTCATCACCGCGCCCTGGTGGGGCCGCCTGGCTGATCGCGTCGGACCCAAGCCGATGATCCTGCGAGCGCTCATCGCGCTGGCAGCGTCGCAGCTGTGGTCGGTCTATGCGGACTCGGCGGCCAGCGTGCTGCTGGCGCGCACCGTGCAAGGCGGACTGGCCGGCTTTCTGGCAGCCGCACAGATCTACGCGATGCGCGTGGCACCTGCCGACATGCGCCGGCGCGTCTTCGCCGATCTGCAGACCGTCACGGCGTGCGGCAGCTTCATGGCGCCGCCCGTCGGTGCGTGGCTCGTGGGGTGGATGGGCTTCCGCATGGCGAACACGGCGGGCGCTGCGGTGATCCTGGCGTGCATTCCGCTGGCGATGTTCTGTCTGCCCGCCATCAAGCCCGCTCCAACGTCCGAGATCCACCAGGACGCCGACGCTCGCCGGGCAGGTCGCGCTCCGCTGGGTGGCCTGGTGATCGGGCTGCTGCTGGGCATGGTGGCAGTGCAGGCGGCGCGCGTCATGCCGCAAGGCTTTCTTGCACCCTACATCACGGAGACGCTGCATGGGTCGGTGATGCTGGCAGGCTTGGCCTACAGTGCCACGGCCGCGACACTGGCGCTGTCTGCGCGCTGGTGGGCAAAGCGTTTTGCGAGCCTGCCCGTGCATGTCACGCTGGGGCGCGTCTGTGCGTTGACCGCTGTCTGCGGCCTCACCGCGCTCTGGCAGGGCATTGCGCAAGGAGAAAACGCATTCATTGCTGCGCGCCTGGCGTGGGGCCTGTGCCTGGGCGGCCTGCTGCCGGTGCTCAATAGCCTGGTGGTGGAAACCAGCCCGGAACACCGCCAAGGCTTTGCGTTGGGGTTGTGCAGCAGCGCAGCCAAGGGCGGCGCGCTCATCGGCCTGGGCGTGGCAGCATTGTCGACGGGCTTGTTTGGGTGGCGCGCGGGTTTTGTCGCCATGGCGGCAATGTATCTTGCGGCGCTGGCAGCGCTGATCGCGGTGCGGCGCGCTGCCTCACCGCATCCCGCATCTGCTGCGGCGGGCACTCAACGCGCGTGACGTCCGGCGCGCCGCTGCAGCTGCGTCTGCTCGGCGCGCCAGGCGAGATAGCCGAGGCCGAGAAACGGCCACAGCCAGCCGATCCATTGCGACAGGCTGTTGAAATGGACGAAACGCCCCAGCCGCCAGCTTTGCGCGGACACCCACGAATACGGGCTCGGCGGCAAGACGTTGGACAGAACGATCAGCGCAATCAGCAACGTCATGGCCAGCGCGCCGCGCAACCAGCGCGGCAGCCGCACCAACAGCACGAGCACCAGCGAGCCGACAATCAACCCGAATCGCGCACCGGAGGAAAGCCAATCCCACGCGCCGCCCAGCGGAAACTGCAGCACCGTCGCCCCCGCCTTGACCAGCAGCGCGCCGGCCAGCAGCGCAGCCAGCAGCCGCAGCATGGGCGCACCACGGCGCATGGCCACGCTGGCCAGCAGCCCCGTGCCGATCCAGCTGCAAGCGGTGATGAGCGCTTCCAGCAGTTCCTGGCGCTGCAGTGCTTCCGGGTGCGCCGTCAGCTTGTCCTGCCAGTCGAACAGCTCGGGAAACCAGCCGTTAAGGAGATTGACCACAAACGCATCCGGCGATGGATCGAGCAGGATGCTGCGGATCACTCCGCCCATGCTGAAGAGGAATTCCTGCGGAAAAATCTGTGCGAACGGCCACACCAGCATCAGCAGGATGGCAAAGGTCGCATGGGGCTCGAACCACCGGCGGCGCAGGCGGCGCAGCCCGCCGCGGTCGATCAGCCGCGCCGCAAAAGGCAGCATGACGAGGCCGCCCAGCAAGGCGCCGAGCGTGTTCGTCGCCAGATCGACATTGGAGGACACGCGCGTGGGCAGATAGGTCTGGATCGCCTCCATCGCGCCGGAGAGCAGCAACCCCGCCAGCAGCGCCAGCAAGACCGCGCGCCAGCCGGTGATGCGCGGGTGCAGCGCCAGCACCGTCAGCATGCCCAGCGGCATGTAGCCCCACACGTTGGTGAGCATGTCGAAGGCGGTGTTGTAGCGCGGCAGCGGTGCGCTCAGGAAGGCGAACGGCGACACGCCGGTGTCTGTCCAGCCGGCAAACGGATACAGGCTTGCGTAGACGACCAGCAGCACGAACCACCCCAGCCCGGCGCGCGCAAGCGGCGAGTGGCGATGCTGGGTGGGTGCAGCGGGTTGCGCGTGGAGGTCCGTCACCGGAAGAAGCGAGCTAGAAGGAGGAGCGGACGTGGCCGGAAAAAGCCGTCCATCATAGCGTCCGATGCCGCGCATCACGGATGGTTCCTCCATCCGGTCCAGAGGTGGCGGTATTAGCGCCGGCGCGAGCCAAGTGCAGCGCCGGGCGTTGCCGGTGTCGAAGAGGCGGAGGCCGCGAGCGGCAGGCCCGCCACCCAGTCGAGCACCTCGCCGATGGCCTTGTCCGATGCCTGCGTGAGGGCGGCCACGCCGCCTGCAGCGTCCGGGCTCGGGGCCGGCGCGTCCGCCTGTACCACGCGCTGGTCGATCACACCACGCGCCAGTGACACGGTTGCACGCAGGCGCACCACGCCGCGGCTGGCATCGGGCCTGTCGAATACCTGTGAAAAATCGACCAGCTCGACACGCAGGCTCGGCACATCGGGCGTGGGATAGCCGATCACCTGGCCGCGCCCTGCCGCCGCATTGCGCAAACGGGCATCGAACAGACTCACGGGCGATTCCACCCAGCGGCTGTTGGCGTAGGCGTCGGTACGCTGGCCTTGCGCATAGGCGAGGCGGTAATAGATGGCGTTGCCGTCCATCCAGCCCGGGCCGGCCACGTCGGCCACGCGCAAGGCGGTGGGCAGGCGCGCGCCGGCGCTTGCGGCCGGCGCGAGTCCAAAGTCATAGAGGGCGGCGGGCGCCACCGGCGCGCTGGAGCAAGCTGCCAGCAGCGACAGCGCCATCAGGGCAGGCAGCGCGCACGCGCGGCGGAACACAGCGGACAACATCGGCATGGAATCTCCTCAGGGCTGAGCCGAAGCGCGGGCGGCGGGCGCGGTGAAGCCGGTTTCACCGGGGCCAGGCGCGCCGGGTGCGGGGCCAAACAGCACGCTTTGCGGCCGGGCGTTGAAGTCGGTCACGGCATGGTCGAAACCGCGCACGGCCTGGCGGGCCTCGCGTGCAAAGCCATTGAGCTGCGGCAGCGTTTCGTACGTCAACACGTTGGCTGCGGATTGCATCGACTGCGTTGCGGCCGTCAGATCGGTGCCGGCACCGGAGAGCGTCGTCATCAAAGGCCCCTTCGGATCGGACAGCGACTGCGTGAGCTTGCGCGTGGCCACCAGCGTGGAGTCGAGGTTGTCAGCAATCTGCGGCAGGCGGCGCATGGTCGGCTCCGCCTGCTGCGCGAGCGTGCTGTAGGCGTCCATCGTCTTCTGGAACGCTTGCAGCGACGCAGTGACCTGCTGGCGGTGCTCGTCGTCGAACATGATCGACAGCGAACTGAGCGTCTGATCGAGCTTGGACAGCATCTGGTCGCCGCGCTTGTCCAATTCGTCCAGAAAGCCGGCGTCCATGCGGATGCGCGCGGGATCCTTCTGGGAAGTGGCCAGACGCACGGGACTGGGCGCGTGCTGGCTGTTGTCGAAACCGCGGTCGTCGAGCTGCACATAGGCGAGGCCCGTCACGCCCTGGTACGCCAGGCGCCCATACGTCGTCGTGGTGATGGGCGCATCCTTGTCGACCAGCACACGCACGACGATCTGCCCCGGCACCTTGTCGTCAAAGCGGATGCTGTCGACCTTGCCGACGTCCAAGCCGCGGTATTTCACGGAAGCCTGCGGGTTCAGCCCGTTGACAGTGGAGCGGGTGACCACTTCGTAGGGCACGCGCACGGTCTGGTCGCGGTTGAACCACATGACCGCCAGGCCCATGAAGATGGCCAGCCCGATCGTAAACAGCCCGGCCAGGAATGCGTGGGCTTTGTTTTCCATCAATCCTCCTGCGTCGAAAGCGAGGCCGCAGCCACCGCCTCCGTCATCTGCGGGCCCAGCGCCATAAGAGCCCGTTTGCCCCGTTCACCGAGGAAATACTCCTTGATGAAGGGATGATCGATCTGAATGATCTGCTCCAGCGGCTTGGCCGCCAGCACCTTGCGATCCGCCAGCACGGCAATGCGGTCGGACAGCGCCACCAGGGTGTCGAGATCGTGCGTCACCATCACCACCGTCAGGCCCAGTTCCTGGCGCAGTTCGCGAATAAGCGCGACGTAATCGTCCGATGCGCGCGGGTCCAGCCCGGCGGTCGGCTCGTCCAGAAACACCAGTTCCGGCTCCAGCGACAAGGCCCGTGCCAGTGCCACGCGTTTGATCATGCCGCCCGACAGGTCCGACGGCATCTTGTCGGCATCGGTGGATTTGAGGCCCACCATCTGCAGCTTGAGCATCGCCACGCGCTGGATGAACGCGTCGGGCAGCGTGCGCAATTCGCGCATCGGCAACGCCACGTTGTCGATCACGGACAGCGCCGAGAACAACGCGCCGTGCTGGAACTGCATGCCCCAGCGGTTGCGCATCGACTGCAGATCGTTGCCAACCTGACAGGTCAGCTCTTCGCCAAAGATGTGGATCGTGCCCGAGGTGGGCTTCTCCAGGCCCACCACCTGGCGCAACAGCGTCGTCTTGCCGCTGCCCGAACCGCCGACGATGGAAAGCACCTCGCCGCGAAACACGTCCAGATCGATGTTGTCGAGCACGGTCACCTTGCCGTAGCGCTTGGTGACGTTGCGCACCTCGATCACGCGTTCGCGCGCGGGCGTAATTGCCGGCGGTTCCGCTGCGGGCTTGATGTGAGGATGGCGGGGCCGCGTCATATCCCGACGTCCTTGAAGAGGATGGCGAACACCGCATCGGCGAGTATGACGATGGTGATCGACACCACGACGGACGTCGTCGTGCCCTCGCCCAGGCTCTGCGTGTTGGGCTGGATGCGCAGGCCGAAGTGGCAGGCCACCAGCGCGATCAGCATGCCAAACACCACGCCCTTGCCGATGCCGAGCCACAGGTTGGCCACCGGCACCGCATCGGGCAACGAGGTGATGAAATACGTCGGACTGATGTCGAGCTGGAACTTGGCCGCGAGAATACCGCCCGCCAGCGCGAGAAGATCCGTCCACGCCACCAGCAGCGGCATGGCGATCGCCAGCGCAATCACCTTGGGCAGGATCAGGCGGAAACCGTGCGAGATGCCCATCACGCGCATCGCATCCAGCTCCTCGGTCACCCGCATCACGCCGATCTGCGCCGTGATGGCCGAGCCCGAACGCCCCGCCACCAGAATCGCCGCCAGCACCGGCCCAAGCTCGCGGATGATGGCCATGCCCAAAATGTTGACGATGAAGATGCTGGCCCCGAACACGCGCAGCTGGTTGGCCGACAGGTAGCTCAAAACGATACCGATCAAGAAGCCCACCAGCGCCGTGATGCCCAGCGCCTTGTAGCCCGTGCTGTAGATGTTGGCGGAGATTTCGCGCCACGGCCCGCGATGCGGCGCGCGCACGAACCTGCCCAAGTCGAACACGAGCTGGCCGACCATGGCGATGCCATTGCTCGCGTGATCGAAAAAATCGAGCATGCCCTCGCCGAGGATCGCCACGGGGTTCATGCGGGGCGCCAGACGCTGCTTCCAGCCGCCGGGGTCGAGCTTCGCAACACGATCGAGCATGCGACGCTGGTCGGGCCGGGCATCCAGATGTTCGGGCCACTGATTGCCCCAGGCACGCCAGAGCAGTTGTGCGCCAAAGTGGTCGATACGGCCGACTTCGGTCAGGCACCACGCGTTGGCGTTGTCCAGCCCGGCGCGGATCTGCTGGCGCGCGCTGCGCACGCCGGCGCGTTCGGCCAGGGCAAGCGTGGTCCAGTCGCCAGAGAGAAAGGCGACGGAGCGTCCATCGACAACGCGCACTTCAAGCTGCGGTGTACGGCAGGTGATCAAACGGGTCTCCGTCAGCGGTGATGCCGGGTATCGGTCGAATTGTAGCCAACGCGCCGCCGAACACTGTCACACTGGCTCCCACACTGTGAGGCCTTTGCGTCGCTTGAAGCAAGCGCCACGCCCATGTTTGCAGCGCCACTCGTACAATGCGCCCATTCTTAGCGCGAACCTGATCGCCCGTTTTTTATGTCTCTTGCAGAACCCTCCGCGCGGTGGCGCCTTGCGCGCGAGCGTATCCAGCCCAGCGGCCTGGCTGCCGGCTGGCCTGTCGATGTGGTCGAGGCCACCGGCTCCACCAACGCCGATCTGATGGCCGCCGTGCGTGATGCCGCCTGGCCTGCCAACCCTGCGATGCCTGCTCCTGCCGGCACGGCGCCGCTGCTGGGCGCCCGGGTGCTGGCCGCCCAGCGGCAGACTGCAGGACGTGGCCGCCAGGGCCGCCCGTGGGATGGTGACCACGGCCTGACGTTTTCCGTCGCCTGCGCCTTTGCGGGGGAGCCCGCGCTGCTCGGCGGCCTGAGCCTGGCCGTCGGTGTCGCCGTGGCTGACGCGGTCGCCGGGTACGCGGAAGCGCGGGGCGGCAGCGGACAGGCGCTCGCCCTGAAATGGCCCAACGATGTGCAGATCGCCGGGCGCAAGCTGGCCGGCATCCTCGTCGAGACCGTGCGGAAGGAAGCGGGTCAGACCTGGGCCGTCATCGGCATCGGCCTGAATCTGGAACGGCCGCGCGTGCTGGAAGCCACGCTGGGCCGCGGGCTGTCGGGCGTGGAAGAACTCGTGGATGCGCCAGAGCCGAATGCCGTGTTCTCGGCCCTGCTCACATCGCTGGGGGAGCATCTGCAGCGCTTCGGCGCGCAGGGCCTGGCGCCGTTCGTTGCGCCGTTTGCCGCCCGTGATGCCTTTGCCGGCGAACAGGTGCGCCTGTGGCAGGACGGCACCGTGGTGCTGGAAGGCGTGGCGCATGGCATCGACGCGCAGGGCCGCCTGGCGATTGAGTCGGGCGGACGTGTGCAGTGGGTGCACAGCGGCGAGGTCTCCTTGCGCAGCGCAGAGGCGGACCAGCCATGACACGCCTGAAGGTGTCGGCCGCGCACGCTGCCCCCGCCCGTCCGCTGTTGCTGATCGACGCGGGAAACACACGCATCAAATGGGCGTGGATTGCCGGGGGTGCCGATGCCGAACTCGCCCTGCCGGAGGAGCCCGGCGGCACGCCCTGGCAGCATGCCGGCGCCCGCGCGCGCGATCGATTGGCAGAACTGGTGGAAGACTGGCGCGATTGCCATGCCTCCGGCGTTGCCCCACCCGAGGTGTGGATCAGCGCGGTGGCCGGCCCGGCATTGCGCGATGCACTCACTGCGCGCATCGCCCGCGTGTTCGACGGGGCGCGCGTGCGCATTGCGGCATCGGAAGACGCCACCGCCGGCCTGCGCAATGGGTATCGCGACCCCACGCAACTCGGCACTGACCGATGGGTCGGCGCGGTCGGCGCCCGCCATCTGTGGCCCGACACGGCCTTGCTGCTCGTGACGGCGGGCACCGCCACCACGCTCGACATCGTCACGCCCGACGGCCTGTTTGCCGGCGGCCTGATACTGCCCGGTCTCACGTTGATGATGCGCGCGCTGTCGCGCAACACCGCGCAGTTGCCCGAAGTGGACGTCAGCTACCTGAGCGCGGGCGACGTTGTGGCGCCGCCCTGGGCCGACAATACGCAGGACGCCATCGCGCTGGGCTGCGTCATCGCCCAGGCAGGCGCCATTGCGCAGACGTGGCTGGCACTGCAGAAGCAACATCCCGGGCCGGCACGCTGCGTGCTGAGCGGCGGGGCGCGCGCTGCGCTGGGGCCGCATCTGCGCATGCCGTTCCAGATGCACGATAATCTCGTGCTGCTTGGCCTGCAGGTGCTGGCGCGTGCAAGCCGGGACGGCGCCGCGACGCTGGCCTAGTTTCAGCCCGCCGTGCCGCTGTGTTTGCTTGGCGTTTTACCGTTGATGCTGCTGTGTTCCTGCATTCCGAACCCCCTTCCGAATCCACGTCCGTTCGCACCATGACGCTTCGCCTCGCCCTGCTGCTCCTGCTGCTCGTCAACGGCGTTCTGCTCGCGGCCAATACCGGCGTGTTCGGGCCAGAAGTGTCCAAGGCGTGGTTCGAGAGCGAGCGCGAGCCTGACCGCATGCGGCGCCAGATCCGCACCGAAGAGATCCGTATTCTCGAACCGGCACCGGCTTCTTCACCGGCTGCTGCCGTACCCAAATCGGCGCCGGGCTCGCCGGAGGCCTCCCCGCCTGCCGCGTCAGGCACGCAAGCCAACCTCGAGCCTACGGCCCTGACGACCGCTGCTGCTGGAAACGGCGGCACCTGCACCGAACTGGGCGGCCTGACCGAAGCACAAGCCACGCGCAGCATTGATCAGCTCAGGCAGGTGGCGGGCGTGCAGGTCGAGCGCTTCACGCGCCAGGAAGACAACCGCTGGTGGGTCCACATGCCGGCACGCGACACGCGCGACGACGCCGAGCGCAAGGTGTCTGAACTCAAGCGCCGCAACGTGGCGGATTCAGCCATCGTGCAGGAAGGCAATACGTTCGTGGTATCGCTGGGCTTGTTTCGCGACAAGGAGCGCGCGCAGCAGCGCCTCGATGAACTGCGCGCAAAGGACGTGCGCACGGCCGTGGTCACGCAAACGCGCCGGCTTGGCTCGCAGACGTCGCTGCGCGTGACCGCCACCGCCGACGCGGCTTCGGGCGTCGCAGCCCAACTGGCCGCGCTGAAGAAAACGCTGGGCACCGAAGACCTGCACGCGTGCGTGGCGGTCACGGCATCGCGCTAACGCCTCAGGACGTTGCGCGCACGCGCTTGAGCAGCGCCGTGGTCGATCGGTCGTGCTCGAACGGAATCGCCAGCGCCTTGCCACCCCAGCTACGCACCACGCGCGTTTCTTCCAGCGCATCGATGTCGTAGTCGCCGCCTTTCACGTAGATGTCAGGGCGCACGCGCTGGATGAGTTCGACCGGCGTGCGCTCGGCAAACAACACCACCAGACTCACCGCTTCCAGTGCGGCCAGCACGGCCAGGCGATCGTCCTGAGTGTTGAGCGGGCGGTCGTCGCCTTTGCCCAGCATCCGCACCGAGGCATCGGTATTCACGCCGACCACGAGCGACGCGCCCAACGCACGCGCCTGCGCCAGATACGTGGCGTGCCCGCGATGAAGGATGTCGAACACCCCGTTGGTGAAGACCAGCGGGCGCTGCAAGTCGCGCACGCGGGCCTCCACATCGGCGGCATCGCAGATCTTCTGTTCAAAGGCGGGCGCGGGCTGGCGAGCGGTCATGGCAAAAAGCGAAGTCGGAGTGAAAAACAAAACGGCCCATCGAATCGATGGGCCGCTCACTGCCAGTGGCAAGGATCAGGCAGCTTGTTCGGCCGAGCCGAGCAGACGCGCGTTCAGTTCCTTGCGGTAGCGGTTCAGGTCTTGCACGGTCTCAAAAGTGCGTTCGAACAGCAGACCCATGTTGTGCAGGATGCGCTCGATGACCTTCTTTTCCCAACCGGCGTCGAACTTGATCTGCTCGTCCAGCCAGTGCTCCAGCCAGTCCGGGTTCGGCAGGCGCGACTGCACCGTGTCTTGCGGGAACAGCGCCTTGTTCACGTGCAGGTTGGTCGGGTGGAGCGGCTTCTCGGTGCGGCGCGCCGAAGCCATCAGCACGCCGATCTTGGCGAATGCGCTGCGCGCGCTGTCGCCGAACTGGCCGAGGTATTTCTTCATGTAGCGCAGGTAGGCGCCGCCGTGGCGGGCTTCGTCCTGCGACAGATGCTTGTAGATCGCCTTGATGACCGGCTCGGTGTGCCATTCGGAGGCACGGCGGTACCAGTGGTTCAGACGGATTTCGCCGCAGAAGTGGAGCATCAGCGTTTCAAGCGGCGGGGCCGGATCGAACTCGAAGCGCACGTTGTGCAGCTCCTCTTCGGTCGGCACGAGGTCCGGGCGGAAGCGGCGCAGATATTCCATCAGCACCAGCGAGTGCTTCTGCTCTTCAAAGAACCACACGCTCATGAACGCCGAAAAATCGGAGTCGTGACGATTGTCACGCAGGAACATCTCGGTGGCCGGCAGGGCTGACCACTCGGTGATGGCATTCATCTTGATGGTCTGCGCTTGCGCGTCGGTCAGCAGCGACGCATCGAACGTGTCCCACGGAATATCCTTTTCCATATTCCAGCGGACCGCTTCCAACGACTTGAACAATTCGGGATAGAGCATGGTAAGCCTTTGAATTTGCAGGCGGATTCTAGCAGACATGATTGACCAGCCCCCGATTTTCCGGGTTGCCGGAGCAAAGTTCTCGGTCTGCCCGTTTCCTCGTCACAACAGGCCTGCCGCGGCCACGGTTGCAACATGGCCCGGCGACCCCCTCACGCGCGATAACGTCGCGCGTTGTCTCGCGGTACGCCGCGATGTGATCGGCAGCACGTCGGCTGCCGTCTTTTGTGTCGGACCGGACTACCGCCCGGCGAGTTCTTCAGTATAGGAAGCGCTGCAAGCCGTGCGGAGAGGGATATGCGACGCATACCGCACATTTAACCCGGTGCGACCCCGGGGCGTTATACCCTAGACTGAAGACAAACTCCGGTTCGCCGGCTGAGCGTCCGCTTTTGGAGATTTCCCATGCTATTTCCCACCACCGTTACCCCGCGTCGCCCACGCCTGCAATTGCACGCGTCGGGTGCGCTGCGTCGGCACCATGTGCTGATGATCATCATTGCGATTGCCATTGCCGTCATTGCATTGCTGCTGCCCCGCACGGGGCATGCTGTTACGGCCGGCGTCGCACCGGCTGCACAAACTCCGACCACCACGGGCGCCTGCCCCGCCAGCCTGAATTTTCGCGTCAAGCGCCTGCAGGACGATGCGCCGCAAGACCTTTGCCAGTACGCCGGCCGCGTCGTGCTGGTGGTCAACACCGCCAGCTATTGCGGCTACACGCATCAGTACGAAGGGCTCGAAGCGCTGTACGCAAAGTATCGCGACAAGGGGCTGACGGTGCTGGGCTTTCCGTCCAATGACTTTCAGCAGGAACCCGGCAACAGCAAGCAGATCGCCGACTTTTGCTACAACACGTACGGCGTGAAATTCCCGATGTTCTCGAAGACGGCAGTGGTGGGTGCGGGCGCATCGCCGCTGTATGCATGGCTCGCGACGCAGACGGGCCAGCCGCCCAAGTGGAACTTCCACAAATACCTGCTGGACCGCACCGGCCGCGTGGCGGCAGTGTTCCCCAGCAGTGTCGAGCCGAGCGACCCAGCGCTCATCAAACGCATCGACGCACTGCTGGCTGAACCATCGACCCGCTCGTCCCGCTGATCAGGCTGCGCGCATCGTGTCCGGAATCGCGCCGTACAGAAACGCGGCCAGTTCGTCGCGGCGGGCCTGCACATCGCGCTCGCCCAGGTCGATCAGTTCCTGCGTGAACTCGGGTTCGAAGAGCAGATAGCTCGCAAATGCTGCCCCGCGCGCCTCGGTGCCGCCCAGCGGCTTGAGCAGCGCGCGCACCGTGCCTGGCAGGCGCTGCACGTGGCGGGAGGCAATCAGCTCGATGCGCTCGGACGGCGCCATCACCAGCACTTCGATCTTGCGCCAGCCCTCGCGCGCGTCGGCAATCTCGGGGTTGCGGGCCACCATGGCGTTGACGTGCTGCAACCGCTCGATATCGGCCGAAAGCCCGTCGAGGAAGATGCTTGCCAGCGCCTGCCCCGCAATCTGCGCAAGCGACGGATACCCGGACGCCGGCACCGTGTCGTACCAGCCCGGCTGCGAGCGAGACGCGGCGCCCACCACCAGAATGCGATTCGCGCCCAAATGAATGGCCGGGCTCAACGGCGACATCTGGCGCATCGTGCCGTCGCCGAACCATTCGTCGTTACCCTCGAGCGGCACCGGCTCGGCCGGGAAGATGAACGGGATGCTCGACGACGCGAGCATGTGCGACACGCCGATCTGGTCTGACACCGCAATCCGCTGCGAGCGCCGCCACGGGAGTACCACGTGCGGCGATTGATAGAACGTAACGTGGCGCCCAGTGGTGTATGACAGCGCGGTGATGGCCAGCGCGCGCAGCGCTCCGGCATCGAATGCGGCCTGCACCTGCTGACCGTCGTGTTGCGACTCAAGCAGTTCACGCAGCGGCGTATTGTCGAACAGCGCGCGCGGCGTGCGGCCGGTCATCCAGCCGAACGCCAGCGCGGTCAGCCAGCGCGCGCCGCTGGAGCCCACGCGGCCGACGTCCGTGCGATAGACACGATCGGCATGCAGGGTGCCCCAGAGCTGGGTGAGCGCCTCGGTGGCAAGCGTGAAATCCTGCGCGCCGCGGGCCAAGCCCAGACTGTTGATCGCACCCGCCGATGTCCCGCAAATGACGTCGAACGGCGTACGTGCCACGCCCGGCGCATACTCGCGCGCCAACCCCGCGATGCCGCGCAGCACTCCGACCTGGTAGGCGGCACGCGCACCGCCGCCCATCATCAAGAGTGCAGTGCAGTCCGTCGACATCGATCAGGGGGTGTCGTTGGTGGGCTTGCGCGGCGCAGATTTCGCCGGCGCTTTCTTGGCAGCAGTCTTCTTGGTGGCCGGCTTGGCTGTGCGCCCTGCAGACGCCTTGGCGGCCGGCTTCGGCGTCGCCTTGGCGGCAGCGCGCTTGGGCTGGGCCGGCGCTGTCGGCTCTTCGATGTCTTCCGGCGCCGCATCGAGCCCTTCCGCGCCCGGGGCGCCGCCAGACCCGGGGAAGCCTCCGGGGAAACCCGGCATCAGGTTCTGCGGCATCGGCATGGCGGCCGCTGCGGAGCTGGCGATCTGGTTGAACTGCTGCTGCAGCATGTTCCACCACGGCGAGGGGTCCAGCGCAGCCGCGGCGGCGCGTGCGGCCGCTTGCGCCTGCGCAGCGGCCTGTGCCTGAGCGTGGGCAGCCTCGGCGCGGGCTTCGGCCTGATCGTCGTCCGTGTCTTCTTCCGCCTCGTCCTCGTCTTCGGGCGGCGGTTCGTCGTCCGGCTTGGCTGTGGTGGCGGTGTGGGGCCAGACAGGTTTGGATTCCTCGCCGGAAGACGAAGAAGACGACGACGCGCTCGGCGTCAGGCCGTCGAACGCAGACTTCATGGCCTCGGGCGACAGTGCGGAGCCGAACGTCTGCAAGGCCACCAACGTGGCGCGCTGCACCTCCAGGCCCTGAATTGCCGTACGCAGGAGGCTGGCGTTCAGTTGCAGCCAACTCTCCACCGCGCGCAGGTCGTGGATACGCTTGTCGATTTCCTCAAGGTCCATCGGCGGCGCGGCAAAGCTCGCCATGTTGGGCATGCCGCCACCGGCCATCCCGGCAAAGCCGCCGCCCCACAGCTTGCGCAGGAAATCGAAACCGCCTTCGGCGAAATTGGGCATCTGGGTGAACATGGTGTCTCCTACAAATCGGTCGGGGGGCGGGCGCGCATACGTGTCTTCATCTTCAATCAGGCGCCATCAAACGTGGGCGGACGCTTCTGGCGCAGGCTCGCAATGCCCTCGCGCACGTCGGGGCCCGCAAAGCCCATGAATTCAAGCGCCAGCGACGTATCAAAACTCGGGCCCGCCAGACGCAGCCAATTGTTCAGCGCGTACTTGGTCCACCGGATGGCCGTCTGCGAACCCGCCGCCAGGCGCTCGGCGACCTCGAATGCGCGGTTGACGAGTTCCGATTCCGGCACGGCCAGCGAAATCAGCCCAATGCGCTCGGCCTCTTCGCCGGTCATGGACTCGCATAGCAGCAAGTAGTACTTGGCCTTGGCCATGCCGCACAACAGCGGCCAGACGATGGCCGCGTGGTCGCCCGCCGCCACGCCCAGGCGCGTGTGGCCGTCGACGATGCGGGCATCCTTGGCAGCGATGGAAATATCGGCCAGCAATCCGGCTACCAGCCCTGCGCCCACGGCCGGGCCGTGCATGGCGCTGACAATGGGCTTGTCGCAGTTGATGACGTTGTAGACGAGGTCGCGTGCCTCGTGCCAGACGCGCGTGCGCACCTCGAAGTCGTCGGCCATCTGCTCGACGAGGTGCAGATCGCCGCCAGCCGAAAAGCCCTTGCCCTCACCGCGGATGAGCGCGACGCGCACGGAGGGCTCGGCGGAAACATCGCGCCAAATTTCCGCCAGCTCACGGTGCAGCCCGGCATCGGCCGTGGACAATTTGCGGTTGGCCGACTGCGCCGCACCCATCACGATTTCGAGGATGGGGCCGTGCTGGACGAGCGTCAGCGCCTGGTAGCGGGCAAAACGGGGAGCGAGCGAGGTCATGGCGTCCGAGGTAATGAATTAAGCATAGCGGATGAGATCGCGCATGCAACGCGGGATGTGCGCCCTCGTCACTTCGCGGTATCGGCCAGGTGCCATTGGCCACGGCGGATCTGCGCCATGACGCGGGCACGCTGGTCCAGGCCAACGTGGTCTTGTGGGCTCATGTTCACCACGCCGGTGCTGGTAGGCAGATCGCGCACCTGCTCCAGTGCGTCGCGCAGCGCCTCGCGAAAGGCCGGCGTGCCAGGCTTGGCGCGCTTGAGCGCCACCGGCACCGCACGCTGCAACAGCAAGCCGATGTCGCCGGTGTAGGCCGCGAAGATCGACACGCTGCCCTTGCCGAAGGCGGCCTCGTAGCGGCGCGCAAAATCCAGCGCCTGCTTCTTGGCTGGGTGGGTATCAGCCAGTTCGGCGGCGACCATCACGGGGCCGGTCGGCACGTAGGCGGCTTCGCAGTCCTTGCCGCATAGCCTGACGAAATCGTTGTTGGAAACGCCGTGATTGAAGTAGATCTTGCCGGTGTAGCCCCGCTCGGCCAGCGCGCGAGCCGGCAGCGCGGCCGGCGTTCCGGAGCCGCCAATCACCACCGCGTCGGGCTTGTTGGCCAGCAGATGCAGGACTTGCGCCGTCACGCTGTTGTCCGTGGGCGAAAAACGCTCGGTATCGGTGACGCGGATGTGCTTGAGATCGGCAAAGCGCTGCACCTCCGTCAGGAAGGCCTCGCCCAGTGCATTTGCAAAGCCGATGTAAGCAATGGTCTTCACGCCGTGCGCTGCGGCGTGCTCAGCAATCAGCGACGCCATGTGCGAGTCCGAATGCGGCGTCTTGAAGATCCAGCGCCGCTTGGCATCCATCGGCTCGATCAACCGGGCGGATGAGGCCAGCGAAATCACGGGCGTCTTGCCCTCGGCCGCCGCGTCGATCATCGCCAGCGTATTCGGCGTCGTGGAAGAGCCAACGATGACGTCAACGTTCGACTCGCTCATCAGCTTGCGCGTGTTGGTAACGGCGCGCGTGGTGTCCGAGGCATCGTCAAGCACGATCACGTCGACCTTTTCGCCGCCAATCTCGCTTGGCCACAGCGTGGTTGCGTTCTTCTCGGGCTGCCCCAGCGAGGCCTGCGGCCCGGTGGCCGACACCGTGACCCCGACGCGGATGTCCGCCAGTGCGGCGGACGACAGCAAAGCCAGACCAGCCAGTACGCCTGCGTGCCGCCACTTCGGTCGCTGCATTGGGGGTCTCCTCACGTGGTTTGGCAAAGAGCGTAGCGGTTTTGCCGCGGTTTGGCGATGCGGAGTCGCCCAGGCTGGACAGGTTCAGGCAGCCAGCGCCGTGATGCCGGCGCGGGGCAGCGCATCCTCGACCAGCGCGCGCATCGATTCAAGCACCGCGGATTGCGGCATCAGACCAAAGTTATGCAGCGCCATCACGTGGTCGACGCCCATGTCGGACAGCCGCGCGAGCTTCCCGGCCACCGCATCGGGCGTGCCGAACAACGACAGGCCGCTGAGGAGCACATCGTCGTACGTCTGGCGGCGCGCGTAGAGACGCGTTGCAACGTACAGGTCGAACGCGTCGGCGGCCGTTGCACGCACGGCGGCTTCGGTCGGGCTCACATGCGTGTGCAGCGCGACGGCCGCCATGCCACGCGTGTCGGCAATGCCTGCTTCGGCCAGGCCGCGCCGGTAGTCGTCCATCAACGCGCGGATGTCATTGAAGCTGTCGACCGACGCATACGGCACGAACAGCATGCGTCGCCCCTGCCGGCCAATGTGATACGCCGCCTCGCGCCGCAGGATCGCCACGTGGATCGGCACGCGGGCCTGCACCGGCAGCACGTTGAGGCGCACGTCGCGCAGCGTGTGGAACTGACCCGCGTGGTGCACACGCTCACCTGCAAGCAAGCGCTCGACGAGCATCAGCGCTTCATCAAAGCGCTCGCGCTTGACGGCGGGATCGACGTCGTAGCCTTCGAACTCGTGCTTGAGGTAGCCGGAGCCCACGCCCAGCGACAGCCGCCCGCCCGAGAGCGCATCGACCATCGCGTAGTTCTCGGCCACCGTGGCCGGATGATGGAACGTGAGGATCGAGATGGCCGTGCCCAGCCGCAGGCGTTGCGTCTGCGCGGCCAGATGGGAGAGAAAGACCGCTGGGTTGGGAACGGCGCCGTACTCGTGAAAGTGATGCTCGGCCACCCAGAAGGTGTCGTAGCCGAGCGCTTCGGCGAGGCGCGCCTGGGCGATGACGTCTGCGTAGAGTTGCGGCAGACTGCGGGGCCGGTCGGGGTAGTGGTCCTGGACGGAAAAGATCGACAGCTTCATGGCGTCTCCCGGGGTTTCGAGGTCTTTCCAGCGCGCAGGGCCACCGCGCCGGTTGTATCTTTTTACGTAACGCGTATCTTATAAAGCGACACTCGAGACATCAAGATGCCCATCGACGCTCCCCTGCCGCCGGACACATCGCCCGACGAACTGCCCGCAGAAGACGCCGCACCTGAACGCACCAGCGCGGGCATCCAGTCCGCCGAGATCGCGCTGAGCGTGCTTTCGGCGATGGCGCATGCCGGTGGCGCACACGCCGTCTCAGAACTGGGCCGCCAGCTAGGCATGCCGCGCGCGAAAGTGCACCGTTATCTGGTGTCGCTGGAACGCATGGGTTTTGTCGAGCAGGATCCAGCCTCGGCCCGTTATCGGCTCGGCACACAGGCCTTGCAGGTGGGGCTGTCAGCGCTGTCCGACGTGGATTTCGTGCGCGAAGGCAGCAACCTGCTGCCTAAGCTGGCCGAACGGCTGAACGAAAGCGTGTTTCTGTCGATCTGGACCGCGCGCGGGCCCGTCATCGTGCGCTGGGAAGACAGCGGCCGGCCGGTGGCGGTCAATGTGCGGGTGGGCTCGGTCATGCCCCTGCTGAATTCAGCGACGGGCCAGGCGTGCGCGGCGTGGGTGCCTGAAATCCAGATCGTCTCGCTCATCGACCGCGAGCTGCGCGGCCCCGGCGCCGGCAAGGCGGGTCTGACCGACTGGCTGAACTGCCGCGCGCGCTGGCAGGCGGTGCGGCAGGAGGGCGTCGCGCGCATCGGCGGGACATTGGTGCACGGCATCGATTCAGTGGCCGTGCCGGTGCTCGATTCCCAGGGCAAGCTGGCCGGGGCGATCACGGCGCTGGGCTTGTCCAGCGTGTTTGATTCGAGCCTGGAAGGGCCCGCCGCGCGGCTGTTGCGCGAGGCCGGGCGGACGCTGTCGCTGCGCCTGGGGTATCACGGGCAGGCCCTGACGGCTGGTGCCGCTGCGCCAAAACGGGGGCGCCGTCCGCGGACGGCGCCCGAATCCGCGTAAGGCAAAGCCTTACGCCTGCGTGCCCGGCGCAACCACTTCCTGGTCGATCGCCCCGAAAATCGACACGCCGTTGGCGTCGAACATCTCGATCTTCACGGTGTCGCCGTAGCGCATGTATTCGGTGACGGGCGCCCCGGATTCGAGGGTTTCCAGCATGCGTTTCTCGGCAATGCACGCGTACCCCTTGCTGCGGTCCACGTTCGAAATCGTGCCGGAGCCGACGATGCTGCCCGCGCGCACGTTGCGCGTCTTGCAGATATGCGCGATCAGCTGGCCGAAGTCGAACACCATATCGGTGCCGCACTCGGGCTGGCCAACTTTCTTGTTGTTCCAGCGCACCGTCATTGGCAGGTGCACCTTGCGTTCGCGCCAGGCGTCGCCCAATTCATCGGGCGTGACGGCCACGGGCGAGAACGACGTGGCCGGCTTGCTCTGAAAGAAGCCGAAACCCTTGCCCAGCTCCGCGGGAATCAGATTGCGCAGCGACACATCGTTGGCGAGCACGATCAGGCGGATGCCCTCGGCAGCGGCGGCCGGCTCGGTGCCCATCGGCACGTCGCCGGTGATGACGGCCACCTCGGCTTCGAAATCGATGCCGAACGCTTCGCTACGGCAGACGATCGGGTCGTGCGCGCCGGCCAGGTCGTCCGACCCGCCCTGGTACATCAGCGGGTCGGTCCAGAACTCGGGGGGCATCTCGGCACCGCGCGCCTTGCGCACCAGTTCAACGTGGTTCACATAGGCCGAGCCGTCGGCCCACTGATACGCTCGGGGCAGCGGGGCCATGCAGTTGGCAGCGTCGAACGCAAACGGGTGGCGTGCGCGGCCCGCGTTGAGCTGGTCATACAGATCCTGCAACTGCGGCGCGTGGAAAGCCCAGTCGTCCAGCGCGCGCTGCAGCGTACCGGCGATGTGCGTGGCGAAGTGAGCGGTCTTCAGGTCGCGCGAGACCACGGCCAGTTGGCCGTCGCGCGAGCCATCCTTGAGGGTGGCGAGTTTCATGTGCGTTGTATGAAAAAAGGCTTCGCGGATGGTACACCGAGCATCGGCTAAACTGGCCCGAACCGATCCATCGCCCCTGACCATGCCACCGCTGCCCGCCGACGCCGATCTCGATCTGGAGCCCGATGCCGATAGTGAATTGGATGCGCCCGCACGCTCGGGTATCCAGTCCATCGAAGTCGGCTTCCGGTTGCTGGAAGTGCTCACGCACACCAACGGCCCGATGATGCTGCGCGACCTCGCTCGTGCCGCGCCCATGAACCCCGCCAAGGCGCACCGTTACCTGGTGAGCTTTGCGCGGCTGGGGCTGGTCACGCAAACGCCTGAAGGCCGTTACGACCTCGGGCCTTTCGCGCTGGAAATGGGGCTCTTGAGCCTGAACCGGCAAGATCCGATGCGCCGCGCCCGGCCCGCCGCCGCCGCGCTGCGCGACGAGATCGATCACACCATCGGCCTGGCCGTTTGGGGCAATCAGGGCCCGGCCATCGTCCATTGGGAAGAAGCCAGCCATCCGGTAACGGTCAGCCTGCGCCTGGGCGACGTGATGCCGATGCTGAACTCGGCAACCGGCCGCGTGTTCGGCGCGTACTTGCCGCGCGCGCAGACGCGCTCGTTCATCCAGCGCGAACTCGATCGCATTGCGGCCAAGGGTGAGTCCGCCGACTCCGAGAACCCCGAGCTGCCGCGAACACTCGAAGCCTACGACGCCATCTGCGCAGACGTGCGCCAGCACGGCGCCTCGCGCATCCACGGTGGCGTGCTGCCCGGCATCAACGCGATGTCGCTGCCGGTGTTCGACGCCAACGGCCAATTGTGTCTGGTGCTGATCGCCTTGGGCGCACAAAGCACCTTCGACACCAGCTGGAGCAGCCCGCTGGAGCGGCGCTTGCGGCTGGCCGCACAACAGCTTTCCGCCGATCTTGGATACGTTGCTCCCACCGCCCCGCAATCCTGACGAACTGAGTAGCGACCCCGTGCAACCCCGCAGGCGTCGCTTCCATCGGCTTGGCCGTCTCGGGGTGGTGCTGTTGGCCGTGCTTGTGCTGCATGTCGTTGCGGTCGTGTGGGTTGCGCGCAGTCGTCAGGTGACGTGGCCGCCCGCGCCGGAACAGATCATCCCCGCGCTGTTGCTGCTCCCTGAGCCTGTACAGCCGCCCCCGCCCCCGGCCACGCCCACGCCACGGCCGGCTGTACCGCATGTGCCCCATCCGGCCGCACCCGCGCCGGCGCCGACACCTGCGCCGGCGCCCGACCTCGCAAGCATGGACCCGTCCGAGTTCACCAGCGCTGGCGCACAAGCCTCCGGCGATACCGGCATGGCCAGAGATCTCAGCGGCGACGGCCCGGGTGGCCCCCCAGCACCGTCCGGCGAGGGCTTTTCGCTGCCACCCTCGGCCACGCTGCGATACGCCACTTACGTCAACGGCGTGCGCAACGAAGACGGTGTGATCCGCTGGGCCACCGACGGCAAAACTTACACGCTCGCCGTGGAAATTCCGTTGCCGTTGTTCTTCGGCACACTGGCCTTTCGCAGCGCGGGCACCGTCGGCGACTATGGCCTGACTCCTACACGCTATGAAGAAGTGCGCGGCCGCAGGCAGCCCGACGTCACCACGTTCCACTACGCGACCGAATCGGCACCCGCGTCGGGCGTGCAGAGCGCATCCACAGTCACTTTTACACGAACGCCGGCCGTGCTTCCGTTGCCGGAGGGCACACAAGACCGCTTCAGCGTCTTTCTGCAATTGACGGGATTGGCCCGCGGCGGCCCCGAGCGCATCGCCAGTCCCGGTCTCACGCTGGAATTTCCGATCGCCGATACCGATAGCGTGGAAATCGCCCGCGTCCAGCACATCGGCGAGGACACTATCGACACGCCGAACGGCACGATTCGTGCGCAGCACTTCATACGGCTGCCGCGCCGCGCGGATGACAAACGGCGTGTAGAGATCTGGCTGTCCCCCGATCGCGGCTGGCTGCCGGTACGCCTGCGCCAGACCGAGCCCAACGGCATGCAGTTCGATCTGGTCTATCAGTCCCAGGAAGGAGGCTGACATGGACGCAAACGCCCTCTCCGCCGCCGGCACGGTGCGCGCCAACGACATCGACATCCACTACCGCACCGACGGCACGGACGGCCCCTGGGTGGTGCTCGCGCACGCGCTGGGCGTCGACCACCGGTTGTGGGACAACACCGCCCAACGCCTGGCAGGCCGCTATCGGGTCCTCCGCTACGACGCACGCGGCCACGGCCAGACCAGTGCCCCACATGGCCCCTACACGCTGTTCCAGATGGCGGACGATGTCGCCGGCCTGCTCGATGCGCTATCGATCGGACAGGTGCATTTCGTGGGCCTGTCGATGGGCGGCATGGTCGGGCAGGTTCTGGGCGTACGGCACGCGCAGCGGCTGCTGTCGCTCACCCTGTGCGACACCGTGTGCCACACGCCCATATCGGCGCACCCAATGTGGGATGAACGCATTGGCCAGGTCGAAGCACACGGCATGAGCGGCATCGTGGAACCCACGATGCAGCGCTGGCTGACTACGCCGTTCCGGGAAGCGCATCCCGATGTTGTCGAACGGATTCGTGCATTGCTGCGCGCCACGCCGCCCCACGGCTATGTCGGTGCGTGCCTGGCCATCAAGGCGCTCGACACACGCAGCGCGCTGGCGCGCATCGCCTGCCCGACGCTTGTCATGACCGGCCAGCAAGACACCGGCGCGCCTGTAGAAACAGCGCGCGAAATCGCCTCGCACATTCCCGACGCCCGTTTGAAAGTGATTCCGCATGCGGCGCACCTGGCCCCTATCGAACAGGAGGAGGCCTTTCTCGCCGATCTGGATGAGTTCCTCGGGCACGCGGGATGCGAGAGCCAGGGTGACACGCCATGAGGCCTGCTTGCCTTGCCGATAGTTGCAAGCGCCCCGCACACCGCCCGTTGTCCACTGGCCGAATGGCGGAAGCCCGTTTGCTCCTTTCGGGGCAGGCCCGGAAAGATATTGTTACGCGATCCCAACGCACGTCACACATTTCGCCTCGCGTTTGCGAACTTTGTGACCGATCATGAAGCCCAAGGAACAGATGGGGCAGCACGATCATGAGGCGGGAGTTGATCGGCCCTTGAAGTCATCATGGTGGGCCCCATCTACCCGGTGCAGCAGTAGAGCAGTCCCCACAACAGCAAGACGATTGACGCCTCGGAGGTGCACCATGCAGATGATCTACAACAGCGACAACTACTGTGTTGTCGAGTTCGGTGTAGACGGCCAACACGCCATGCTTGCCGCGGGCGGCTACGAGATCGTCGACAAGAACCTCAAACGTGAAATCTTCCTTGGCGGCGAGTTGGCCGAGCATTTCCGCGAAGACGTGAAGAAGCTCATCGCCAGCGAACCGACCGTTGAAGAAGTCGATGATTTCCTGGGCAAATTCGACACGGTGATGACGCAGCCGGTCACGATGCACTGAGGCACTTCGCGGGTCAGACTGCCCGCTGGAACAACCATGAAAAAACGCCCGGAGCTTGGCGCTGCCGGGCGTTATTCATTTGCCGACCGACTATCGGGCCGATAGTTTCTCTCTAGCACTGCTCCCACGGGAGACCGGCATGACGCCAGCCATTGAGGGTGTTGCGATGGCGCGTGCCGTCCAAATCGCCTTCGAAGCCGTGGCGCACGACGTAGACATCGCGGAACCCGGCTTCTTCCAGCGCGTGCGCAGCGGCCGCGGAGCGATTGCCGCTCCGGCAGATCAGCACGATCGGCCGCTCGATGCCGTGGCCGGTCAATTTGCGTACGGTCGGCACGAACTCCGGGTTCACTTCCCAGTGCGGGCCGTCATTCCAGGAGACGTGGTGCGCGCCGGCCGGATGCCCCACGAAAAGGTGTTCCATCTCGCTGCGGCAGTCGATAAAGAGGGCGGCAGGCGTACGCTGCAGGAACGCCTGGGCGTCTGTGGGGTCGAGCAGTTGCATGGCGGGCGTCAGAGCAGAGCAATTGGCGTGATGTCGATTATAGAAGCGCGATTGCCCGCAACGGCGGCAAGTCATTGATGCGACTGGTAAAATTCCGCTTTGGCCGCAAATTCTGAATATTCGACCGGCCGCCGCACCCCGGAGTCCCACCCCATGACCGCGCCCCTGCCCTACACCCGTGCCGCCAACCTGCCCGCGCTGCTGCGCGAGCGCATCCTGATCCTGGACGGCGCAATGGGCACCATGATCCAGCGCTACAAGCTGAATGAGGCGCAGTACCGTGGCGAGCGATTTGCCGACCATCCGATCGATGTAAAGGGCAACAACGAGCTGTTGCTGCTCACCCGCCCCGACGTCATCCGTGAAATCCACGAGCAGTATCTCGCGGCTGGCGCCGACCTGATCGAAACCAACACCTTCGGTGCGACGACCATCGCGCAGGAAGACTACAAGATGGCGGAGCTGGCTTACGAGATGAACGTCGTGGCCGCCCGCCTCGCACGCGAGGCCTGCGACAAATACAGCACGCCCGACAAGCCGCGCTTCGTCGCCGGCGCCTTTGGGCCGACGCCAAAGACCGCGAGCATCTCGCCCGACGTGAACGACCCGGGCGCCCGCAACGTCAGCTTCGACCAACTGCGCGATGCGTATTACGAGCAGGGTAAGGCGCTGCTCGAAGGCGGCGCGGACGTGTTCCTGGTCGAGACCATCTTCGACACGCTCAACGCCAAGGCGGCGCTGTTCGCCATCGATCAGCTTTTCGAAGACACCGGCGAGCGCGTGCCCGTGATGATCTCCGGCACCGTCACCGACGCCTCGGGCCGCATCCTCTCTGGCCAAACCGTCGAAGCCTTCTGGAACAGCCTGCGCCACGCCAAGCCGATCACCTTCGGCCTGAACTGCGCGCTGGGTGCGGCGTTGATGCGTCCGTACATTGCCGAACTGGCGAAGATCTGCGATACGGCCGTCTCATGCTACCCGAATGCCGGCCTGCCCAACCCGATGAGCGACACGGGTTTCGATGAAACGCCTGACGTTACTTCCAGCCTGGTCGACGAGTTTGCCTCGGCCGGCCTGGTGAATCTGGTGGGCGGTTGCTGCGGCACCACGCCGGAGCACATCAAGGCGATTGCCGAGCGCGTGGCGAATCGCAAACCGCGCGCTTGGCCCGGCCAATACCAAGAAGCCGCCTGAGCACAGGCCCCACGCCCGTACACCGCCGTCCCCATTCGCATCAAACGATCATGACCGACCACCCCATGCGCCTTTCCGGCCTCGAGCCGTTCAACATCGGCGAGAGCACGCTGTTCGTCAACGTCGGCGAGCGCACCAACGTCACCGGGTCCAAGGCGTTCGCGCGCATGATCCTGAACAGCCAGTTCGACGAGGCGCTGGCCGTGGCGCGCCAGCAGGTCGAAAACGGCGCGCAGGTCATCGACATCAACATGGACGAGGCGATGCTCGATTCCCAGGCGGCGATGGTGCGCTTCCTGAATCTGATCGCCTCGGAGCCCGACATCGCGCGGGTGCCGATCATGATCGACTCGTCCAAGTGGGAGGTGATCGAGGCAGGCCTGAAGTGCGTGCAGGGCAAGGCGATCGTCAACTCGATCTCGCTCAAGGAGGGTGAAGAACAGTTTGCGCACCATGCCAAGCTCATCAAGCGCTACGGCGCGGCCGCCGTGGTGATGGCGTTTGACGAGCAAGGCCAGGCCGACACGTTTGCCCGCAAGACCGAGATCTGCAAGCGCAGCTACGACTTCCTGGTCAACAAGGTCGGCTTCGCGCCCGAAGACATCATCTTCGACCCGAACATCTTTGCGGTGGCCACTGGGATCGAAGAGCACAACAACTATGCCGTGGACTTCATCGAAGCCACGCGCTGGATCAAGCAGAACCTGCCGTACGCGAAGGTGAGCGGTGGCGTGTCGAACGTGTCGTTCTCGTTCCGCGGCAACGACGTGGTGCGCGAGGCGATCCATACCGTGTTCCTGTACTACGCGATTCAGGCGGGCATGGACATGGGCATCGTCAACGCCGGGCAGCTTGGCGTGTACGAGAACCTCGACCCCGAGCTGCGCGAGCGCGTGGAAGACGTGGTGCTAAACCGCCGCCCCGACGCCACCGACCGCCTGCTGGAAATTGCAGACCGCTACAAGGGCGGCGGCACAAAGCGCGAAGAAAACCTCGCCTGGCGCCAGGAGCCCGTGGAAAAGCGGCTGGCCCACGCGCTCGTGCACGGCATCACCGACTACGTGGTCGAAGACACTGAAGAAGTCCGCCAGAAGATCTTTGCCGCCGGCGGCCGCCCGATCCAGGTCATCGAAGGCCCGCTGATGGACGGCATGAACATCGTCGGTGACCTCTTCGGCGCCGGGAAGATGTTCCTGCCGCAGGTGGTGAAATCCGCCCGCGTGATGAAGCAGGCGGTGGCCCACCTGATTCCGTTCATCGAAGAAGAGAAGCGCAAGATTGCCGCGGCCGGCGGCGACGTGCGCTCGCGCGGCAAGATCGTCATCGCCACGGTCAAGGGCGACGTGCACGACATCGGCAAGAACATCGTCACCGTCGTGCTCCAGTGCAACAACTTCGAAGTCGTGAACATGGGCGTGATGGTCCCGTGCAACGACATCCTGGCCAAGGCGAAGGTGGAAGGCGCGGACATCATCGGCCTGTCGGGCCTGATTACGCCGTCGCTCGAAGAAATGGCCTACGTGGCGTCGGAAATGCAGCGCGACGAGTACTTCCGCGTGAAGAAAATCCCGCTGCTGATCGGTGGCGCGACGACGAGCCGCGTGCATACCGCCGTGAAGATCGCCCCGAATTACGAAGGGCCGGTGGTTTACGTGCCGGACGCCTCGCGCTCAGTGAGCGTGGCGTCGAGCCTGCTGTCCGACGAAGGCGCCGCGCGCTACGTCGAAGAACTGCACGCCGACTACGACCGCATCCGCACGCAGCACGCCAACAAGAAGGCCACGCCGATGGTGTCGCTGGCCGCCGCGCGCGCTAACAAGACGAAGATCGACTGGAGCAACTACACGCCGCCCAAGCCGAAGTTCATCGGCCGCCGCGTGTTCCGCAACTACGATCTGAACGAACTCGCGCAGTACATCGACTGGGGCCCGTTCTTCCAGACGTGGGACCTGGCCGGCAAATTCCCGGACATCCTCAACGACGAGATCGTCGGCGAATCGGCCCGCAAGGTGTTCTCCGACGGCAAGAGCATGCTCGCGCGCCTGATCGCCGGGCGCTGGCTGACGGCCAATGGCGTGATCGCGCTGCTGCCGGCCAACACCGTCAACGACGACGACATCGAGATTTACACCGACGAATCGCGCTCGGAAGTCGCGCTCACCTGGCGCAACATCCGCCAGCAGAGCGAGCGCCCGATCATCGATGGCGTGATGCGCCCGAACCGCTGCCTGGCGGATTTCATCGCGCCCAAGGACACCGGCATTGCCGACTACATCGGCCTGTTTGCCGTAACGGGCGGCATCGGGGTGGAAAAGCGCGAGAAGCAGTTCGAAGCCGACAACGACGACTACAGCGCGATCATGCTCAAGGCGCTGGCCGACCGCTTTGCCGAAGCCTTTGCCGAGTGCCTGCACGCCCGCGTGCGTCGCGACTTGTGGGGCTACGCACCGGATGAGACGCTCGACAACGATGCGCTCATCCGCGAGGAATACAAGGGCATCCGCCCCGCGCCCGGCTACCCGGCCTGCCCGGAGCACACCGTCAAGCGCGACATGTTCCGCGTGCTCGACGCGCAGGAGATCGGCATGGACCTGACCGAAGCGCTGGCGATGACGCCCGCCGCGTCCGTCTCGGGCTTTTACCTGTCGCATCCGGCCAGCACGTACTTCACGCTCGGCAAGATCGGCCAGGATCAGGTGGACGACATGATCGCCCGCAGCGGCGAAGACCGCGCCTTTGTGGAGCGCGCCCTCGCCCCGAATCTCTGATTCTGTGACAAGACGTTTAAGACATGGCGTGATCCACACCGTGTCTTACGTCCGCAAACCCTTGCAAACATTGGCTTTGCTGGGGTTTCAAGAGGGGCGTTCCTTACATTACAAAGGCTTACACCCCCTAACAGTCGTAACCGGCACGACTCCATAGACTGAACGCATTCACTCAACACACACGGAGTGATGCCGCGACGAATTCCTCGCGTGGCAGTTCAGAATGAAAGGAGTCTCTCCATGAACAAGCTGCTGATCTCCCTGTCCGCCATCGCTATTGCTGCTGCTTCGGCCTACGCCAACGCACAAACCCCGTCGGCCGGCGCATCGCTGCAAAGCAACGGCACTGCGGCCGTGGCGCCCGCGCAAGGCAATGCCGGCGTGGGCCTGAAGGCCGATGCGAAGTCGGACGGCGGCGCCAAGCTGGACACCGAGTCCGCCAAGAGCCAACTGAACACCAAGGCTGAGCACGGCGCCAAGGCCGCGCACGAGCACAAGGCGAAGACGGAAGCCGGCGTCGACAAGACCGCAGACAAGGTCGGCAAGTCGGTCAGCAAGACGGAAAAGTCGGCCGAGAAGTCGGGCAAGGCCGCAAAGGCTGACACCGGCGCCGGCCTGAGCGCCGACGCAGGCGCGAACGCCGCCGCCACGACCCAGACGAAGTAACACGTCACTGCGCGGAAAAGCCGGGGCCGCCCGGCAATTCCGGCTACCCTCGGGGCGGAACTCTTCCGCCCCGTTTTCTTTGGCCGCACGCGCTCAGGCACGCCGATTGCTGGTTGGGAGGCATCGACATGTTGCGATTCATGCACATTCCCGAGGTCTCTTATGGAAACGCAGACAACGCCTTCTCAAACCGCCAGCAAGAGGGGCCCCGTTTTGGCGCAACAGTCCGATACAATTGCTGTCGTATCGAACCAACAAGCGCAGCGCACGGAGTCGGGCAATCCGCCCAGCGCGCTCATAAGGAGCAGCATGATTCGCGTCCTGATTGCGGACGACCACGAGATCGTCCGCGCCGGCCTTCGACAGTTTCTGTCCGAAGAGCGGGACATCGAAGTCGCGGGGGAAGCGGCCAGCGGGGAAGAGGTGATGGAGCAACTCCGCACCGGGGCCTTTGACGTCGTGGTGCTCGACATTTCCATGCCCGATCGCAACGGCATAGACACCCTCAAGCTGGCTCGCCAGCGCCATCCGGATCTGCCGGTGCTGATCCTGTCGACCTTCCCGGAAGACCAGTACGCCATTAATCTCATCCGCGCAGGTGCCTCGGGCTATCTGACCAAGGAAAGCGCGCCGGACGAGCTGGTCAAGGCCATCCGCACCGTGTCGCAAGGCCGTCGCTACGTCAGCCCGACCGTGGCCGAACTGCTGATTGGCGGCCTGGAAAAACCGACCGACCAGCCGCTGCACCAGACGCTGTCCAAGCGCGAATTCCAGATCTTCTGCAAGCTGGCGCGCGGGCAATCGGTATCGGTCATCGCGGAAGAGTTGTTCCTGAGCGTCAAGACGGTCAGCACGTACCGCACGCGGATTCTGGAAAAGATGGGCATGAAATCCAATGCCGATCTGACGTATTACGCCATCAAGAACGGCCTGGTTGAGTAGCATGCGGTGGGGTGCCAAAACCCCTTGGCGCGCCGCAAACCCAACTGGCATGTAGGACAACGCCTGATACCACCTCGGCAACCCGCTGGCTAACATCAACCCATGCTGGATCAAGCCGTCACCCTCTCCGCCCGTGGCCTGCGTGTCCTCCTGATCGAGGACTCCCCTGTGCTTCGTGGCATGGTGTTGGAATACCTCAAGGCCTCCGCCTTCGTGGCGACGGTCGAATGGGCAGACACCGAAGATTTGGCGCTGCGCCTCCTCGGGCAAGGCAACTACGACGTCGTGATCGTTGACCTGCAATTGCGGCAGGGCAACGGGTTCAAGGTCCTTCAAACCTTGCGTGATCAGGCATCACCCAGCGTGCGTATCGTCTATACCAACCACGCGCAAGTGCCGACCTACCGGCAGCGCTGCTTTGAAGCTGGCGCCAACTATTTCTTCGACAAGTCGCTCGAGCTCGACAAGGTGTTCGAGGTCATCGAAGAGCGCGCCGGCGTGGGCCGCCCCCGCCCGCAGCCCGCGCAGCATTTTCACCCCTGAGATTGTTCGCGCGCGCCGCAAATACCGCCGCGCTGCGCGCCCAACGTCATTTCTCACCCCAAGGAGCGTTCGATGAAGACCTTGTGTGCCGCACTTGCACTGACGTGTATGTTCCTGGCTGGCTGCAACACCATGGCCGGCGCCGGCAAAGACATCCAGACCGGTGGTCAGAAGCTGGAGAACTCGGCCGACAACGTCAAGCAGAAGATGTAACGCCCGCGTCAGCCAATCCGGCATCAAAAACAACAAGCCCCGCGATGGGGCTTTTTGTTTGGGCAGCACCTGGCGAGCGACCTACACCGTTGCGCCGCCGTGACCCGGCGCGGGCGCAATCCCGCCAGTCAGCGCCTGCATGCCCGACGGTTCGTTGGCCGCACTCCGGTCGAAGACGGCATCGCTGGGAGGTAGCTCGACGATGATCGTCACGCCTCCGCCCGGCATGGAATCGATGACGAGCGTGCCACCCAGCGCAATGGCACGCTGCTCCATCCCCAGCAGGCCGTGATGGCCAACCATGCGGCGGCGCTCGATATCGGCAGGGAAACCTCGGCCGTTGTCGCGCACGCGCAAGCGCACGCCCTCTTCACCCACATCGAGCGCCACCGACACCGTGGTCGCATGCGCGTATTTCGATGCGTTGGTCAGCGATTCCTGCACGATCCGATACAGCGCGATGGCCGCATCGTCGGTCAGCTTGGGCATATCGTCGGGCAGGCTCACTTCCGTATGCCAGCCATTGCGCGTACCGACGTCCTCGGTCAATTGCGAGAGCGCTTCCACCAGCCCCAGGTTCAGCAAGATGGTCGGGCGAAGGTCTTCGATCAGGCGGCGCTTGATCTGGATGCCCTGATCGACGTGGGCCATCACGCGGGTAATCTTTTCACTCACGGCCGGCTCGCTGCTGTGCACGCGTGAGCGCAGCCAGTGGAGGTCCATCTTGGTGGCGGTGAGGATGGCGCCCAACTCGTCGTGCAACTCGCGCGCCAGGCGCGTCTTCTCGTCTTCGGTTACGCGCTGCAAGTGCGCGGCGAGGTCACTCAACTGTCGTGTACGCTCACGCACCATGCGGTCGAGTTTCTGGCTTTCCTCTTCGGCCATGTCGCGCTCGCGCTCCGTCACGGCAAGGCGCTTGGCGTGCTGCATGCCCAATACCACCAGCAGGATGATGTTGACCGCCGTGATGAGCGCAATGCCGTAGCGCGAGAGCGCCAGGTCGCGCTCGGCGTGTTCAAGACTGCGCGCCACGGTGGCGATCTCACGCTGACGCAGTCGATCCAGCCCCTGTCGCACCGCTTCCATCGATGCCTTGCCGAAATCGGTGCGCACGAGATCGAGCGCCACTTCCAGATCACGCTTGCCATAGATGAGCGTGAGTTCCATCTCGGTGAGCTTGCGGCTCACCTGAAGCGCTGTCTCCGAGAACAGCTTGAGCGCGTCCGGATCGTTGGCGTAGTGATCGCGAATTTCCGCCATCAACGCGTGGATGTGCGGGATGGCCTTGTTGTACGGATCGAGGTATTCGTCCTTGCCCGTGAGCAAGAACCCGCGTTGCCCGGCCTCGGCATTCACCAGTTCGGCCAGCAGTTCGTTGATGGCGGTTTCAGCCTGCTGCGACTGAATCACCTGCCGATAGCCCTGGCTCAGGCGGATGTTGCCCGTCTCTGAGGCAATCAGCACCCCGAGCGTCAGCAGAATGCCGCCGGCGAGCAGCAGAGTGGAGCGCAAGGATGACCGCATGGCATGCAGACCCATAGGAAACGTCAAACCGCCCGACGCGGCGTGCGTTGCGTTTGTGATTTTTTTAGCAATTCGGATGATACCGCGTGGGCGCCCCGGGCGACACTTGGGGCGCACCCCGGTCAGGCACGCGATGTGCGTGGGGATACGCCGCAGGGCGGTGCCCTGCATCCCATCCATCCGAACCGGAGACGACAACATGCTCAAATGGGCACTCATCTTCGCCATCATCTCCCTGGTGGCAGGCGTGCTGGGCTTTACCGGCATTGCCGCAGGTGCGGCAAGTATCGCCAAGGTCCTGTTCTTCATCTTCGTGGTGCTGTTCGTGCTGTTTCTGGTGTTGGGCGTCACGGTCTTCAAGGCCGTCGATTAGCGCGGCCAATCCAGCGCGGAAGCGCGGCCCGTGTCTTGCTAGCTGTTTTGGGTCACGTGGCCCGCTTTTGCACAAGCCGAATCGCACTCAAGACAACCGCACCGCAGGTGTGTGCCGCCCTGCGGCGCCACGACGAGGAGCCTCCCCATGTCACTTTTTGCCAACCATCGCGTCCGCAGTCGGATAGATGAAGTCAACGACCGCGCGCGCCGCGCCATGGACAGCGCCAGCGACGCCGTCGACCACGCCCGCAGCGCCTCCCGCCCCGCCGTGGAAGACGTTCAAAGCCTGCTGCGCTCGCTTGAGGACGCCATCCATACGTTGACGGACGAAGGCAGCGCCGAAGCCGATCGCGCAAGCCGTACGCTTCAGGCGCGTGCCGACCAGCTGCGCCGCGCCGCCAACGAGCGTGCCCACCAGGCCCGCGAACGCATGGACTGGGCACTTGGCCGCACGGAAGAAACCATCACAGCGGCGCCGTTCAGGGCGGTTGGCGTGGCCGTGGCCATTGGCGCGGCGATCGGCTTGGTCGTGGCACTGGCCGGCAGCGGCCGTCGCGACGGAAGCGAATAACCCTCTCCGCCCATCACCGCAGGAGCAACCCCATGAGTCTGACCAACGTCGCCGCCCCCTCGGAAAGCGGCTTTCTCACCGACATCAAGACTTTGCGCGAACGTGCTCGCAAGCACATCCAGGAAGGTGCGGTGACCGAAGATTACAAAGCCGATCGGGAGACCGTGTTACGGCTGCTGAACGAGGCGCTGGCGACCGAGTTGATCTGCGTGCTGCGCTACCGGCGCCATCATTTCATGGCCAAGGGCATCAACGCAGAACCGATCGCAGCAGAATTCCTGGTGCACGCCAACGAGGAACAGGCCCACGCCGACAGCATCGCCGCCCGCATCGTGCAACTGGGCGGCGAGCCCAACTTCAACCCCGAAGGGCTGTCCACGCGAAGCCATTCCGAGTACGTGGAAGCCGACAGCCTGGTCGACATGATCAAGGAAAACCTGGTGGCCGAACGGATCGCGATCGACAGCTACCTGGAGATGATCCGCTACATCGGGGATCGAGACCCCACCACGCGGCGCGTGCTGGAACAGATTCTGGCCGTGGAGGAAGAACACGCGGACGAGTTGTCCGACATGCTTCACGACCAATAAAGCGAAAGCAGTCGGACGAGATACCGGCCAGCGCGCCAGCCCCCCCTCCCCCGCTCCCGGCCCGCTGTGGCCGGATGCCCGGACCGCCCCGTTTGGCGGCCGGGCATTTTTTTGGCCTGCGTCCGAAGCTCAGACGCCCCAGAGCACGCTGGATTGTTCGACCAGCGATTCTTCCAGCATGTGCAGCAGCGGATAGGCGCGCTGGCCGAGGTGCGGCGGCTCTTCTTCGCCGTTTTCTTCCAACTCGGACGCCGACAGTTCGGCCACCTTGATATGTGCCTGGTGCGTGTCATCCTTGATGGCACGCTTGAGGCGGTCGATGGCGTGGGGCATTTCTTCGGGCGTGATGACACCGCGCTCGCCCAGCGTCTTGCCGATCACGCCCAGGAGCACCATGGCGAGATCCTTCTGCATCGAGAATTTCTGCGAAGCGTGCGAAGTAAAGGTGATCATGATTTGTTGTTTCCCTTGGTTGGGTGGGGGCCACGGATTGCCCTGACTGGGGCGGATACCTCTGAGACCGCGGCTCACCTGATAAAATTTCGTACTTTTCCCCGAACAACGCAACTGGCGGCGCCAGGACTGGATTTCAATCCATTTCAGCACTGCCGGCGTCATGGTTTCTTTATGCTGCCCTCCCACAAACAGACGATCGCCCAACTGTTGTCCGACGCCGTCGGCTCCCTGCTGCCCGAGGGCCAAGCCCGACCGGAGATCGTCCTGGAGCGCCCCAAGCAGGCCGCGCACGGCGACATCGCCTGCAACGTCGCGCTGCAGCTCGCCAAACCCCTGGGCACCAACCCGCGCGAGTTGGCCGGCAAGATCGCCGATGCCATCCGCGCCGATGCCCGCGGCCAGCGTCTGGTGGCTGCCGTGGAAATCGCCGGCCCGGGTTTCATCAACCTGCGCCTGTCTGCCGCCGCGCGTGCCGACGTGATCGCCGCCGTGTTTGCCGAAGGCGACCGCTACGGCGCCGCCAACACGCATGACGGCGCTCCGGTGCTGGTGGAATTCGTCTCGGCCAATCCGACCGGTCCGCTGCACGTCGGCCACGGCCGCCAGGCCGCACTGGGCGATGCGCTGGCGAGCCTGCTCGACTGGCAAGGCCACAAGGTCCACCGCGAGTTCTATTACAACGACGCCGGCGTCCAGATCCACAACCTCGCCGTCTCCGTCCAGGCCCGCGCACGCGGCTACAAGCCCGGCGACGCCAACTGGCCTGAAGCCGCGTACAACGGCGACTACATTGCCGACATCGCCGCCGATTACCTCGCCGGCAAGACCGTACGCGCCTCCGATGGCGAACCCGTGACCGGCGAGCGCGATGTGGAAAACCTCGAAGCCATCCGCCGCTTTGCCGTGACGTATCTGCGCAACGAGCAGGACATCGACCTGCAGGCCTTCGGCGTGAAGTTCGACCGTTACTACCTGGAGTCGTCGCTGTACACCGAAGGCAAGGTACAGCAAACGGTGGACGCGCTCGTCGCTGCCGGCAAGACCTACGAGCAGGAAGGCGCGCTGTGGCTGCGCACGACCGATGACGGCGACGACAAGGACCGCGTCATGCGCAAGTCCGACGGCGCGTACACGTACTTCGTGCCCGACGTGGCGTACCACACGACCAAGTGGGGCCGTGGCTTCACGCAGGTCATCAACGTGCAGGGCAGCGACCACCACGGCACGATCGCCCGCGTGCGCGCCGGCCTGCAGGGCCTGAACATCGGCATCCCGAAGGGCTACCCCGATTACGTCCTGCACAAGATGGTCACGGTGATGAAGGACGGCGCCGAGGTGAAGATTTCCAAGCGCGCCGGCTCGTACGTGACGGTGCGCGACCTGATCGAATGGTCCAACGGCGACGCCGAGAGCGAAGCCGGTGTCGACACCATCCGCGCCTGCGTGGAAGCCGGCGAGCCGAACTGGCCGGCGCGCTTCACGCGCGGCCGCGACGCCGTGCGCTTCTTCCTGCTGTCGCGCAAGGCCGATACCGAATTCGTCTTCGACGTGGATCTGGCGCTCAAGCAGAGCGACGAGAACCCGGTGTATTACGTGCAGTACGCTCACGCGCGCATCTGCTCGGTGTTCGAGCGCGCCGGCGTTGACCCCGCTTCGCTCACCAACGCCGATCTCGCTGCGGTGACGGGCCCGGACGTCAGCCCGCAGGCGACCGCCCTGGTGCAACGCCTAGCTGCATTCCCCGACATGCTGGTCGACGCCGCGCGGGAGCTGGCCCCGCACGCCGTGGCCTTCTACCTGCGCGACCTCGCGGGCGATTTCCACGCGTTCTACAACGCCGATCGTGTGCTGGTGGACGACGAGGCCGTCAAGCGTGCCCGTCTGGCCCTGCTGGCTGCCACGCGCCAGGTGCTGCGCAACGGGTTGACGGTGATCGGCGTATCCGCGCCGCAAAAGATGTAAATGCCCGCGATCGGGCATCACACGGCGCTCTTATAATCGGGCGCTTCTAGAAGGATCGACATGGCACGCAATACGCAATCTTCCCGTTCCCGCTCGCAACGCGGCGGCACGTTTCTGGGTCTGGTGTTGGGCTTGATCGTCGGTTTGGCGATCGCAGTGGTGGTGGCGGTGTACATCACCAAGGCCCCGGTGCCCTTCGTATCGCGTGGCGGCGCGCAGCCCAAGCCGAGCGAAGCGGGCAACGTGGTCAACACGCTGCCGCCCCCGGTACAACCCGCGCCTCAGGCCAGCGCGCCGCAGGCAGCTGACCCCAACGCACCGCTGTGGAGCCGCGTGCCGGCCAAGCCGGTCGATCAGCCCGCTGATCAGAATAATCCGCCGCCCGGAATCACCATCCGCCCGGCGCAGCCGGGCTCGGCGCCGCAAACGGCGAGCGCACCGATCGCCAAACCGCCCAAGCCGCCGGTCGCGGCTTCCAACGAAAAGCCGGTCACGGACCCGATTGCAGAGATCGCTCGCCAGGATGCTGCCAAGACGGGCTATTTCCTGCAAGTGGGCGCTTATAAATCCGCCGAAGATGCCGAGCGCCAGAAGGGCAATCTGGCCATGCAGGGCTTTGAAGCCAAGGTGACGCAGCGCGAGGTGAACGGCACCACGATGTATCGCGTGCGCCTGGGGCCGTTCAATTCGCTGGATGAGATGACCGCTGTACGCAGCCGCCTGCAGTCGACGGGCGTGGAATCCTCGGTCATCCGCTTCGCTCGCCAGTAACGTCAAGTTGTGCAGCCTGCTGTGAACCCGGCAGGCTGTGATCGGTCAGAAACCTGAGTCTCAGTTACGCTGACAGCGGCATCTGTCGGTTCTGCACTGGATTTCGCTGGTTTTTCCGTTGCTTCGTCCAGTTCGTCGTCTAATTCGTCGTCCATTCACCATGAAAAAACTCGCTGCTTTCCTGATTGCCCTCGCCACCGGCGCCGGCTTCCTGATGACCGCGCCGGCCAACGCCGCGCCCACCGCCGGTAAGGAATACAAAGTGCTGCAAACGCCGCAGCCCGTGCCCGCAGGCAAGATCGAAGTGACGGAGTTCTTCTGGTACGGCTGCCCGCACTGCTACGACTTTGAAAACACCTGGACGGCGTGGGTCGCCAAGCAAGGCAAGGACGTGGTGATCAAGCGCGTGCCGGTGGCCTTCAATGCCAAGCTGGAACCGCATACGCGCATCTATTACACGCTGGAAGCGCTGGGCAAGCTCGACGCCAAGGACGCCAGCGGCAAGACGCTGCATGACCGCGTATTCGACCAACTGCACAAGAACTACCGTTCGATGTCCGAACTCGATGACATCGCCAAGTTCATGGCTGCAAACGGCGTCGACGAGAAGCAGTTCCGCGACACCTACAACTCGTTCAGTGTGAACGCCAATACCAAACGCGCCGCGCAACTGGCCGATCAGTACAAGATCGAAGGCGTGCCGACCGTCGTTGTGCAGGGTAAATACACCACGTCGCCGGCAGATGCCGGCAGCAACGTGGGCGCTGCCCAGACGCTCGACTACCTCGTCGACCAGGTGCGCAACCGCAAGATGTGACGGATTGACGCGTTTCCGGGCATCCGCCCGGGCGTGACACCGCCATCGACGCCCGCCCCTGTGCGGGCGTTTTTTGTGCGTCGGCCTTCTTCACACCTACCAGGACATCGACATGAGCGAGATCGTCTTCATCACCGGCGCCTCCAGCGGCATCGGCCAAGCCTTGGCACGTCAGTACGCAGCGCAGGGCGCAACGATCGGGCTGGTCGCACGGCGTGTCGACGCGCTCCAAGCGTTTGTGCAGACCCTGCCAGCCGCCCTCCAGAGCCGCTGTCACTGCTACGCCGCCGACGTGCGCAGCGCCGATTCAATGCGCGACGCGGCCAACGCCTTTATCGCCACGGTCGGGCTGCCCGATGTGGTGATCGCCAACGCCGGCATCTCGGTCGGCACGGACTTGCGCGAACCCGGCGACCTGAAAGCCTTTGCTGTCGTGATGGACACCAACTGGATGGGCGTGCTCAACACGTTCCAGCCGTTTGTCGGGCCGATGCTGGCACGCGCCAAGCCTGGGCAGCCCGGCGGCACGCTGGTCGGCATTGCCAGCGTGGCGGGCGTGCGCGGGCTGCCGGGTGCGGCGGCGTACAGCGCCTCCAAGTCGGCGGTGATCAAGCTGATGGAGAGCCTGCGCGTGGAATTCGGCCCGCTTGGGCTGCGCGTGGTGACGATCGCCCCCGGCTACATCCGCACGTCGATGACCGAACACAATCCGTATCCGATGCCCTTCCTGATGCCGGTGGACCGCTTCGCGCTGAAAGCCGTGAATGCGATCCATCGCGGCGTGCGCTTCACGGTGCTGCCATGGCCGATGGGCATCGTCGCCAAGCTGCTGCACGTGCTGCCGCGCGGGCTCTATGACTTTGCGTTTGCGCGCGCCGGGCGCAAACCTCGCAACCCCGAGATTTCGTCATGACTTACACCGATGCGGCTGGGCTCGCCCACGCCCCTGTCGACACCACACCGCGCATCGCCAGCCTGGTCCCTTCGATTACCGATCTGCTGTTCTCGCTCGACCTCGGCGATCAGCTCGTCGCCCGCACCGGCTTCTGCATCCACCCGCGCGAAGCGGTGCGCAACGTGCCCAAGGTTGGCGGCACCAAGACCGTCAAACTGGACAAGTTGCGCGAGCTGGCGCCCACGCACGTCATCGTGAACATTGACGAGAACACGCGCCCGACCGTCGACAGGCTGCGCGAGTTCATCCCGCACATCATCGTCACCCATCCTTGCTCGCCCGAAGACAATCTCGCGCTATACCAGCTGCTGGGCGGCATCTTCCGCCGCGAGGCGCAGGCACAAAAGCTGGCGGACGCGCTCACGCAGGAGCTGGAAGCGCTGCGCGGCCGCCACTTCCTGCCGCACCGCGTGCTGTACGCCATCTGGCAAGACCCGTGGATGACGGTGTCGCGCGACACGTACATCTCGCGCATGCTCAAGCTCGTGAATTGCCATACGTGGCCGGACGACCCTGCGCCCGTGGAATGCGGCACCGACAAGAGCGGCGATTGTGCCCGCCCCAATCGGCCCGACACGCACTACCCGACGTTCCGTTGGAGCGATGATGTCGTGCGCAACATCGACTGCGTGCTGCTCTCCACCGAGCCTTACAGCTTTACCGAAGAGCACGTCGATGCGCTGGAAAAACAGATCGGCAAGCCGGTCTACCTCGTGGATGGCGAAATGGTGTCGTGGTACGGCAGCCGCGCGATTGATGGCGTGCGGTATCTGGGGCAATTTGCGAAGACGCTGCGTTAGGGCCAAATCTTCAGGCCGAAAAAAACCCGCCGGTTGGCGGGTTTTTTGTTGGCCGCAGCGATACGTTATCGCTCGAACCCATAGTCGTACTCGACCTTGGCAATGCGCAGGTGGTACGACGCATACCACTGCTCACGTCCCAGCTTCTGGGCGGCAAGGTGGTCACTCTGGTTCTTCCATTCGCGAATGGCCTCCAGCGACGACCAATACGACACGGTGATACCCGGCCGCCCCTGATCGCCGGCCAGCTCATCGCGTACGGATTCGATGCCGAGAAACCCCGGCATACTGCGGCCCAACTCCACCATGCGGTCGGCCATGGCGCCGTAGCCGTTGTCGCCGTCGGTGCGCGTGGAGGAAAAAATCACCGCGTAATACGGCGCAGTCGGCGTTTGCGCGGGAAACGGCAGGACGACGGCGCTGTCGTCGAGAACGTCATGCTGGTCAGCCATGGTCGGCTCCGGTGGAAAGCACGGGTTGTGTGGTTATGCAGCGGCCTGGAATCGAACGATACCGTCCGCGCCGGTTTCGCGCACCAGTTCGCCTTGATGCCACAGCGCATGCAGGTGAGCAAGCGCCTCGCCCATCGCGAAGGTCATCTGGTGCACATCGAACTGGCGTTTGAAGATGACGTTGACGATGTCGCGGGCCGATTGCGGCGCGGCCTTGCACGCGGCCAACGTTTCGGCCAGGCGATCCGCATGGTGATCGCGCAGTTGCCGAATGCGCGTATGCAGCCCCCGGAACGGTCGCCCGTGCGACGGCAGAATCAGCACATCCGCGGGCAGCGGCTCGTATTTGCCGAGCGAATCCAGATACAGCGTGAGCGAATCCGCTTCAGGCTCCAGATCGAACACGCTGACGTTGGTGGAAATGCGCGGCAGGACCATGTCGCCGGAAATCAGCACGTTGGCATCTTCGCTGTAGAGCGCGACGTGCTCGGGCGCGTGGCCGAAACCGGTGATGACACGCCACTTGTGCTCGCCGATGGTGACGACATTGCCGTCCATCAGGCGACGATACTGGCTCGGCACGCCGGGCACGAGCGTGCTGTAGTAATCCTTGCGATTGCGGATGCCTTCGATGGAAGTCGGGTCGGTCAAGCCGTGGCGCTCGAAATGGCGCGCGGCAAATTCGCCGCCGGCATTCGACGCGCCCGTGCCGCCCACCAGCATGCGCGCGAAGGCGTAGTCGCCCAGGCTCATCCACAGGCGCACGTTCCAACGTTTTTCGTCGCCGCCTTCGCACAGCCAGCTCGAGAGGCCAACGTGATCCGGATGGCAGTGCGTGACCAGCACGCGCAGCACCGGCAGGCCGTCGAGGTGGTTCGCGAAGATCGTTTCCCAGTACCCGCGAATCGCTTCGTGGTTGATGCCGCAATCGATGATCGTCCAGCCGTCCTGCCCGTCTTGCCGATCGCGCAGCAGCCAGAGGTTGATGTGATCGAGCGCAAACGGCAGCGGCATGCGCAGCCAGTAAACGCCGGGGGCGACTTTAAACCGCGTGCCGCCTTCGGGAAGCATGTCGCCAAAGGGATAGTCGAGTTGGTGTTCGAGCGCGTTCATGAGGTTGTGGTCTCGGTCGCCGCCTTTGGGTGCGTCGGGGCGGTCTCTGCGATTGCGGTTTGGCGCCATTGACGCTAACGTAAACGTCAATTCGCCGCCGGTCATCCATCTTAAGCGAAAACTTAATGTCGCTGCCCGGCGTGCATGTGTCATCACTCCTCTGCCGTTAGCCCGTTCCCGCCGTATGTCCGCCTCCACTCCGTCTGCCGCCGCCGCGCTTGCCGCCGATCTTGAATCGGGCGATGCCGGCGCGCTTGCCGACGCAAGCTTCACCATCACCGATCTTGCCCGCGAGTTCGATATCACGCCGCGCGCCATCCGCTTCTACGAAGACCAGGGCCTACTGGCGCCGGATCGGCAGGGCCCGGGCGGGCGTCGCCGGGTGTATTCGGCCGGCGAGCGTACACGCCTGAAACTGACCCTGCGCGGCAAGCGGCTCGGCCTGTCGCTGGGTGAGATCAAGGAGATCCTGGACCTGTATGAGTCACCGCGCGATACGGTGCCGCAGCTGGAGCGCTTCCTGGCGTCGCTGGCCCAGCACCGCGCGGTGCTCACGCAGCAACTGGAAGACCTGAACGCCCAACTGGCCGAGATCGACCAGCACGAACGCCAGTGCCGGCGCCTGCTGCAAGACGCGCAGGCCGGCACGGTCAAGCCGACCAAGCGCCGCAAGGCCGCCTGATTCCGCAAATCTACGTAATGGACGGTCATTGACGTTTACGTAAACGTCAATACAATACGCAACACCCTGCTGCACCCTCCCGGCACCGCGGCGCCCGCCATAAGCGACGCGCACCGCACAGCGCCAGACCACTGACAGAGACACCCGCGGCTCGAACCGCGCCCAAGGAGACCACCATGATTGAGCTGCCCGGCCTGAAATTCGACTTGGGCGAAGACATCGAGATGCTGCGTTCGGCCGTGCGCGATTGGGCGCAGGGCGAGCTGGCACCGCGTGCCGGCGAAATCGACCGCACCGACCAGTTCCCGATGGACGCATGGCGAAAGATGGGCGAGCTGGGCGTGCTCGGCATCACGGTGGCGGAGGAATACGGCGGCGCCAACATGGGCTACCTGGCGCACATGATCGCCATGGAAGAAATCAGCCGCGCATCGGCGTCGGTGGGCCTGTCGTATGGCGCGCACTCGAACCTGTGCGTGAACCAGATCCACCGCAACGGCACGGCGGCCCAGAAGGCCAAGTACCTGCCCAAGCTGGTGTCGGGCGAATGGGTGGGCGCGCTGGCAATGAGCGAGCCGAATGCGGGGTCGGACGTCGTCAGCATGAAGCTGCGCGCAGAGCTGAAAGGCGACCGCTACGTGCTCAACGGCACCAAGATGTGGATCACCAATGGCCCCGACTGCGACGTGCTGGTCGTCTACGCCAAGACCGAGCCGGAACTGGGCGCGCGCGGCATGACGGCGTTCATCGTCGAGAAAGGCATGAAGGGTTTCTCGGTGGCGCAAAAGCTGGACAAGCTCGGCATGCGCGGCTCGCACACGGGCGAGCTGGTGTTCGAGAACGTGGAAGTGCCGGTGGAGAACATCCTCGGCCAGGAAAACGGCGGCACCAAGGTGCTGATGAGCGGCCTGGATTACGAGCGCGCGGTGCTCTCCGGCGGCCCGATCGGCATCATGCAGGCCTGCATGGACGTGGTCACGCCGTACATCCACGACCGCAAGCAGTTCGGCCAGAGCATTGGCGAATTCCAGCTCATCCAGGGCAAGATGGCTGACATGTACACCACGCTGCAGGCTTGCCGCGCGTACCTGTACACGGTCGGCAAGAACCTCGACTCACTGGGCCGCGACCACGTGCGCCAGGTGCGCAAGGACTGCGCCGGCGTGATCCTCTACACCGCCGAGAAGGCCACCTGGATGGCCGGCGAAGCCATCCAGATCCTGGGCGGCAATGGCTACATCAACGAATTCCCGGTCGGCCGCCTGTGGCGCGACGCCAAGCTGTACGAGATTGGCGCCGGCACGTCGGAAATCCGCCGCATGCTGATCGGCCGCGAGCTGTACGCAGAGACGATGTAACTGGCGAGAGCAGGCGGGGCTGGGGCACGGGGCCATCAGCCAAACGGATAAGGAGGCGCAACGGTTTCAGGACGCGAACACGGTACCGAAGACCCTACAATCTAGGTCTGCCTGGTTTGCTGGTTTTGCCGCTTCCCTGCCCCCGCGCACACGCCATGTCCCATTTCCCCAAGCTCCTCTCGTCGCAGATCGCCTTCGACGTTGCCCGCACGATGCTCGACGGCTTCGACAAGCACTATCGCTTGTTTCGCGAGGTCAGCGTACAGGCCAAGACGGCGTTCGAGACCGGAGACTGGGCCGGCCTGCAGCAGTTGCAGCGGGACCGCATTGCTTATTACGACGAGCGCGTGCGCGAAGCGTCGGTCATCCTCGAAGACGAATACGACGCCGAGAACATCGACGACGAGATCTGGCGCCAGATCAAGCTGCACTTCATCGGCCTGCTGACCAACCATCATCAGCCCGAGTGCGCCGAGACCTTCTTCAACTCGGTGTGCACGCGCATCCTGCATCGTTCGTACTTCAACAACGATTTCATCTTCGTGCGCCCGGCCATCTCGACGGAGTACATCGAGAATGAAGAGTCGCCCACCAAGCCGACGTACCGCGCGTACTACCCCGGCACGCGCGACGGCCTGGGTGCCTGTTTCGAGCGCATCGTCCACAACTTCCAGCTCAACGCGCCGTTTGAAGACCTGGAGCGTGATATCGGCTACGTGGTGCGCGCGGTGGGCGAGCACTTCGGCGATTTCCGCATCGCGCCCAATTTCCAGATCCACGTGCTGTCGTCGCTGTTCTTCCGCAACAAGGCGGCGTACATCATCGGGCGCGTGATCAACGGCGACAAGACGTTCCCGCTGGCCGTGCCGATCCTGCGCAATGCCGCAGGCCAGCTCTCGCTCGATACGGTGCTGCTGCGGCAGGAACAGCTGCTGATCCTGTTCTCGTTCACGCACTCGTATTTCATGGTGGACATGGAGATCCCGTCTGCCTACGTGACCTTCCTGCGTGACCTGATGCCGCGCAAGCCGCGCGCCGAGATCTACACCTCGCTCGGCCTGCAGAAGCAGGGCAAGAACCTGTTCTATCGCGACTTCCTGCATCACCTGCAGCACTCGTCGGATAAGTTCATCATCGCGCCGGGGATCAAGGGCCTCGTGATGCTGGTGTTCACGCTGCCCTCGTACCCGTACGTGTTCAAGGTCATCAAGGACTACTTCCCGCCGCCCAAGGAAACCACGCGCGAGCTGATCAAGAGCAAGTATCAGCTGGTGAAGCGCCACGACCGCGTCGGGCGCATGGCCGATACGCTGGAGTATTCCGACGTGTCCTTCCCGCTCTCGCGCTTTGACGACGACCTCATCAAGGAGCTGGAGAAGCACGCGCCGTCGATGGTCGAATACCAGCGCAGCGAAGACGGCAGCGAAGAGATCGTCATTCGCCACGTCTACATCGAGCGCCGCATGACGCCGCTGAACATCTGGCTGCAGGAAGGCACCGATGCGCAGGTCGAACACGGCATCATCGAATACGGCAACGCCATCAAGGAACTCATCGCCGCGAACATCTTCCCGGGCGACATGCTGTACAAGAACTTTGGCGTGACGCGCCACGGCCGCGTGGTCTTCTACGACTACGACGAGATCGAATACCTCACCGACTGCAACATCCGCACCGTGCCCGAACCGCGCACGGAAGAAGAAGAAATGTCCGGCGAGGTCTGGTACAACGTCGGCCCGCACGACATTTTTCCCGAGACGTACCGCACGTTCCTGCTGGGCGACCCGCGCGTGCGCGAAGCCTTCCTCAAGCACCACGCAGACTTCTTTGAAGCTTCCATGTGGCAGGGGTACAAGGAGCGTCTGCTCACGGGGCAGATGCACGATTTCTACGCGTATGACGCAGCCGAGCGCTTCGTCAATCGCTACGGCGCGAGCGCGCCCGACAACGCAGCGCAAGACAACACGACGCTGCAGCGCGCCGCCGCTTAACCCTCTCAACACGACGGGAAACCATGCCACATCGCATCAAAGAGCTGTTCGAGAACAACCGGAAGTGGGTCGAGCGCGTCAACGCTGAAGACCCGGCGTTCTTCTCCAATCTGGCCAACCAGCAGAACCCGGAATACCTGTGGATCGGCTGCTCGGATTCGCGCGTGCCGGCCAACCAGATCATCGGTCTGCCGCCGGGCGAGGTGTTCGTCCACCGCAACATCGCCAACGTCGTGGTGCACTCGGACTTGAACTGCCTGTCGGTGCTGCAGTTCGCGGTGGAGGTGCTGAAGATCCGGCACATCACGGTGGTGGGTCATTACGGCTGTTCGGGCGTGAAGGCCGCGCTGACGAAGCAACGGTTTGGTCTGGCAGACAACTGGATTCGTCACGTGCGCGACGTGGCCGAGCAGCACGAAACCTATCTCGGCACCGTGGTTCGTGAGCAGGATCAGCATGACCGGCTGTGCGAGCTGAACGTGATCCATCAGGTCAACAACGTGTGCCTGACGACGATCGTGCAGGACGCGTGGGATCGCGGGCAGCCGCTGACTGTTCATGGCTGGATTTACGGCGTGAAGGACGGGATGTTGCGCAATCTGGGGATGGCGGCGAGTTCGAATGAGGAGCTGCATGCGCAGCTTGCTGATGCTTGGTTGAACTATGGGAAGGAAGGGAGTGTGCCTAGTCCGGTGGGGTTTTGAGCTTTTGCTTTTTTGAGGGATGGATTTGATGTTGGTGGTTCATCCCCCTTTCGTACCCTGCCGGGCACGACTCACTTTTCTTTGTCTTGCCAAAGAAAAGTAAGCAAAAGAAAGGCGCGCCCGAGATGGCGAAAGATTCCTTGAATTTATGTCGCAGGGAGGGAGGGGAGGCAAACTCGCTTCGCTCAGACAGGCCTCCCCTCTTTTTCCTCCCTGCAACAGAAATTCAAGGCGCCATCTAGGGCAGGAACGGCCCCACCATCGCAGTGCAAACGCAGTGGTGGGTACGCGGCAAGACGCAGAGCGAAGCAAACGGCAGCAAGCAACAGCAACAGCAAAAAACAAGAGCCTGATGGGGCACGCACACCAACGGTTTGGCCGTTGACGTTCCTGCCCTTGATGGCGCCTTGGATTTTTGTAAGCGAGCGGAAACAAGACGGGAAACTGTTTGAGCGCAGCGAGTTTTTCCCGTCTCCGCCCGGTTACGAAAATTCAAGGGATGGGTCGCCATCTCGGGCGCGCCTTTCTTTGGTTACTTTCTTTGGCAAGACAAAGAAAGTGAGTCGGCCCCGGCAGGGGACGAAACGGAGATGGACCAACAAGGCCCACCCAACAAGCAAGAGACACATCAACCCTGCACCAAAAGTGCAGAACATGTCCCAAGCACAGTTCCAGGAGATTGCAGCAATGTCCGACCGCATCGTCATCGCCTCCGCCGCCCGTACCCCGATGGGCGCCTTCCAGGGCGAACTCGCCAGCCTCACCGCTCCGCAACTCGGCGCCGCTGCCATTCGCGCTGCGGTCGAACGCGCGGGATTGAAACCGGGACAGATCGAAGAAGTCATCATGGGCTGCGTTCTGCCTGCGGGCCAGGGGCAGGCGCCGGCTCGTCAGGCCGCACTGGGCGCGGGTCTGCCGCTGTCGGTCGGCTGCACGACGGTCAACAAGATGTGCGGTTCGGGCATGCGCGCAGCCATGAACGCGTATGACGCGCTGCTCGCGGGCTCGGTCGACGTGGTGGTCGCGGGCGGCATGGAAAGCATGACCAATGCGCCGTACCTGATCCCGAAAGGCCGCGGCGGTTATCGCATCGGGCACGGCATGATCTACGACCACATGATGCTCGACGGCCTGGAAGACGCCTATGAAAAGGGCCGCGCCATGGGCACCTTCGGCGAGGACTGCGCCGAGAAGTACGGCTTCACGCGCGAAGCCCAGGACCACTTCGCGATGACGTCGGTGCGCCGCGCGCAGGAGGCCACCGAATCCGGCGCGTTCCGCTGGGAGATCACGCCGGTTACCGTGCCGGGCAAAGCCGGCAAGGGCGACGATAGCGTCATCGACACCGATGAAGGCCCGCGCCGCATCAAGGTCGACAAGATCCCCTCGCTCAAGCCCGCGTTCAAGAAAGACGGCACGGTGACGGCCGCGTCGTCTTCGTCGATCAACGATGGTGCGGCTGCGCTGGTGATGATGCGCGAGTCGACTGCCAAGCAACTCGGCATCACGCCGCTCGCCGTGATGCTCGGCCACACCACGCACGCACAGGCACCGGGCTGGTTCACCACGGCGCCGGTCACCGCCATCGACAAGCTGTTCAAGAAGCTCGACTGGAACTCGGGCAACGTCGACCTGTTCGAGATCAACGAGGCGTTTGCCGTGGTGCCGATGGCCGCGATGCACGACCTGAAGATCCCGCACGAGAAGGTGAACGTGAACGGCGGCGCGTGCGCGCTGGGTCATCCGATCGGCGCCTCGGGCGCGCGCCTGATCGCGACGCTGCTGGGCGCGCTGCAACACCGCGGCGGCAAGCGCGGTGTTGCCAGCCTGTGCATTGGCGGCGGTGAAGCCACGGCCGTCGGCATCGAACTCTACTAAGGCGCGCGCATGACGAACGCAACGTCCCGCCGCACGCGTACCGCGCTCATCCTGGGCGCGTCGCGCGGCATCGGTCTGGAGACCGTCAAGCAATACCGATCGGATGGCTGGCGCGTGATCGCCACCGTGCGCTCGCAAGCAGCCGCAGAAGAATTGCAGGCGCTGGGCGCGGAAACGCACGTGCTGGATCTGACTGACGCCAATGCCGTTGCCGGGCTCGCGTGGAAGCTCGACGGCGAAGCGCTGGACGTGGCGATCTACGTAGCGGGCATCTACGGCCCGCGCACGCAGGGCGCCACGCCCGTCAGCCAGGCGGATTTCGATGCCGTGATGCACACCAATGTGTGGGGCCCGATGAACGTGCTGCCCGCCGTGCTGCCCATGGTGGAAGCCGGACGCAATGGTGTGGACGAACCCGGCGGCGTGCTCGCCGTCATTTCCAGCCGCATGGGCAGCATCGGCGACATGGAGAGCAACGGCGGCTGGCTGTATCGCGCGAGCAAGGCAGCGGTGAACGCCGTGCTGCGCGCCTTGTCGATCGATGCCAAGAACGCCACGTGCCTGACCTTCCATCCGGGCTGGGTGCAGACCGACATGGGCGGCGCGGGCGCGGCCATCACGCCGCAGCAGAGCGTGGCCGGCATCCGCCGCGTGATTGCCGGCGCCACGCGCGCCGACAACGGCGGGTTCCGCAACTACGACGGCAGCGTCATTGAATGGTGAGGCCGGAACGATGCTGCTGACCCAAGAGCAAGAGATGATTCGCGACGCCATCCGCACCTTCGTGCGCGAGGCGATCACCCCGCACGCTGCCGCATGGGACCGCGATGCGACGTTCCCGAAAGACGTGCACCGCCAGCTCGGCGAGCTGGGCGCCTATGGCGTGGCTGTGCCGGAAGAACTCGGTGGCGCGGGGCTCGACTACCTGTCGCTGGCGCTGATCCTGGAAGAGATTGCTGCCGGCGACGGTGGCACCTCCACGGTCATTAGCGTGAACAACTGCCCCGTGTGCAGCATGCTGATGGCGTTTGCGAACGACGCGCAAAAGCAGCAGTGGCTCGTGCCGCTGGCGCGCGGCGAGATGCTCGGCGCGTTCTGCCTGACCGAGCCGCACGTCGGCTCCGACGCATCGGCGCTGCGCACCACGGCCGTGCGCGATGGCGACCACTGGGTCTTGAACGGCGTGAAGCAGTTCATCACCAGCGGCAAGCATGCCGACGTGGGGATCGTCATGGCTGTGACGGACAAAGCTGCAGGCAAGCGCGGCATCAGCGCGTTCCTGGTGCCGACCAAGACGCCGGGCTACATCGTCGCGCGACTCGAAGACAAACTCGGCCAGCACTCGTCCGACACGGCGCAGATCGTGTTCGAAGACTGCCGCATCCCCGCCGATTGCCTGTTGGGCGAAGAAGGCGCGGGCTACAAGATGGCGCTGTCCGGGCTGGAAGGCGGGCGCATCGGCATTGCCGCGCAGAGCGTGGGCATGGCGCGTGCGGCCTTTGAGGCAGCGCTGGCGTATGCCAAGGAGCGCGAGAGCTTCGGCCAGCCGCTGTTTGCGCACCAGGCGGTGCAGTTCCGCCTGGCCGAGATGGCGACGCGTGTGGACGTCGCGCGGCAGATGGTCTGGCATGCCGCCAGCCTGAAGGACGCCGGCCTGCCGTGCCTGAAAGAAGCGGCCATGGCCAAGCTCAACGCCAGCGAGATGGCCGAACGCGTGTGCTCCGATGCCATCCAGGTCTTCGGTGGTTACGGCTACGTCAGCGACTTCCCGGTGGAGCGCATCTACCGCGACGTGCGCGTGTGCCAGATCTACGAGGGCACGAGCGATATCCAGAAAATCTTGATCGCCCGCGCGCTGGCGTAGGCATTTTTTTGGGGAAGGCGCAGCACAACAAGGGGAGCACACCATGAACGGGGCCATCGATTTCTACTTCGACTTCTCATCGCCGTACGGCTACTTCGCCAGCACGCGCGTGGAGGAACTCGCCCAGCGGTACAACCGGGCGACGGCATGGCACCCGATCCTGCTGGGGGTGGTCTTCAAGACCACCGGCGGCTCCCCGCTGCCGCAGGTGCCGCTCAAGGGCGATTACGCGTGGCGCGATTTCGAGCGTACCGCGCGCTTCAACGGCATTGAATACCGCAAGCCGACGCACTTCCCGCTGCCCACGCAATACGCCGCGCGGGCCACGCTGTGGGTGCATGACCATCACGGCGGGGAGCGCGCGATCGACTTCGCGCGGGCCGTCTACCGCGCACTGTTCGTTGACGACATCAATATCGGCGAGCCGACCGAGGTGATGAAGATTGCCGACGCGATGGGCATCGACGGTGCCGCGCTCAACGCCGGCGCAAGCAGCCAGCAGATCAAGGATCAGCTCAAGGCCGAGATCGACCTGGCGATGTCGCGCGGCGTGTTCGGCTCGCCCTACGTGATCGTCGACGGCGAGGCGTTCTGGGGCTTCGACCGCTTTGACCAGATTGAAGCGTTGCTGCGCGACGGACGCATATAAGGCCACATCCACAACGGCGGCAGATGCACGAACCGCCGCCAACGAACCAACAACGAAGAGCGCATGACTGCAGTGACCTCCTCTGTTTCAAACCACCCGCGCTTTGACGCGATCCTCTTCGATTGCGACGGCGTGCTGGTCGACAGCGAACCTATCGTCAACCGGCTGATCTGGGAGATGCTGATCGAGCTTGGCATCGACATCAGCCTGGAAGATTCCATCCAGCGTTTCCTCGGCAAGGCCATCCGCGAAGAGCTGGATGCGATTGCCGAGATGCGCGGCGCACCGCTGCCGCCGAACTGGTTGTCCACCTTCCAGGCGCGACGCAACGTGCTGCTCGAAGCCGAAGTGGAAGCCGTGCCGTATATCGGGCACGCCATCGATGTGCTCTCCAGGCTCGGCCTGCCGATGGCCGTGGCTTCCGGAGCGGACCGCATGAAGGTGGAGCTGCAGCTCAATCGCACCGGTCTGATCGAGCATTTCCAGCCGACGGACGTGCGCATCTTTTCGGCCACCGAAGTCGCGCGCAGCAAGCCCGCGCCCGACGTGTATCTGCTCGCCGCCAGCAGCTTGGGGGTATCGCCGTCGCGCTGCCTGGTGATCGAAGACAGCCCCACGGGCGTTACCGCTGGGCACGCTGCCGGCATGACGGTGCTGGCATACGCGGGCCGCAACGCGCCCGGCCCGTTGATCGCCGCTGGCGCGGCGCGCACGTTTACCGACATGCGCGAGCTGCCGGAACTGCCGGAGTTGCTGGCCTGATGCCTGCTGCACAAACCCAGCCCATCGGCGCGGCCGACGCGTGCCCCTGCGGCAACGGCGCCTATGCGCGTTGCTGCGGCCCGTTCCACGCGGGCGAGGCCGTGGCGGCCACCGCTGAGCAACTGATGCGCTCGCGCTACAGCGCCTATGTGCTGGGCGACACGGCGTACCTGCGGCGCACGTGGCATCCGTCCACCTGCCCCGTCGACCTGGAAACCAGCGAAGCAGACGCCGCTGCCACGCGCTGGCTCGGCCTGGACGTCAAGCGCCACACGCCGCAAGACGCGACGCACGCGACGGTGGAATTCGTCGCCCGCTACAAGGTGGGCGGCCGCGCGCATCGCCTGCATGAAACCAGCCGCTTCGTCCGCCTGGACGCCAGCGGCGCTGAATCCGCCGAAGGCCGTTGGCTGTACGTCGACGGCACTTTCCCTGACTGAACCGTACCGACCTTCCCGCACTGCTGCCATGCCGACGCTAGAGACCAAGCTGAACCCCCGCGCAGAAGACTTCAAGGCCAACGCCGATGCCATGCGCGCGCTCGTCGCCGACTTGCGCGACAAGGTTGCGCGCATCGCCCAGGGCGGCGGCGAAGACGCCCGCGCCAAGCACCTCGCGCGCGGCAAGCTCCTGCCGCGCGACCGCGTGCAGCAACTGCTCGACCCCGGCACGCCGTTCCTGGAGTTCTCGCAACTGGCGGCGTATGGCATGTACGACGACGCCGCGCCGGGCGCCGGCATCATCACCGGCATCGGCCGCATCTCGGGGCAGGAATGCGTGATCGTCTGCAACGACGCCACGGTCAAGGGCGGCACGTATTACCCGATGACGGTGAAGAAGCATCTGCGCGCGCAGGAGATTGCCGAGCAGAACCACCTGCCCTGCGTCTACCTGGTCGATTCGGGCGGCGCCAACCTGCCGAACCAGGACGACGTGTTTCCCGACCGCGACCACTTCGGCCGCATCTTCTACAACCAGGCCAACCTGTCATCGAAGGGCATTCCACAGATCGCGGTGGTGATGGGCTCGTGCACGGCGGGAGGCGCGTATGTGCCGGCCATGAGTGATGAGTCGATCATCGTCAAGGAACAGGGGACGATCTTCCTGGCAGGCCCGCCGCTGGTGAAGGCCGCGACCGGCGAAGTGGTGAGTGCCGAAGACCTGGGCGGCGCCGATGTACATACGCGGCTGTCCGGCGTGGCGGATTACTTCGCCAACAACGATTCGCACGCGTTGGCGCAAGCCCGAAGCATCGTCGCGCACCTGAACCGCCGCAAGCCGGAGCAGGTGCAGATTCATGCGCCGGTCGAACCGCGCTACGCAGCCGAAGAACTCTACGGCGTGATCCCGACCGACACGCGCAAGCCGTTCGACGTGCGCGAAGTCATCGCCCGCATCGTCGACGATTCCGCCTTTGACGAATTCAAGGCGCGCTACGGCACGACGCTGGTCTGCGGCTTTGCGCGCATCTGGGGCTACCCGGTCGGCATCATCGCCAACAACGGCATTCTGTTTTCCGAGGCTGCGTTGAAGGGCGCGCACTTCATCGAGCTGTGCTGTCAGCGCAAGATCCCGCTGGTGTTCCTGCAGAACATCACGGGCTTCATGGTGGGCCGCAAGTACGAAAACGAAGGCATCGCCAAGAACGGCGCGAAAATGGTGACGGCCGTGGCAACGGCGCAGGTGCCCAAGTTCACGGTCATCATCGGCGGCTCGTTTGGCGCGGGCAATTACGGCATGTGCGGCCGGGCGTATTCGCCGCGCTTCCTGTGGATGTGGCCGAACGCGCGCATCTCCGTGATGGGCGGCGAACAGGCCGCAAGCGTGCTCGCCACCGTGCGCCGCGACGGCATCGAAGCCAAGGGCGGCCAGTGGAGCGCGGACGAAGAAGCGGCCTTCAAGGCGCCGATCCGCGACCAATATGAGCGCCAGGGCCATCCGTATTACGCCAGCGCACGCCTGTGGGACGACGGCGTGATCGACCCTGCCGACACGCGCAGCGTGCTGGGCCTCGGGCTGTCAGCCAGCCTGAACGCACCGATCGGCGACATGAACTTCGGCGTGTTCCGCATGTAAGCGGGCCGCCCATCGAACAGGGATCTGCAGTGAACAGCAACACCGCGCGAGCGTGGCGCAGCGCCTTGGCAGCCGTTGGCTGCGCGCTGCTGCTTGCGGCCGCGCATGCGAGTGAAACGGCGCCGCCGGGCATCAGCGAGACCATCGTGGAGGTGCCCAAGTCTGCGGGCATCTTCACCGTCAAGCTGGAGACGACCGTCTACAAGCCGGCCGGCGACGGGCCCTTCCCGCTCATCGTGCTCAATCATGGCAAGGCGCGCGGCAAGGCCGCATTCCAATCGCGTGCCCGTTACAGCGAGCAGGCTGCGGCGCTGGTCGCGCGTGGCTATGTGGTCGCCATTCCGATGCGGCAGGGGTTTTCCAAATCCGGCGGCGCGTATATCGGCAGCGGTTGCAACGTGGAAGCCAACGGCATCGTCCAGGCCGAAGACGTGGTGGCCGCACTCGACTACATGACCGCGCAGCCGTACGTGGACCGCAACCGCATCGTCGTCATGGGCCAGTCGCATGGCGGCCTGACCACCCTGGCCTTCGGCACCATCGCCTACCCTGGCGTGCGTGGGCTCGTGAACTTCGCCGGCGGCCTGCGCAACGACACCTGTGTCGATTGGGAAGACAACCTCGTGCGCGCCTTTGAGACGTACGGCCGCCAGGCACGCTACCCTTCGCTCTGGTTCTACGGCGACAACGACAGCTACTGGCCCAAGCCGATGCCCGACAGGATGTTCGCCGCCTACACCGCTGCCGGCGGCAAAGGCCGGCTGGTGGATTTCGGCAACTTCAAGAGCGACTCGCACGGCATGTTCGCAAGCCACGCGGGGTTGCGCATCTGGCTGCCGCAGGTCGACGCCTTCCTGCGCGAACTCGGTCTGCCCGCAGGCCCGGTGCAAGCGGAGGCGCCGGGCGGCAACGCAGAAACCTCCGGCGCCGACGACCCCAAAGCCGACACCAACAAGGACCCCGAATGAACGCTTTCGAGACCCTCGACTTCGCGCAGCACGGCGCCGTCACCACGCTCACGCTGAACCGGCCCGACGTGCGCAACGCCTTCAACGAAACGGTCATCGCCGAACTGACCGGCGCGTTCCGCGCGCTGGCAGCCGAGCCAAGCGTGCGCGCCATCGTCCTGTCCGGCAACGGCCCTGCGTTCTGCGCGGGCGCCGACCTGAACTGGATGAAGAAGATGGCCGGCTACTCGGATGACGAAAACCGCGCCGACGCCCTGCGCCTGGCCGAGATGCTGCGCGCCATCTACACCTGTCCCAAGCCTGTGATCGCGCGCGTGCAGGGCGACACGTATGCCGGCGGCGTCGGCCTGGTCGCCGCGTGCGACATCGTCGTCGCTGTCGACACGGCCAACTTCTGCCTGTCGGAAGCGAAGCTCGGCTTGATCCCGGCCACCATCAGCCCATACGTGATCCGCGCGCTGGGCGAGCAGGCATCGCGCCGCTACTTCATCACCGCAGAACGCTTTTCCGCTGCCGAAGCGCATCACCTTGGCCTCGTGCATGAGCTGGTGAGCGCAGATGCCCTTGACGCGAAGGTGGCCGACATCACTGCCGCGCTGGTCGCCAACAGCCCGAACGCCGTGCGTGAGAGCAAGCGCCTCGTGCGCGAGGTGTCCGGTGCCGCGATCAACGACGCCCTGCTGGCCGACACCGCTGAACGCATCGCCGCCATTCGCGCTTCGGAAGAAGGCCGCGAAGGCGTGCAAAGTTTCCTGGGCAAGCGCAAGCCGAACTGGCTGCTGCCGGCCTGACCCGCATAACAACGAAACCACGCATCACTCGAAGGAAGTCCTCATGCAATCCACTCCGCTCAACTTCGTGCCGAACGCCGCCAAGGTGCCGCCCACGCCCGGGCAGAATCCCAACGCCCGCTGGAGCCGCGAAGCCATCGAAGCGCTGTTCGCGCTGCCGTTCAACGACCTGCTGTTCCAGGCGCAGCAGGTGCACCGCGCCAACTTTGATGCGAATGCCGTGCAGCTCTCGACCCTGCTGTCCATCAAGACCGGCGGCTGCCCCGAAGACTGCTCGTACTGCCCGCAATCGGCGCGCTACGACACCGGTGTCGAGGCTGAAAAGCTGATGCCGATTGACGAAGTGCTGGAAGCCGCCTCGCGCGCCAAGCAAAACGGCGCGAGCCGCTTCTGCATGGGCGCCGCCTGGCGCAACCCCAAGCCGCATCAGCTCGACGCCGTGGCCGACATGGTGCGCGGCGTGAAGGCGATGGGGCTGGAGACGTGCGTGACACTCGGCATGCTCAAGCAGGAACAGGCTGCGCAGTTGAAGGAGGCGGGCCTGGATTACTACAACCACAACCTCGACACCGCCCCCGAGTTCTACGGCGAGATCATCACCACGCGCACGTACCAGGACCGGCTCGATACGCTCGAGCACGTGCGTGACGCCGGCATCAACGTGTGCTGCGGCGGCATCGTCGGGCTGGGGGAATCGGTGCACGAGCGCGCGGGCCTGATCGCCGAATTGGCGAATATGGAGCCGTATCCGGACTCGGTGCCCATCAACAACCTGGTGAAGGTGGAAGGCACGCCGCTGGCGGGCAACGAAGAACTGGACCCGTTTGATTTCGTGCGCACGATTGCCGTAGCGCGGATCACGATGCCCAAGGCGATGGTGCGGCTCTCCGCTGGCCGCGAGGCGATGGGCGATGCCTTGCAGGCGCTGTGCTTCATGGCGGGTGCCAACTCGATCTTCTATGGCGAGAAGCTGCTGACGACGGACAACCCGGAGGCGGATGCGGATCGGAAGCTGCTGGCGCGGTTGGGGATGCGGGTGGACGTGCAGGATCATCTGCATCAAAGCGCTGATGCTTCGCACTCGCATTCGTCGCATTGCCATATCGACATTACGCCTGCGGACTGATGGGTTTTGTGGGAGGTGGTTTTTGTTTTTTGTGTTGGTGGTCTGCCTCCCTTTCGTCCCCTGCCGGGGCCGACTCACTTTCTTTGTCTTGCCAAAGAAAGTAAGCAAAGAAAGGCGCGCCCGAGATGGCGAAAGATTCCTTGAATTTATGTCGCAGAGAGGGAGAGGAGGCAAACTCGCTTCGCTCAAACAGCCTCCTCTCTTTTTCCTCTCTGCAACAGAAATTCAAGGCGCCATCTAGGGCGAGGTACGGCCACACCATCGCAGTGCAAAGGCAGTGGTGGGTACGCGGCAAGACGCGGAGCGAAGCAAACGGCAACAAGCAACAGCAACAGCAACAAACAAGCGCCTGACAGAGCATGCACCCCAACGGTTTGGCCGTTGACGTTCCTGCCCTTGATGGCGCCTTGAATTTTCGTAAGCGGGCGGAAACAAGACGGGAAACTGTCTGAGCGAAGCGAGTTTTTCCCGTCTCCGCCCGGTTACGAAAATTCAAGGAGGGGGTCGCCATCTCGGGCGCGCCTTTCTTTGGTTACTTTCTTTGGCAAGACAAAGAAAGTGACTCAGCCCCGGCAGGGGATGAAACAGGAGATGCACCACAAGTGCAAAAGACGCAGAACACCGGAGACAAACACCAAATGATCACCAAGCTCCTCATCGCCAACCGAGGCGAAATCGCCTGCCGAGTCGCCGCCACCTGCCGCAAGCTCGGCATCCGCACGGTCGCGGTCTACTCCGATGCCGACGCCAACGCCCGCCACGTCGCGGCCTGCGACGAAGCCATCCACATCGGTGAGCCCGCCGCCCGCGACAGCTACCTGCGCGCCGACCGCATCCTCGAAGCCGCACGCGCAACGGGCGCCCAGGCCATCCACCCCGGCTACGGCTTCCTGTCGGAAAACGAAGCCTTTGCCAAGGCCTGTGCAGACGCCGGCATCATCTTCGTCGGCCCGCCGGCCCCGGCCATCGAAGCGATGGGCAGCAAGAGCGCGGCCAAGGCACTGATGGAGAAGGCCGGCGTGCCACTCGTCCCGGGTTACCACGGCGACAACCAGGACGCAGGATTCCTGCGCACGCAGGCCGATCGCATCGGCTACCCGGTGCTCATCAAGGCGAGCGCGGGCGGCGGCGGCAAGGGCATGCGCGTGGTCGAATCGGGCGATGCGTTCGAAGCCTCGCTGGCCTCGGTCAAGCGTGAGGCATCGTCAAGCTTTGGCGACGACCGCGTGCTCATCGAGAAGTACCTCACGCGCCCGCGCCACATTGAAATCCAGGTGTTTGCCGACAGCTTCGGCGACGCCGTCTATCTGTTCGAGCGCGACTGCTCGGTGCAGCGCCGCCACCAGAAGGTGCTGGAAGAAGCCCCCGCCCCGGGCATGACGCTGGACCGCCGCCGCGCGATGGGCGAAGCCGCCGTGGCGGCCGCACGCGCCGTGGGCTACGTGGGTGCCGGCACGGTCGAGTTCATCGTCGATGAAGACGGCACGTTCTACTTCATGGAGATGAACACGCGCCTGCAGGTCGAGCACCCGGTCACCGAAATGATCACGGGTGAAGACCTCGTCGAATGGCAATTGCGCGTGGCCTCCGGGGAGCCGCTACCGCGCGCGCAAGACGAGTTGCACATCCACGGCCACGCGCTGGAAGCACGCATCTACGCAGAAAACCCGGAGCGCGATTTTCTGCCGTCCATCGGCACGCTGAAGGTGTTGCGCACGCCGGCAGCGGTGGAATTTACCGTGGGCGCGCAGGCCAATGGCGAACCTGCCGCCGTGCGCATCGACGCGGGCGTGCGGGAGGGCGATGCCATCAGCCCCTATTACGATCCGATGATCGCCAAGCTCATCGTCTGGGGCCGTGACCGTGAAGAAGCGCTGGCGCGCATGCTGCAGGCGCTGGGCAGCTTCCGCCTGGTGGGGCTGTCGTCCAACGTGGCGTTCCTGCGCCGGCTTGTTGCATCGAAGCCGTTTGCGACCGCCGATCTGGATACCGGCCTGATCGCCCGCAATCACGACACGCTGTTCCCCGCCGCACCGGACGTGCCGCAAGACGCCATCGCCCTGGCCGTGGCTGCGCTGCTCGCCCGCGAGGCACGCAGCCTGCGCACCGATACGCGCGATCCGCATTCGCCGTGGGCGCGCGGCAGCGGCTGGCGGCTGAACGGTGCCGCTGAACGCACGCTGCGTTTCACGCATGGCGAACAGGCCATTGACGCCACGCTCGTCTACGGCCGCGACGGCTCGTGGTTGAAGACCAGCGGCAGCGAAGCGCCCTTCACCTCGCAGCGCCATGCCGAGACCTTCACCGTTGCGCTCGGTTCGCACAAGGCGACCGGCCAGGTGCATGTGGACGGCGACACGTTCCACGTCTTCACGGGCGGCGCGCACTGGACACTCGAGCGCCACGACCCGCTCGCCCATGCCGGCGAGGCCGACGACGAAGGCGGCAAGCTGACGGCGCCGATGCCCGGCAAGGTCATCGCCGTGCTGGCCGCCCCGGGGCAAACCGTCACCAAGGGCGCACCGCTGGTCGTCATGGAGGCCATGAAGATGGAGCACACGCTCACGGCACCTGCCGACGGCGTCGTCGAATCCGTGCTGTACGGCGTGGGCGATCAGGTGACGGAAGGCGTGCAGTTGCTGGCGTTCAAGCCCGCCGAATGAAGCCCAAGGGGGCTGCCACACGCCTTGGCGGCCCCTGCTACACTGCTTGACGTATACGTCAATCACCCGCATTGAAGTCGCCCCACATGCACATCCAGATCTACACGCCCGACGGCAAGCCCCAACCCTGGCTCGACGGTTTCGCGCAGGCACTTCCTGAGGCACGCCTGTCGGTGTGGGAGCAAGGCGCAGTGCAGGACGCCGACTACGCCGTGGTCTGGCAGCCGCCCGCCGACATGCTGCGCGATCGCCGCGATTTGCGCGCCGTGTTCAACCTCGGCGCGGGCGTCGATGCCATCCTGGGCCTGCGTGCGCAAGCGCCCGATGCCATCCTCGAAGGCCTGCCGATCGTGCGGCTGGACGACGCCGGCATGGCCGCGCAGATGGGCGAATACGTCACGCACGCCGTCCTGCGCTTCTTCCGCCGGCTCGATGAATACGAGCGCCAGCAGCAAGCGAAGATGTGGCGCTTCCTCAAGCCGTTCAACCGCGATGAGTTTGTCGTCGGCGTGCTGGGCCTCGGCGTGCTCGGTACGCACATCGCCAGGACGCTGGCGGGCTTCGGCTTTCCGGTGCGCGGCTGGAGCCGCTCCGCCAAGCACGTCGAGGGCGTAGATTGCCGCTCAGGCAGCGATGCCCTGCCCGGCTTCCTCGCCGGCACGCGCGTGCTGGTGAACGTGCTGCCGCTGACGGCAGACACCGAAAACGTGATCGACGCGAAACTGCTCGCGCAACTCGCACCGGGCGCATTCGTCGTCAACGTGGCGCGCGGTAAGCATGTCGTGGAAGACGACCTGCTGGCCGCCGTGCGCAGCGGCCACATTGCCGGCGCCGCGCTCGACGTATTCCGCACCGAGCCGCTGCCCGCCGACCACCCTTTCTGGACCGAACCGCGCATCCACATCACGCCGCACATTTCGGCGCTGACGCTGCGCGAGGTCAGCATTGCCCAGATCGCGCGCAAGATCCGAGCGCTGGAAGCAGGCGAGCCGATTGCCGGCATCGTCGATCTGCAACGAGGGTACTGAGATGAGCATTCCGAATTTTGTGAAGGTGGTCGAGGTCGGCCCGCGCGATGGTCTGCAGAACGAGAAGGCACCGGTCTCCACCGACACCAAGGTCGAACTGGTGAACCGGCTGTCCGAGGCCGGTTTTGTGAATGTGGAGGCGGCGTCGTTCGTGTCGCCCAAATGGGTGCCGGCGATGGCTGATGGCGCCGACGTGATGGCACGCATCCAGCGCCGGCCGGGCACGCTGTACTCGGTGCTCACGCCCAACATGAAGGGTTTCGAAGGCGCTGCTGCAGCGGGTGCGGACGAGATCGTGATCTTCAGCGCCGCCAGCGAGGCCTTTGCGCAGAAGAACATCAACTGCACGATCGCCGAATCGATCGAACGCTTTGTGCCGGTGGCCAAGGCCGCCAAGGATGCGGGCATTCGCGTGCGCGGGTCGATCTCGTGTTCGCTGGGCTGCCCGTATCAGGGCGAGGTGCCGGTGTCGTCGGTGGTGGACGTCATCAAGCGCATGGCCGACCTCGGTTGCGACGAGATCGACATTGCCGACACCATCGGCGTGGGCACGGCCGGGCAGGTGAAAACCGTGATGGAAGCCGCCGCGGCGACGTTCCCGATCGACCGCCTCTCAGGCCATTTCCATGACACGTACGGCCAGGCACTGGCCAACATCCTCGCCAGCCTGGAAGTCGGCATCGCGATCTTCCACGCCTCGGTGGCCGGGCTGGGCGGCTGCCCGTATGCCAAGGGCGCGACCGGCAATGTCGCCACCGAAGACGTGCTGTACCTGCTGCACGGCCTCGGCATCCGCACCGGCATCGACCTGGACAAGGTGGTGCTGGCGGGTGACTTCATCTCGCAGGCCATCGGCCGCCCGACTGCCTCGCGTGCGGGCCGCGCGCTGCTGCTCAAGCTGCAGGACCAGATCGCCCAGGCCTGCATCTGAACCCCCATCAAGAACAACGACGATGACCGCGACCGATACGAACGCCCCGCTGCCTGAATCCGCCCAACGCGTGGCCGACCACCTCCGTACGCTCGGCTATGAGAAGGCCATCGTAATGCTGCCGGCCACCGGCAAGACCTCCGCTGAAGCGGCTGCTGGGCTCGGCTGTTCGGTGGCGGAGATCGCCAAGTCGATCATCTTCCGCCGTGCGAAAGACGACGTGCCGGTACTGGTGATCGCCAGCGGCACCAATCGTGTCGACGAGGCAAAGGTTTCAGCGCACGTGGGCGCGCTGGCCAAGGCCGATGCGAAGTTCGTACGCGAGAAGACCGGTTACGCCATCGGCGGCGTGTGTCCGGTCGGCCATGCGGTCAAGCCTGTGATGCTGCTCGACCAAGACCTGTTCCAATACGACAGCGTGTGGGCCGCGGCCGGCCACCCGCATGCCGTGTTCAACCTGACGCCTGCCGAACTGGAAGCCATGACCGGCGCGCCTGTGGCCGACATCGCCCTGCGCGACTGATCGAACACACATGGACCACTGCACCCGCGCGCAATTGAAGCGCTCGCTCGGCAAGCTGCGCAATAGCCGCGCGCAGGCCGAGCGCGCCCAGCCAGTGGCATCGCCGTGCATCAGCGTGTGCAAGATGGACGACGCGCGCGGCTTGTGTATCGGCTGCATGCGCACCATCGACGAAATTGCCGCGTGGTCGACCATGGACGACACCGCCCGCCTGACCGTGTGGAAAACCTTGCCCGAGCGCGCCTGCGCCTGGCTCAACGACGCGTCCTGCGCCTGAGCACCCATCACAATGGCCGAACACGACATCGTCACCTTGCCTGATTCGATGCGCGTGTTCGAGCGCGGCTGGCTGTCGTCCAACAACATCCTGTTCTTCGATGACGAAGCGCATGGCGGCTGCGCGCTGGTGGACACCGGCTACCTCACGCACGCGGCGCAAACCGTGGCGCTTGTGCAGCACGCGCTGCAAAGCAGGCCGCTGCGCCGGCTGCTGAATACGCATCTGCACTCGGACCACTGCGGCGGCAATGCTGCGCTGCAGGCCCTCTACGGCAGTCACACGCGCGTACCGGCCGCGCAGATCGACGACGTGCGCCGCTGGGATACCGACGCCCTCAGCTACGGCCCCACTGGCCAGCAATGCGCACGCTTTGCGTTGCCTGACAGCGATGCCGACGCAGGCCTGGCCGACGGCATGACGGCGCGACTGGGCGGCTTCGACTGGCAGGTCATCAGCGCACCCGGGCACGACCCGCACGCGGTCATCCTGTTCAGCCCGGACACGCGCGTGCTGATCTCTGCCGATGCGTTGTGGGAACGCGGCTTTGGCGTGATCTTTCCCGAGCTGGAAGGCGAGAGCGGCTTTGCCGAACAGCAGGCCATTCTTGAGCGCATCGCGCAGCTCGACGCGCGCATGGTCATTCCCGGACACGGCCGGCCGTTCACCAACGTCAACGCCGCGATTGACGCTTCGTTGGGGCGGCTGGCCTATCTGCGTGCAGACCCCGAGCGCAACGCGCTGCACGCCATCCGCGTGCTGGTGAAGTTCAAGCTGCTGGAGCAGCAGGCGCTGTCGCGCGACGCGCTGTTCGCGTGGTTCACGCAGACGACGTTGATGCCGCGCTTGCAAGCGCGCTTCTTCGCGAGCCAATCGATGGAAGCGTTGCTGGATGCCGCGATTGCCGCGCTGGTCAAGGCCGGTGCCGCCACCGTCGAACACGGCAGCATCCTGAACCGCGATTGACGTGCCGCGCGGTGGCGATGCCCCGCTACAATGCAGCGACGTTTCTTCTCTCCGCTTGGGCATGCCGAAAGCCGCCACATCCGCTCCGCCGGAATCCGTCACCGAAGCCGCCACTGAAGCCGAAACACCGCGCCGCAAGCGCGGCCGCCCCGCGCAGGATGCCAACGAGGGCTTGCGCCGCGCGCTGATCGAGCAATCGGCCCGACTGTTCCGCGAGAAGGGCTACGGCAACACCACGGTGCGCGACATTGCGGCGGCCACGGGCGTGCATGCGGGCAGCTGGTTCTACTACTTCAAGACCAAGCAGGACATCCTGCAAGCCGTGATCGAGCATGGTCTGACCGTCGCGCTGGCGGATATCGAAGCCATCGATATCGAAGACCTGCCCCCGCGCGAGGCGATGCGCCAGCTCGTGCGCGCACACCTCCATACGCTGCTCGCACCGAACCAGGATTTCATTCCGGTGATGCTGTACGAGTGGCGCTCGCTCGACGCACAGGCGCAGGAACGCATCATCGCGCTCAAGGACCGGTATGAAGGCATCTGGACGCGCGTGATCGACCGTCTGCACGCCTCCGGCGAGTGGGCACAACCAACACCTGTTGACCGCCTGCTGATGTTCGGCGCACTCAACTGGACGGCGCAGTGGTATCAGGCGGGCGCCGGCATCAGCATCGACGCACTGGCCGATCAGGCGGTGCTGTTCATCCTGCGTACGCCGCCCCAGCCGGTGGCTTAGTCCACGTTAGCGCGCATCGCCCTCGAACAGCGTCTGGTTGGCGCTGCGCAGCACGTGCTTCTGGATCTTGCCGGTCGCCGTCATGGGCAGCTTGTCGACCACGGCAATGTGCTTGGGCACCTCAAAGCTGCCGAGATGCGCGCGGCAATGCGCCTGCAGCGCGGCGGCATCGGCCTGTGCATCGGGCTTGAGGCAGACGAATGCAGCCACCGCTTCCACCCAGTGCGCGTGCGGCAAGCCGACCACTGCGGCATTCGCCACGTCGGGGTGGCGCAGCAGCACCTCTTCCACCTTGACCGAGGGCACGTTCTCACCGCCGGTCTTGATCATGTCCTTGATGCGGTCCTTGAACTGAAGCTGGCCGTCGGCATCCCACATGCCGAGGTCGCCCGTGTGGTGCCAGCCGAAGCGGCACGCGTTGGCCGTGGCCTGCGGATCCTTGTAGTAGCCGAGCATGACGTTGGGGCCGCGGTGCACGATCTCGCCCAACTGGTTCGGGCCGAGCAGATTGCCTTGATCGTCCATCACCGCTGCTTCGTTCACCATGCACGGCTGTCCCCAATAGTTGCCGGTGCGCTGCAGTTGCTGGTCAGGCGCGAAGTACATCGTCATCGGGAAAATCTCGGTCTGTCCGGAGCCCAGGGCAAAGTTGGGGCACACCTCGGCAATCAGGCGTTCGAGCAGCGGCTTGGCCATCGGCGCCATCGCATAGAGGCACAGGCGCAGGCTTGAGAGATCCCGCTGCGCACGCAGCGGATGGTGCAGTAACGCGGCGTACATGAGCGGCAAGCCGAACAGTTGCGTGATGCGTTCGTTGGCAATCGCGTCGAGCAGCGCCGCCGGGTCAAAGCCGCGCTGGATGACGAGCGTGGCGCCCACCATCATCGCGGACGCGGCCGTTGCAAACTGTGCGCAGTGGAACATCGGCAGCAGGCACGAGAACACGTCGGTTTCGTTCAGATTCAGGCCGGCGACGTTGGACATCAGCGCGGCATGCACCGAGCGGTGCGAGTGCATTGCGCCCTTTGGCCGGCCGGTCGTGCCGCTGGTGTACATGATGAGCGCGAGATCGCGGTCGTCGATCACCACGGCGGGCAGCGTATCGGCGTGGCCTTGCAACGCTTGCTCCACCGTTTGCGGCCCGTCGGCAACCGGTTCACCGAAGCACTGGTGCGCGGGGAGCCCGAGCGCCGACAGCGTGTCACGCAGCGCCGGGTACGGCGCCGCGTCGATCACCACGTGTCGCGCCTCGGCATGTTCAAGGATGTAGCGCACGTCTTCCGGCCCGAGCATCGCATTGATCGGCACCCAAACCAGCCCCGCCTTGAGAATGCCGTACGCAGCCACCAGGAACTGCGCGGAATTCCCACACACCATCGCCACCTTGTCGCCGGGCTTGAGGCCGCTTGCAAGCAGCGCGTGCGCGTAGCGATTGCTGTCTGCGTTAAGTTCGCCATGCGTCATGCGGCGGGCGCCATCGACCAGCGCGACCTTCGCGCCGAACTTGCGCGCACTGCGATGCAACGTATCGCCCAACGTCACCCGGTTCAGCAGGTTGGCTTCAAGCGCGGTGTCTGGCGTGGCTTCGGACATGGGACGTCTCCTAAGGACTGCATTGACTGCATTGACTGCATTGACCGCATGAACAGCACGACAAAACGATGGGATCAGGACGGCAGTGCAGCCGTTAGGCCGCGGCAATCTCCATCAGCAACCCACCAGGCGCAACCTGGGCCCCGACCTGGGTGAACAGCCCCTTCACCTCGCCAGCGAGCGGCGCGGCAATGCTGTGCTCCATCTTCATCGCCTCGACCACCAGCAGCACCTGACCGGCGCTGACGGCCTCGCCTTCGGCCACGTGTACGGCAACCACGCGACCGTTCATCGGTGCACTGATGCGGCCGCTGCCGGTTTGCGCGCCGCTGCGCTCGGCCTTGGCGTAGGTGGTGTCGATGGCGGTGTGTTCGATGCCATTCAGCACGAAGTGGCAAGCGCCGGCCGTGACGGCGTAATCCACCGCGTGGAATGTGTCGCCCAGCACCAGCGTGATGCGCCCTTCGCCCCCAGACACAAGCGCCACCTGCGTGGCACCGCCGTCCCAGGTCACCTCCCATTGCTGCGCACCGAGCGCACGCACGCGCATGTCGATGACTTCACCGTCGAGCGTGAAGCGGCACAGCGTGGGATACGTGCGGCTGCTGGCCCAGCCATGCAGCTCTGCGGGATAGCGGCGTGCGGCGTCCTGGCGCAGGTACGTGATCAGCACGGCAGCGGCCTGGCAGACCGCGGCGTCGGGTACGGGCGCCTGCCGCGTCGCCGCCGGGAAATGGCGGTCGATGAACGCCGTCGACACATCGCCGGCAAGAAACGCCGGATGCGCCAAGCAGTCGCGCAGAAACGCCCGGTTGGTGGGCAACCCAAGCAGCAGGCAATCGTCCAAGGCGTGCGCAAGACGCCGGCAGGCATCGGCGCGGTCGGTGCCGTGCGCGACGATCTTGGCGAGCATCGAATCGTAGTACGGCGAGACGACAAGCCCGTCGGCCAACGCATGGTCCGTGCGCACGTCTCCGGGTGCACGCCAGCGCGCGACGGTGCCGCTTTGCGGCAGGAAATTCTGCTGCGGGTCTTCTGCGCACAGACGCACTTCGATGGCGTGGCCGCCTTGTGCACGGCGGGCGTCGATGGCGTCTTGCGCAAGCGGCAACGGCTCGCGCAGCGCCACGCGCAACTGCCACTCGACCAGATCGACGCCGACGATCGCTTCAGTCACCGCATGCTCGACTTGCAGGCGCGTGTTCATTTCCATGAAGTAGAACGCGCCGTCCGGGGCGAGCAGAAACTCCAGCGTGCCCGCACCCACGTAGCCGATCGCGCGCGCCGCCGCCACCGACACCGCGCCCATGCGCGCGCGCAACTCGGGCGATACGGCTGGTGACGGCGATTCTTCAATCACCTTCTGATGCCGGCGCTGCACCGAGCAATCGCGCTCGCCCAGGTGAACCACGTTGCCATGCGTATCGGCAAAGACTTGAATCTCGATGTGGCGCGGCTCGACGATGGCTTTCTCGAGGATCAACTCGCCCGAGCCAAACGCGTTCTCCGCTTCGGAGCGGGCAGACTGCAGCGCCGCCGCTAACGCCTCGGGCCGGTCTACGCGCCGCATGCCGCGCCCGCCACCGCCAGCGGCCGCCTTGATCATCACCGGGTAGCCGATGCGCGCCGCTTCGTCCGCCATGCGTGTGGCGGATTGGTCCTCGCCCTGATAACCGGGCACGCACGGCACGCCGGCCGCTTCCATGAGGCGCTTGGCGCCAGCCTTGTTGCCCATCGCTCGGATGGCCCCCGCAGGTGGCCCGATGAAGACCAGGCCGGCATCCGCGCATGCGCCGGCAAAGGCATCGCTCTCTGCAAGGAAGCCGTAACCCGGATGGACCGCCTGCGCACCCGACTTGCGCGCGGCCTCCAGCAACGCCGCAACGTTCAGGTACGACGCCTGCGGTTGCGACGCGCCGATCGGCAACGCCAGATCGGCCGCGCGGCAATGCGGCGCATCGCGGTCAGCGTCGGAATACACGGCAACGGTGCGCATGCCAAGGCGACGCGCCGTGCGCATGATGCGCAAAGCGATCTCGCCCCGGTTGGCGATGAGGACCGAGCGGAAGGCGGCATGCGGGGCGGCCATCGTTCAGCCCTTCTTGCCCGGCAGCGTGTTCATGTATTTGCAGATGATGCCGAGCATCACCTCGTCCGCGCCGCCGCCAATGGAGCCCAGGCGCCCATCGCGGTAATAGCGCGAGACCGGGTTGTCCCACGTGAAGCCCATGCCGCCCCAGAACTGCAGGCAGGCATCGGGCACGATGCGCGCGAGGCGCCCGGCCTTGAGCTTGGCCATCGATGCCAGCTCCGTCACGTCCTGCCCTTGGATGTACAAGTCGCAGGCGCGATACGTGAGCGCGCGCAGCGCTTCCACCTCCGTCTTCAGCTCGGCCAGCTTGAAGTGCACCCACTGGTTGTCGAGCAGGCTGGCGCCGAAGAGCTTGCGCTCGCGCGCGTACTCGGCGGTGGTCTCGATGCACATCGTCATCGTCGCCAGGCTGCTGGCCGCGGCCCACAGGCGCTCTTCCTGGAACTGCAGCATCTGGTACGTAAAGCCCTTGCCTTCCTCGCCGATGCGGTAGCGCTGCGGCACGCGCACATCGTCAAAGTAGATAAGGCCGGTGTCCGACGAGTTCATGCCGATCTTGCGGATCTTCTTGCCGACCGACACGCCCTTCGTGTTCATCGGCACGATGATGAGCGACTTGTTGCGGTGGGCGGGGTCGTCCGACGTATTGGCCAGCAGGCACATCCAGTCGGCCTGCAGGCTGTTGGTGATCCACATCTTGCTGCCGTTGATGATGTAGTCGTCGCCGTCCTTGCGCGCAGTGGTCTTGATGCTCGCCACGTCGGAGCCCGCGCTCGGTTCCGATACGCCCACGCAGGCCACCGCATCGCCGCTGATGGCGGGGGCGAGAAACTGTGCGCGCAGTTCGTCCGAACCGAAGCGTGCGAGCGCGGGCGTGGCCATGTCGGTCTGCACACCAATCGCCATCGGTACGCCGCCGCAGTGGATGTGCCCGAGCGTCTCGGCCATCGCCATCGCATACGAATAGTCGAGGCCCAGGCCGCCAAACTCGGTCGGCTTGGCGATGCCGAGAAAGCCCAGCTCGCCCATCTTCTTGAAGAGCTGCTTGGCGGGGAACATCTCCGCTGCTTCCCATTCGTCCACGTATGGGTTGATGTCGCTGTCGATGAAGCGTTTCAGGTTGCGCTGCAGTTCCTGGTGCTCGTGCGTGAAGTGCATGGTGTCTCGCTCCGTTGTCCTGGTGTGCTGGCTGTTTCGTGTATGGATTTCGGGATGGCGCTACGGGCGCGCAACGCCAAACTGGATCGGATGCAGCGTTCGCCTGCGCGCCTCGTCGCAGACGGAGAGCACGCAGGCGAGCACCTTGCGCGTATCGCGCGGGTCGATCACGCCGTCGTCCAGCAGCCGGCCCGAAATGGTGAACGCGTCGGACTGCCGCTCGAAGGTGTCGATGACCTTGGCGCGCATCGCTTCGATGGCGTCGTGGTCGACGGTCTGGGTCTTGCGTTGCATGCTCGCGGCCATCACCGTCGCCATCGTGCCGGCGGCCTGCTCTGCGCCCATCACGGCCGTCTTGGCGTTGGGCCAACTGAAGCAGAAATCCGGAAAGAAGCCGCGCCCCGACATGCCGTAGTTGCCCGCCCCGAACGACGCACCGCAATGCACGGTGATGCGCGGCACGGTGGCGTTGGCCATGGCCTGGATCATCTTCGAGCCGTGCTTGATCATGCCGGCCTGCTCCGACGCCTTGCCGACGATGAAGCCGGTGGTGTTTTGCAGATACAGCAGCGGCGTGCCCGACTGGCAGCACGCCTGGATGAAGTGCACCACCTTGGTGGCGCCCGCCGGGTCCAGCGGCCCGTTGTTCGTGATGACCCCAACGCGCATACCGCAGATGGCCGCGTGCCCGGTGACGGTGCCAGGGCCGTAGTCGGGCTTGAACTCCAGGAAGTCCGACCCGTCGGCAATGCGGGCAATCACCTCGCGCATGTCGAGCGGTTTGCGATGATCGGTCAGCGCAATGCCAAGCAGTTCTTCCGCATCAAAGCGCGGCGGCGCGTATGGTCTGTCCGGTGCCGGCACATCACGGTTCCAGTCGAGCGCGGCAACAAGTTCGCGTGCAATGCGCAATGCATCGGCATCGTCTTCGGCCAGGTATTCGGCCAGGCCCGAAGTGGTGGCGTGCATCTCGGCACCGCCCAGTTCCTCTTCGGTGGCGATCTCGCCCGTGGCCGCTTTCAGCAGCGGCGGGCCGGCGAGGAACGCGCGCGCCCGGTCGCGCACCATCACCACGTAGTCCGACAGGCCCGGCATGTAGGCGCCGCCCGCCGTGCTGGACCCATGCACCACGCTGATCACCGGAATGCCCGCCGCCGACAGCCGCGCGAGCCAGTAAAAGCCGCTGCCGCCGTGGATGAATGTCTCCACGCGATACGTCAGCAGGTTGGCGCCGGCCGATTCGACAAGGTGGATGAACGGCAGCTTCTGCTCCAGCGCAATGGCCTGCGCGCGCTGGAACTTCTCGATGCCCATCGGCTGCACGGCCCCTGCGTCGATGCCCGCGTCGTCGACGATGATCATCGCGCGCACACCGCTCACCCAGCCGATGCCTGCGATGAAGCCTCCCCCGGGAATCGAGCGCGTCGGGTCTGCGTGGTCGAGGCAAAAGCCCGCCAGCGTGGATAGCTCAAGAAACGGCGCGCCGGCGTCGAGCAGGCGGCCCAGCCGGTCGCGCGGCAGCAGTTGCCCGCGCTGCTCGAAGCGGGCGCGCGAGGCTTCGGACTTGTCGCGCGTGCGGTCTTCCAGCGCGCGCAACCGGCCGACGAGTTCCGTGAGCGCAGCATGGTTCTGCCGATACGCGTCGCTCTGCGGCACGATCCGCGATTCAAGTGCCGGCATGGCGGTCCTCCTCGCCTTGCAGCACCTTGGGCGTCACGGCCAGGTGGAAGCCGTTGAACGGCTCGGCACCATGGCGCGGAGCCGGCATGGGCGAACCGGGCCGCACGTTCGGGCGGCCGCCGTCCACGCGCAACGTCGTGCCGGTAATGAACGCAGCGGCTTCCGAGAGCAGATACACGATGGCCGAAGACACTTCCGCCTCGGTGGCAAAGCGACCAAGCGGCACGGTCGAAGGCATGCTGCGGATGGTCTCGGCCATCCACGGCGGATACGCATCCATGCCCGACGACGCCACGTAGCCCGGCGCCACCGCGTTCACGCGCACGCCGTACTGCGCCCACTCGAACGCGGCCGTCTCCGTGAAGTTGACCATGCCCGCACGCGCCGCACCGGAGTGGCCCATGTTCGGCATACCGCCCCACATGTCGGCCACGATGCTGACGATGGCGCCACCGCGCTGCTGCATCGCCTGGTTCAGGCACTCGCGTGCCATCAAAAAGCCGCCCGTCAGGTTTGTCTGCACGACGGCTTCCCAGCCCTTGGCGGAAATGTCCTTGAGCGGCGCCGGAAACTGCCCGCCCGCGTTGTTGACCAGCGCATCGATGCAGCCGTGCGCGCCGTAGATCTGCGCAACGGTCGCTTGCACGGCATCCTCGTCGCGGATGTTGCAAACGTAGGTGTGCGCGGTGCCGCCGGCTTCAACGATCTCCGTGCGCACCGCCGCGAGCTTCTCGGCATTGCGCCCCACCAACGCGACCGCCGCGCCCAGCGACGCCAACTCATGCGCCGTGCATCGGCCGATGCCGCTGCCGCCACCCGTCACCACGGCCACTTGGCCCTGGAACAGCCCCGGTCGAAAGACTGAGCGATACATGGTGTTCTCCCTTGAATGCGCGCGTTAGGCCCTTAGACCCAGCCGAGCTGGCGCGCGGCAAGGTCGCTGAGAACTTCCTCCGCCCCGCCGCCGATCATGTAGACCTTCACTTCACGATAGATGCGCTCCGACTTCGTGCCGCGCATGAAGCCCATACCGCCGAGCAGTTGCACGGCCGTGTCCGCGCAGAACTGAAGGCTCTGCGTTGCGAAATTTTTCAGCATGCACAGCTGGGCGACCGGAGAATCGCCGGCCTGCATGCGCCGCATCAGGTCTTCCAGCAACGCCCGGGTGGCTTCGATGCGCGTGGCCATCGCCACCAGCTTCTGACGCGCCACCTGGTGCTGCACGAGGCGCTTGCCGAAGGTCTCGCGCTGGGTGGCCCATTCCACGGCTTCGATCAGACACGTGCGCGCCAGGCCGTAGGCCTGCATCGCCAGCGCGAGGCGTTCGTGGTTGAAGTTGCGCATCACCAACTCGAAACCGTGGTTTTCCTTGCCGAGCAGATTGCCGAGGGGCACGCGGCAATCATCGAAATGCAGTTGCGCGGTGTCGGAGCACCACCAGCCCATTTTCTTGAGCGGTGTGCGCGTCAGACCCGGCGTATCGCCCTCCACCAGCAGCACGGAGATGCCGCCCGCGCCCGCCTCACCGGTGCGCACGGCCACGGTGATGTAATCGGCGCGCATGCCAGACGTGATGAAGATCTTGCTGCCGTTGACGGTGTAGTGATCGCCGTCGCGCACCGCGCGCGTGGCGAGGTTGGCCACGTCCGACCCGCCTGACGGCTCGGTGATGGCGAGCGCGCTGATCTTCTCGCCCGACAGAATCGCCGGCAACACGCGCGCCTTCAGCTCGGCCGATCCGCCTGCAACGATGGGCGGCGCACCGATCGAGTGGCTGAAGAGCGAAGCGAGCAAGCCGCCGCTGGCCGCCCGCGTCAGCTCTTCGATCATTGCCAGTTCAAGAAACAGGTCGCCCGGCGTCCCGCCGTATTCCTCGGGGAAACCGATGCCAAGCAAGCCCAGGTCGGCCGCCTCCCGATACAGCGCACGCGGAAACGTCTCGGCCTCTTCCCACGCCTCGATGTGCGGCAGCACGGCGTTGTCGACGAAGCGGCGCACCGTCTCGCGAAAGGTATCGTGCTCGGCATCGAAGCGGGCAGACGGGAGCAAACCTGAAAGCATGATCGCCTCGTCAATCAAGGGTGGTTGACCGGCACGCGCACCGGCATCGTCAGCAGCACCTGCGCCATGCCCTTGCCGAGCGGATCGTTGCGCAGCGATGCCATGCCGCCACCGCCCAGCGCCTGCTCGCACACGAAGTTGAGGGCGTGGATGCCGGGCAAGTCGTACCGCGTCACACGCCCCTTCACGACGTGCGAGAGGTACGCCGCGACGGCATCTTCCGTCAGTTGCGCGCGCAGCAGCGGCAGGTCTTCGGGCCGACGCGCGATGACGCCGATATTGGAGGTGTCGCCCTTGTCGCCGCTGCGGGCATAGGCGAGTTCGATGAGAGGCACCTCGCGCGTCGGGCCGGGAGGCAATGCAACGGAGGCCTGCACCGCAGCGGATGGTTCAAGCGCGGCGCCACCCGTTGGCACGTCGATGACGATGCTGTCGGCACCCAGCAATGTCACGCGCGCCTGGACCCGCGCTTTGTCGATCAAAAAAGCGTATTGCTTGATGGCAGGCACCACGCTTGGCCGCCCACCTGCGCCCGTCGTGCCGGGCGCCCACGAGGTGCCGGCCGGGGCGATTTCACGCGCGAACAAGTCCAGCGCCTGCTTGTTCGGATGCGTCACCGACAGCCACATCACCGATTCAAACCGCGGCACGATCGGCTGATGCGGCCCGAACAGATACGCCGAGCCGAGCGTCTCGATATGCGTTGCGCTGTAGTCCGGCAGGCCGAGCTGGCGGAACAGGCCGCGCGTGCGCTCCAGAATCGCCTCGGCCGTGCGGCGCGCCTTGCGATCGGCGTCGATGCCGACGACGGTGAGCTGGCCCGTCGCCCGATAGCCATCGGCATACGTTGCGCTCACCTTGTAATCGGGCGTGGGCGCGCGACCGCGTGCGCCACGCACATCGACGCGATGCTCGCCGGCCTGCGTCATCGTCACCTCTGTGAAATCGCAAACGACGTCGGGCAGCGCATAGCGCGCGGGGTCGCCGATTTCGTAGAGCAGCTGTTCGCCCACGGTCGCGGTCGTCACCAGCCCGCCCGTGCCGTCGGGCTTGGTGACGATGAAGCTGCCATCGGCCCGGCATTCGGCGATCGGATAGCCGCTGTGCGCCCAGTCGGGCACGGCTTCCCAATCGGTGTGCAGGCCGCCCGCGCCTTGGCAGCCGCATTCAAGGATGTGTCCGGCGAGGCTGCCAGCAGCGAGTCGATCGTAGTCGTCGATCGCCCAGCCGAAGTGGTGCATCAACGCGCCGAGCGTGACGGCGCTGTCGACGCACCGCCCCGTGATGACAACCTGCGCGCCCGCATCGAGCGCCGCCTTGATCGGCAATGCGCCGAGATACGCATTGGCGCTTACCACCTTGTCGGGCAAGGGGCGACCGCTTTGCAATTCGCGTACACCTTCGTCGCGCAAGGCGGGCAGCAGCGGCATGACGTCGTCGCCTTCCACCACCGCAATGCGCACGCTCACACCCAGTTCATCGGCCAACGCCTGCAGCGCCGCAGCGCATCCGCGCGGGTTCACGCCGCCCGCGTTGGCGATGATGCGGGTGTTCTGCGCCAGCGCATCCTTGAGCACCGCGCGCATCGCCACGCTTACGAAGTCGGTGGCATAGCCCGACTCGGGGTTTTTCATGCGCGCGCTGGCCAGCAGCGACATGGTCAGCTCGGCTAGGTAATCGAAGACGAGAAAGTCGAGACGGCCGGAGGCCACCAACTGCAGCGGACCGGTCACGCTGTCGCCCCAGAAACCGCTGGCTCCGCCAATGGAAATGGTGTCCCTGCGCATGTCAGCGGCCCGTCCAGTTGGGAGCACGCTTTTCCCGAAAGGCGGCTTGGCCCTCCTGCGCGTCTTCGGTCAGGGCGAACAGGCCGATCTGGCTTTCGGTAAACGCCATGGCCTGCTCGAAGCTGAGCGATTCCACCTGCTTGAGCGTGTACAGGCCGCGCCGGATGGCCGACGGCGATTTGTCCCACAACCGTGCAAGCAACGCATCGACGGCCCCATCAAGCGCTTCAGGCTCGGCGACTTCGTTGACGAGGCCCGCGGCGAGTGCGCGGTCTGCGCTCATCGGCTCGCCCGTCAGGCACAACTCGTTCAGCACGCGGCGCGGCAACTGGTGCTGCAGCACGGCCAGCACCTGGGCGGGAAACACGCCGACTTTTACCTCCGGCAAGCCGAACGTGGCGCTGCTGCTAGCCACCGCCAGATCGCACATCGCCAGCAAACCCATGCCGCCCGCCATGCACGCGCCGTTCACGCGGGCGATGAGCGGCACGGTGCAGCGACGCGCCTGGCGAAACAGATCCGCCAGGGCTTGGTACGGCTGGGAATAGTCGAAGCGAAAGGACTGTCCGGTCTGCAGATCCGCGCCGGCACAGAAGGCACGCGTGCCGGTGCCGGTCAGCACCACGGCGCGCACAGAAGTGTTGCGGCTGGCGTCAGCCAATGCAGCTGTGAGCGCTTCAAGCACGGCGGCGCTGATCGCATTGCGGCGATCTTCGCGCTGAATGGTCAACCACAGCGCCTGGCCGCGCCGCTCGATGAGGAGTTCCGGGTCCGTGCTCACGCGATGCTCGCCTGGAAAAGGGATTCGGTTGGACAACCTGCCCGGCAATACTAAATCATTTGATTGAAAAAATGGAAACGTTCGTGTGCGGTAGCTCTCAACAATTTTCTACAGCGGCACGGGGGCCTTCTAACCCCATGATTTATATGACGATCCCGCTGCAGCCGTAAGCAATTCGCCAGCTGAAGCGTTGACTCGCTCACATGTAAACAATAACAATTCTCATTTACAACAAACATGTGACGAAAACTTTCAGGGGAGTGTCACCACCTCATGTCCGCAGCACAGATCGAACGCAAGCGCACCGAACATTCGGTGGTGGGTTATCTGACCGGGGCGATGAGCTTCGCCGTGGTTTCGGCGCCGGCACTGGCCGACACGAAGAAAGACGCCGTATCCGCCACCCTGCCCGAGCAGACCGTGACCGGCACCAACGGCTTCAAGGCGGATGCGGCCTCGGGCGGCAAATTCACCGCGCCGCTGCTCGATACGCCCAAGTCCGTCACGGTGATCCCCGCTGAGGTATTGCAGGGCACCGGCTCAGTCACGCTCACCGAGGCCCTGCGCACGGTGCCGGGCATCGCGTTTGGCGCTGGCGAAGGCGGCAATCCGGTGGGGGATCGTCCGTTCATCCGCGGCTACGACGCGCAGGCCAGCACCTTTCTGGACGGGCTGCGCGACATCGGTGCGCAATCGCGCGAGATGTTCAACGTGGAATCGGTGGAAGTCATCAAGGGGCCGTCTGGCGCGTATGAAGGCCGCGGGGCGGCAGGCGGGGCGGTGAACATCGTGACCAAGACGCCGAAGCTTGAGCACTTCACCGAGGGCACGCTGTCGGTCGGCAATGCCGCGTACAAGCGGGCCACGGCCGACGGCAACTACCAGATCGGCGAGCGCGCCGCGTTCCGCCTGAACGCGATGGCCCACGACGCCGCCGTTGCCGGCCGTGACGTGACGAGCTTCAGCCGCTGGGGCATTGCGCCGTCCATCGCCTTTGGGCTCGGCACACCCACGCGCGCCACGCTGTCGTACTACCACCTGCAATCGAACGACACGCCCGACACCGGCATTCCGTACAACAACGGCACGTTCAACCGGCGCACCGACGGCCGCCCGCAGCTGTTCGGCCCGGGTGACGGCGCGCCCGTGAATGTCGACCGCAACGTCTACTACGGCCTGTCGCGCGACTTCCGCCGCGACCGCGTCGACATGGGCACCTTCACGCTGGAGCACGATGTGTCGAGCGCGCTGAAGCTGCGCAACACCATGCGCATTGCCCGCACGAGCCAAGACACGATCTGGACGCAGCCCGACGACAGCCAGGGCAACATCTACTACGGCATGGTCTGGCGCCGCGCCAATTCACGCTATTCGGTGGCCAACACCGTCGCCAACCAGACGGAAGCGACCGGCAAGTTCATCACCGGCGGCCTCAAGCACAGCTACGCGGCGGGCCTGGAGTTCTCGCGCGAGCGCAGCAGCAACGACACCTACAACGTGGCCACCGGCAGCAACCGCTGCCCCAACGGCATCGGCGCGGCGGGGGGCTACAACTGCGCAGACCTGCTCAACCCCAACCCGAACGATCCGTGGGCCGGCAGCATCAAGCTGAGCAACAATCCGGCGGAGACGACGGTGCGCACCCAATCGGCCTACGTATTCGACACGGTCGAACTGTCGCCGCGGTGGCAAGTCAACGGCGGCCTGCGCTTCGACCGCTATTCGGCATCGGCCACCACGTCGGCGAATGCGCAGGGCGTGCGGTCGACCTTCTCGCGCGACGACAACCTGCTGAACTATCAGCTCGGCATCGTGTTCAAGCCGGCGCAGAACGGCAGCATTTATCTCGCGTACGGCACATCGTCGACGCCGTCGGGCTCGGTGGCCGGCCAAGGTGCCGATACCAGCGCGCTCACGCCTGACCGCTCCGGCAATCGCGGGGACGTGCTCGCTCCGGAAAAGAACCGCGCCTACGAACTCGGCACCAAGTGGAACGTCCTGGACAGCAAGCTTGCGCTGACTGCCGCCATCTTCCGCGTTGAAACGACGAATGCACGCATCGTGCTGCAGGACGGCACCGCTGCCATGGCTGGCAACAAGCGCGTCGACGGCTTCGAGCTGGGTTGGTCGGGCGCGCTGACCAACCGCTGGCAGGTGTTCGGGGGCTACACGTATCTGAAGAGCGAACTGCGCAACAACGGCGGCGCAGGCGCAGCCTTTGGCGGCACCAACGGAACGGCCTTCCCCAACACGCCAAAGAACAGCTTCAGCCTGTGGACGACCTATCAGCCGATGCCGAAGCTCACGCTCGGCGGCGGCGCGTATTACGTCTCGAAGGTGTGGGGCAGCGCCAACCCCGCCAACCCGAAGTGGGTGCCGGCCTACTGGCGCTTTGACGCCATGGCAGCCTACCGCGTCGACAAGCACACCACGCTGCAGCTGAATGTGCAGAACGTGTTCGACAAGGTGTACTTCAATCAGGCGTATGCATCGCATTACGCATCGCTCGCACCTGGCCGCACGGCCATCCTGACGCTGGGCATTCGCTACTGATGCCGGCCGACGCTGCAACCGCCGCAGCCGATCCTGCGGTGATCGATGCCATCCACGGCGTGCTGACCGGCCCCGCCGACCGCGCCGCGCGCTGGCTGGCGGCAGCCGCCCGGCGCGGGCACGCGGAAGCGCAGGCCGTCTTCGGCCAATGGCTGCTCGATGGCCGCGGTGTTGAACGCAACCCGGCCGAAGCGTTGTTCTGGTTCAAGACGGCCGCGCTGTCGGGCCACCCGATGGCCGCCAACATGCTGGGCCGCTGCTATGAGCACGGCTGGGGCGCGCCCGCCTGCGACAAGACCGCCACGCACTGGTACGCCCGCGCCGCCGATGCCGGGCTCGACTGGGGTCAGTACAACTACGCGACGCAGTTGCAACTCGGGCGCGGCATCCCGGCGGACCGCGCCCGCGCGTTTGCACTCTTCCAGGCCGCGGCCGCGCAAGGGCACGCCAAGTCGATCAACGTGCTGGGCGGCTTCTATGAAGACGGCTGGGAGGTCGAGGCCGACACGGCGATGGCTCTGCGCTGCTATGTGCGTGCCGCAGAGGGCGGAGACTTCCGCGGCCAGTTCAACGCTGCGCGCCTGCTCGCACTCGCCAACCGCGCAGACGACGCGCTCGCCTGGATGCGCGCGGTGCCACGCACAGCCACACCCGCCTTCCTCGCGAAGGCGCATGACTTTCTCGCTGGCCATCCCGATGCGCGTCTGCGTGCGCTGGCCTGCGTGCTGAACACCCCATCGCCATGTTGCTGAAGATTCCCGCCGTCCTCACGAAGGAACAGGTCGCGCAGTGCCGCGCCACCATCGACGCCGCTGAGTGGGTGGACGGCAAGGTCACGGCCGGCGCGCAGTCGGGCCAGGTGAAGCACAACATGCAGCTGCCCGAGGGCTCGCCGGCTGCGCGCGAGGCCGGCTCCCTCATCCAGGATGCGCTGTCCGCCAATACGCTGTTCTTTTCCGCTGCGTTGCCGCTCAAGGTGTTTCCGCCGCTGTTCAACCGCTACGCGGGCGGCCAGACCTTCGGCAACCACGTCGACAACGCCGTGCGCCATCTGCGCGGCACCGCTTTCCGCATCCGCAGCGACCTCTCCTGCACGCTGTTCCTGACCGAGCCCGAAGACTACGACGGCGGCGAACTCGTCATCGACGATACCTTTGGCGAACACCGCGCCAAACTTGCGGCGGGCGACATGGTGCTCTACCCCAGCAGCAGCCTGCACCGCGTGACACCGGTGACGCGCGGTGCGCGCGTGTGCTCGTTCTTCTGGCTGCAGAGCATGGTGCGCAGCGACGCGCATCGCACGCTGCTGTTCCAGATGGATACGGAACTGCAGCGGCTGATGGGGCTGCTGGGGCAGGACGACCCGTCCGTCATTGCGCTGACAGGGACGTATCACAACCTGCTGCGCGAATGGGCTGAAGCGTAGGCGGCCACTTCAAGCCACCTCAAGCCGCCTCAGGCAAAGTACGCGCGCATCTCCTCGAGCAACGCCTCCGGCGCCTCCTCCGGCACGTAATGCCCGCATGGCACCGTGCCGCCGCTCACGTCGTCCGCCACCGCTTTCCACAACTCCAACGGCTTGAAGCAGCGTTGGATCACGCCATGCTCGCCCCACAGCACACGCAGCGGCACGCTCACGCGCTTGCCTGCGTCGCGGTCGGCGCGATCATGTTCGAGGTCGATGGTGGCGGCGGCGCGGTAGTCCTCGCACATGGCGTGCACGCAGGCGGGTTCGCGCATGGCGGCGGCGTAGGTCGCCATCGCTTCCGGGGCGAACGGTTCGAGCCCTGCGTGGCGCAGGCCCATCAACTTGCCGACATAGAAATCGGGCGTGGCGTTGATGAGCGTTTCAGGAAACGGCGACGGCTGGATCAGGAAGAACCAATGCCAGTAGGCGGACGCAAACGCCATGTCGGTGTGCTCGTACATCGCCAGCGTGGGGGCGATGTCGAGCAGCATGGCGCGCTCCACGTGGAGGGGATGATCGACACATAGCCGATGCGCCACACGCGCCCCGCGATCATGCGCGCACAGCCGGAAGCGGCCAAAGCCGAGTGCGCGCATCACCTCCACCTGGTCCTGCGCCATGGTGCGCTTGCTGTATTCCGCGTGCCGGGCGCTGCCGGCCGGTTTGGACGAGGCGCCATAGCCGCGCAGATCGGTCGCCACGACGGTGTAGTCGTGCGCCAGTTCCTGCGCGACCTTGTGCCAGATCACATGGCTTTGCGGATGGCCGTGCAGCAATAGCAGCGGCGGACCGCTGCCGCCAATCACCCCCGCAATTTCCACCCCGTTGGCCACCTGGCGAAACGGACGGAAGCCCGGAAACAGCGCAGCATCTGCGGCAGCGGTGGCGGCATCGATGGAAAGCGGCGTGGTCATGCAAGTCTCCGGTGATCGATCGTGGTTGAAGTGATGCGTGGCGAATGCTCCGCATGCTAGCGCAGAGCGGGCACGTGCGTTGCGGAACCGTCCGCTGCCGCTCTCTTCTTTCGATGTCCCTGATTAGGAGTTCACCATGACCCAATTGCATGACTTGCGCATCGCCATCCTCGTCGACGACCTGTTCGAGCAGGCCGAACTGGCCAGCCCCCGGCAGGCGCTGGAAGGCGCCGGTGCCACGGTCAGCATCATTGCGCCGAAAGGCCCCAGCGTGACGGGCCTGCACCACGCCGACAAGGGCGATACGTTCAAAGTGGACCTGACGTTGGACCAGGCCAAGGCAGAAGACTTCGATGGCCTGGTACTTCCAGGCGGGGTCTTCAATGCCGATGCGCTGCGCGTCGTGCCCGCCGCACAGGCATTCGTGAAAGCGTTCGAGGATGCGCAGAAGCCCATCGCCGTGATCTGCCACGGGCCGTGGCTGATGGTGTCTGCCGGACTGGTGCGGGGCCGCACGCTGACAAGCTGGCCGACGCTGCAGGACGACATCCGCAATGCCGGCGGCACGTGGGTAGACCGTGAAGTGGTGACCGACCGCAACTGGGTCAGCAGCCGCAAACCCGACGACCTGCCTGCCTTCAACCGTACCTTCATCGAACTGCTGGCGCAGCACGCTCACGTCTGAGCCCTGCGGCGTGACCGCGCACGGCGGCGTGCGGGATCGTTCCTATAATCGAACGACAGGCTCTGCCCTGTCGTGCCGGTTCGCCAAACCAGGAGACGTCATGCCCGCCGCCAAGCATCTTCCGCCCGCGCTGCAGCACCTGACGCTGCCCGTCATCGGTTCACCGATGTTCATCGTCAGCTATCCGGAGCTGGTGTTGGCGCAATGCAAGGCCGGCATCGTGGGGGCATTTCCGGCGCTCAATGCGCGCCCGGCCGAGGTGCTGGACGACTGGCTCACGCGGATGAACGAGGAACTGGCGACGTACCGCACCGCGCATCCGCAGGAGGTGGTAGGTCCCATCGCCGTCAATCAAATCGTTCACCACTCGAATGCGCGGCTGGAGCAGGACGTGGCCACCTGCGTCAAGCACAAGGTGCCGATCTTCATCACCTCGCTGCGCGCGCCCGTCAAGGAGATCCTCGATGCCGTGCACAGCTACGGCGGCATCGTGCTGCACGATGTGATCAACCTGCGCCATGCCGAAAAGGCACTGGAAGCCGGCGTCGACGGCCTGATCCTGGTGGCTGCTGGGGCGGGCGGGCATGCCGGCACGCTGTCGCCGTTTGCGCTGGTGGGCGAGGTACGGCGCATCTTTGACGGGCCGATCGCGCTGTCGGGCGCCATTGCCACGGGCGATGCCATCCTGGCCGCGCAGGCCATGGGCGCCGACTTGGCCTACATCGGCACACGCTTCATCGCCAGCCAGGAGGCCCACGCCGCCGAAAGCTACAAGCAGGCCATCCTGCGCGCGGCCGCGTCGGACATCGTCTACACCAACCTTTTTACGGGTGTGCACGGCAACTACATCCGCGAGAGCATCGAACTGGCGGGCCTGGACCCCGCCGCCTTGCCCGAGGCCGACAAATCGAAGATGAACTTTGGCGACGGCAGCTCGCGCGCCAAGGCCTGGAAAGACATCTGGGGTGCCGGCCAGGGCGTGGGTCAGATTGCCGATCTGCCGCCCGCCGCCGAAATCGTGGCGCGCATGAAGGCCGAGTACGATGCGGCAAAGTTGCGTCTTGCGCTGCACCTGCGCCTCTAGAAGCGACCTGCGCCGAGCCATGCGTGCATGCCCCGCCGCACTTCAATTGACTTGCGCTGGCGGCGCTTCTACATTCCAAAGACTAAAGACACGAGACGCGTGGGACGATGGATTGGCCACCGCGCAACCGTGTGCGCAAGCATCCTTTGGGGGGATGACCGACAGGCGTCTGCTTTCCTGTTGCGCGCACCGACGACAAAAGGAGAACAAGATGACGCACTGCCCTGCGCCCGCGCGCCCGCTTACCCAGCTGGCCGCCGTGGCGCTGAGCGTGGTGGCCTGGGCGATCACCCTGGGCCTGGCCGGTTGCTCTACCCAGAACACCGCAACCACGGCTCCCATCGAACAACGTCTGCCGCAGCCGAACGAAGCGCTCGTGCGCTCGGCTTACGTCTACGCGTTTCCGTTGATGATGACCGACGCGCTGCTGCAAACCACGTCCGCGCTGGCGCCCGCCGGCACGTTCATGCATCAGCGCACGCTGGAAGACGAAACCCTGCCGACCGGCGTGCGCGCCAGGGTAGACGTGCTCGCCAGCAGCGCCTTCGTCGATTTGCGTAACGGCCCGGTCGTCCTGAGCCTGCCCGAGGCCGGGCGCCGCCACATCTGGGTGGCGCTGCACGACGCGTGGAGCGATGTGTTCGAGTCGCTCGGCAATCGCACCACGGGGCCGCGGGCCGCGCACTACGCCCTCACGCCGCCTGGCTGGGAAGGCACGCTGCCGGCCGGCGTCAAGCAGATTGCTGCGCCGACCAATCTCGTGTGGGTGGTCGCTCGCACGCAAGTCGCCGGCCCGCGCGACCTGGCCGGCGCGCGCCGCGTGCAGGACCGCTATCGCATCACCCCGCTGGATGCCTTCGGCAAAGGCTCCCTGCGCGGCACCGAAGCCGAAACCAAGCTGAACACGGACAAGGCCACAGACCTCGACGTCAGCATGGAGGCGGCGCGACGACGCGTCACCGCGCTCGATGCAAACAGTTACTTCACGCGCTTTGCCGAGCTGCTAAAGGACAATCCACCGCACGCCGCAGATTCGACCATGCTGCAATCGCTGCGTGATCTGGGCATCGTGCCCGGCGCGCCATTCGACGCCAAGGCAGTGAGCGCCGCCAATCTGAAGGTGATGGATGGCGGGGTGGCGGCAGCGCGGGAAACCCTCTCGCTGGCCGTGAAGCAGCCGCCCATCACGCAAAACGGCTGGTTCATCCCGCGCATGGTCGGCGCCTATGGGCTGGACTATGCGCAGCGCGCCATCGTCGCTTGGAACGGCGGCGGCACCGACCTGCCGCAGGACATGCTCATTGCCACCGCCAAAACCGACACCAACGGCATTGCGCTGGACAGCACGCACCGCTACGTATTGCACTTCGAGCGCAACCAGCTCCCGCCCGAGAACGCCGGCTGGGCCATCGCCGCTTTATCTCCTGGCGGGCAACCGCGCAGCACAGCGGAGCGCCCGGGCCTGCGCAACATGCTGAGCGAGGCCGACCACCCGCGCCTGAACCGCGACGGCTCGCTCGACATCCTGATCCAGCGTGCGCCGCCCAAAGGCATGCGCAACAACTGGCTGCCGCCGCCCACCGGCCCGTTCCTCCTGCGCCTGCAACTGACGTGGCCGAAGGAAGCGGCGCTCGACGCTTCGTGGCTGCCGCCCGCCGTACAGCGCCGCGACGCCGCGACCCCATAGTCCGTCGCCCCCAATTGCGCGATCAAGCCTCGGCCACGCGCACCACGCGCTTGCCGAAGGTTCGTCCTTCGAGCAGGCCGCGGAATGCGACCGGGGCGTTCTCCAGCCTCGTCAACGCGATGGTCGCAAGGCAAGACCCAGGCGCCTCAATGCAGGCGATTGCCTGACCATGCGGCTGGACTGCCTGATCGTCTATCACAACCCCACGCGGCGGCCGGCCCGTTACCTCGTCGCACTGACCACCGTATCCGCCGCCCCCTGGAGGCCCTGATGATCGATACCCTGACCATCCGCCGCGTGGGCGCCAACGAAGCAAGCGCGTGCGTCGATGCATTGGCCGATGTGCTCATCGATTGCGTAGAGGGTGGCGCTTCCGTCAGCTTCATGTCGCCGTTGTCTCGCGACAAGGCGCAGGCGTTCTGGCGCAATGTGGCCGAAGGCGTGACGCGCGGTGAGCGCGCCCTGCTGATTGCCGAAGACGCGGCGGGCGACATCCTGGGCACGGTGCAGTTGGTGCTGGCGCAGCCGGAAAACCAGCCGCACCGTGCGGACGTCGCGAAGATGCTCGTGCATCGCCGCGCGCGCCGTCAGGGTGTAGCGCAGCGGTTGATCGCCGCCATCGAAGATGAGGCACGCGCCGAGCGCAAGACGGTACTCGTGCTCGACACGGTGACAGGCGGCGATGCCGAGCGGCTATATGCGCGCGCCGGCTGGCAACGCGTCGGCGTGGTGCCCAACTACGCGCTGATGCCCGACGGAGCGTTCTGCGGGACGACGTTCTTCTGCAAGCAGCTCTCACCGTCTGCCAGCGCCGCCTAGTCAACCGATCAAATCGTCAACGTGCCGCGGCCGATTTCGATCACGCGGCCGCCGACGTGGATCGTGCCGTCGGCATCCACGCGCAGCGTGAGGTGGCAGGGGCGCCCCACTGCTGCGCCCTGCTCGATGCGGTAGGTTGCCGGCAAGGCATGGCCCGTTGCGCGCAGCCAGCCGCCCAGGTTGGCGCACGCCGAGCCGGTGCCGGGGTCTTCCCAGAGGCCGGCACCGTATTCGAAGAAGAAGCGCGAGACCACCGGGCCGTCGCTGCCGGGCGCGGGCATGGTGAAGACGTAGGCATTGCGCCCATCATTGCGGCTGCGCGGCCACGCGTCGAAGGCTGAGGGGTCGGGCCGGGCACGCTCCACATCGGCGCGCGTCTTGACCGGCACCATCAGTTGCTCGATGCCCGCGTCAATCCACAGCGGCGGACCCGCCAGCGCATCGGCGTCCAGCCCCAGCATCTTGGCAATGCCCGGATCGGCTTCGCGCGTATTCAACGCGCCCGAACGCGGCGGCACGAGCGACCATCCCTCGTCCTGCGCCGTCAGCGACACGATGCCCGACTGGCAACGCAGCGTCAGTTCATTGCCGGGGCCATACAGCTCGCGCACCACCTGCGCGGTCCCCAGCGACGGGTGGCCGGCAAACGGCATCTCGTAATCGGGCGTGAAGATGCGGAAACGCGCCGTGGCGCCATCGGCCTCGTCGGGAAAGATGAAGGTGATTTCGGACAGGTTGAACTGGCGTCCGATGGCTTGCATGGTGGCGTCGTCCAGGCCGCGGCCGTCTTCAAACACGGCGAGCTGGTTGCCGCCAAAAGTGGATTCGGCAAAGACGTTGAGCAGGCGGAAGGCGTAGCGCGACATGGTGGCGTCCGAAGTGTTGGGGAAGAAAAAAAAACGGTGTGGCGATGCGTCATCATCAACGCACCACCACACCGTCTCCATGCACACTTGCAGACAGTTTGCGCGAATCCAGCCTGACAGTTGGCGGACAGCACAAACGCCGTGAAGGACCGCGCCTAACTCACTTGCGATAGTCGTACACGCCGCGGCCGGTCTTGCGGCCCAGGTAGCCGGCGGCCACCATTTCGCGCATCAGCATGGCGGGGCGGTATTTCGGATCGCCGAATTCGGTGTACAGGACTTCCATCACGGCCAGCATGGTGTCCAGGCCGATCATGTCGGCCAGCGCAAGCGGCCCGATCGGGTGGTTGCAGCCGAGCTTCATGCCTTCGTCGATTTCCTCGGGCGAGGCCAAGCCTTCACCCAGCACGCAGAACGCCTCGTTGATCATCGGGCACAGGATCCGGTTGACGACAAAGCCCGGGCTGTTCTTGACCGTGATGGGCGTCTTGCCGAGCTGCTTGGCCAGCGCTTCGACCGCCGCGTGCGTCGCATCGCTCGTCTGCAGGCCGCGGATGACTTCCACCAGCGCCATCATCGGCACGGGGTTGAAGAAGTGCATGCCGATGAAGCGGCTGGCGTCTTGCAGCACCGCGGCCAGCTTGGTGATCGAGATGGACGACGTGTTCGATGCGACGATGGCATGCGGTGCAGCGGCAGCCTCGAGCTGCTTGAGGATCTTCACCTTCAGGTCGAAGTTCTCGGTGGCGGCCTCGATGACGAGGTCGGCGCGCTTGAGGTCGTCATACGACGTGGAGCCCTGAATGCGGGCGAGCGCGGCGGCCTTGTCGGCTTCCGTCAGCTTTTCTTTCTTGATGAGGCGGTCCAGGCTGCCGGCCACGGTGGCAATGCCCTTCTGCACGGCGGCATCGCTGATGTCCACCATCACCACATCCAGCCCGACCACGGCGCACGCTTGCGCAATGCCGTTGCCCATTGTTCCGGCACCGACGATGCCGACGACTTGAATTGCCATGAACTGCTCCTCGCTTGGTGTTGGAATGAAAGATGGGATGAAACAGATTGCAGAGGATAAACGACGCAGCGACGGGCAGAAAAGCCTGGCTGACGCTCGGGTCACATTCCACCGGATCGCCGTATGATCACCAGCGTCGCGCCACCCCGCCGGGCGGGTGTGAATCATCCCTGTTTCGTACCCTGCCGGGCACGACTCACTCTTCTTTGTCTTGCTGTATGGACCGGGGACATAGGTGACAGGTGTGCGAGGACATGGTTGACACATGTCAGCAGTCATCGGGCAGGTTCAGATCGATACGGCCAAGGTGTTGGTGAACGAAGTACAGATCGAATTGATCCCTGTGTTTAGGGTCGGGGCGCAATGCCACCGGCAAGCCGTGCAGGGCATTGGAGAGCTTGAAGCGCCAACTCCTGAAGCGTAGCTCCCCATTCCATCCGACGTTGAGGACGATGTCCTGCGGGCTGTACTCGATCGGTGCCAACGTAGACGGATACGGTCGCGGGCTGGGCCGGTAGCGTGTGATGGGCGTGGCCAGGTCGATGGCCTGGTGCGGGCGCTCGCAGTTATAGACGGTGCGCCAAGCATCCAGCGCGTGCTGGACCGCGTCGCAAGAGGCGAAGTAGCGCCCGGCCAGGGCCTCGGCCTTGAGCGTGCGGTGGAAGCGCTCGTCCTTGCCGTTGGTCTGCGGGTGGGCGGGGCGGCTGTAGCTCAGGCGCACACCGAGGCGGATGAGCCAGACGCCCAGGCCCGTGAGTTGCCCCGGCCGGGTGGGACTGCCCCAAGGTGCGCCGTTATCGGCGTTGATGCGCAGCGGCAGCCCATAGCGCTCGAAGGCCTGGCGCAAGTGACGCTGCACGACCGCGCTCTGCGTCTGCGTGCAGGCCGCCAGCACCAGGTTGAAGCGGGAGTGATCGTCGATCACGGTCAGCGGCGAGCAGCGCTGGCCGTCGGCCAACGCGAACCCGCCCTTGAAATCCATCTGCCAGAGTTGGTTCGGTTCAGCGTGCTCAAAGCGCTGCCAGGGCGTGGAGGCGTCTGAGGCTTCGGGTGCAATCAACCCATACCGATGCAGGATGGAGGTCACGGTGCTGGGCGCCGGTACATCACTCCAGCCCAAGTCGGCCAAGCGGCGGCTGATCTTGCGCCCGCCCCACGCAGGATGCTGCTGGCGTAACGCGATGACGGCCTGTTCAAGCTCGGCCTCGGTACGCATCGGGCTGTGCGAGGGACGGCGCGTCCGGTCAGCCAGTCCGGCGTCCCCCGACTCAACGTAACGAGCCAGCCACTTGTAGCCGGTTTGCGGGCTGATGCCGAACCGCCGACACAGCTCGCGCCGGTTACAGCCTTCCTGCCGGGCCAATAGAACGAATTCCTGACGAAGGCTCATGGTGTCTCGTGTGCTCCAGGGCATGGCCTGACCTCCGAGCGAATGTGCCGCTCAAAGTGTCAACCATGTCCTCGCACACCTGTCACCTATGTCCCCGGTCCATACATCTTGCCAAAGAAAAGAAGCAAAAGAAAGGCGCGCCCGAGATGGCGACTTCCCCTTGAATTTGTGTGACCGTGCGGGGAAGGAGGCAAACTCGCTGCGCTCAGACAGGCCTCCCTCTTTTTTCCGCCCGCTCACAAAAATTCAAGGCGCCATCAAGGGCTCAACGTCAAAAGAAAAAGGCCAACCCGTCGCGCGGTTGGCCTTGTCGTTCTGGTGAGTGCCGAGAGGGTGTGGCGGTTGTCCTTTGACTTTCCTGCCCTAGATGGCGCCTTGAATTTCTGTTGCAGGGAGGAAAAAGGAAGGGAAACTGTCTGAGCGCAGCGAGTTTTTCCCTTCCCCTCCCTGCGACATAAATTCAAGGAATCTTTCGCCATCTCGGGCGCGCATTTCTTTGCTTACTTTCTTTGGGCAAGACCAAAGAAAGTGAGTCAGCCCCGGCAGGGGATGAAACAAGGGATGCACCACAAACAAAAAACCAAAAACCGAAAACCAAAAACCCCTACATATTCCGCCGATACTGCCCCCCCACCTCAAACAACGCATGCGTGATCTGCCCCAGCGAGCAAACCTGCACCGCGTCCATCAGCACCGCAAACACGTTCTGATCGTCAATCACCGCGCGCTGCAGGCGCTGCAGCATGGCCGGGGCTTCCCCGGCATACCGAGCATGAAAATCCTGCAGCCGCGCGAGTTGGCTCTGCTTTTCTTCCTCGCTGGAGCGCGCCAGTTCAATGTGCGGCGGCACCACGCTCTCGGCGTCGGGGTTGCGAAACGTATTCACACCGATGATCGGCAACGAGCCATCGTGCTTGCGCTGCTCATACAGCATCGACTCTTCCTGGATCCTGCCGCGCTGGTAGCCGGTTTCCATCGCCCCCAACACACCGCCGCGCTCGGCAATGCGCTCGAACTCCCGCAGCACGGCTTCTTCCACGAGGTCCGTCAGTTCATCGATGACGAAGCTGCCCTGGTTCGGGTTCTCACACTTGGCCAGGCCCCACTCGCGATTGATGATGAGCTGGATGGCCAGGGCGCGCCGCACGGATTCGGCCGTCGGGGTGGTGATGGCCTCGTCGTAGGCATTCGTGTGCAGGCTGTTGCAGTTGTCGTAGATGGCGATCAGCGCCTGCAGCGTCGTGCGGATATCGTTGAAGGCGATCTCCTGCGCGTGCAGGGATCGGCCCGAGGTCTGCACGTGGTACTTCAGCTTCTGGCTGCGCTCATTCGCGCCGTACTTGTCGCGCAGCGTCACCGCCCAGATGCGACGCGCGACCCGGCCGAGCACGCTGTACTCCGGGTCCATGCCGTTGGAGAAGAAGAACGACAGGTTGGGCGCGAAATCGTCGATGTGCATGCCGCGCGCGAGGTACGCCTCCACATACGTGAAACCGTTGGCGAGCGTGAATGCGAGTTGCGAGATCGGGTTGGCGCCCGCCTCGGCAATGTGGTAACCCGAGATCGACACCGAGTAGAAATTGCGCACCTGGTGGTGCACGAAATATTCCTGGATATCGCCCATCACCTTGAGCGAAAACTCGGTCGAAAAGATGCAGGTGTTCTGCCCCTGGTCTTCCTTGAGGATGTCGGCCTGCACCGTGCCGCGCACGTTCTGCAGCACCCACGCGCGAATCTTCGCTTCCTCGTCCTGCGTCGGCTCTCGCCGGTTGTCCGAACGGAACCTGGCCAGGTTCTGGTCGATGGCGGTGTTCATGAACATCGCCAGGATCGTCGGCGCGGGGCCGTTGATCGTCATGGACACCGACGTGGCGGGGCTGGTCAGGTCAAAACCGTCGTAGAGCACTTCCATGTCGTCGAGCGTGGCGATCGACACGCCCGAGTTGCCGACCTTGCCGTAGATGTCGGGGCGCAGCGCCGGGTCTTCGCCGTAGAGCGTGACGGAGTCGAATGCGGTCGACAGCCGCTTGGCGGCCATGCCTTCCGAGACAAGCTTGAAGCGGCGGTTGGTGCGGAAGGCATCCCCCTCGCCTGCGAACATGCGCGTCGGGTCTTCATTCTCGCGCTTGAAGGCGAACACGCCGGCGGTGTACGGAAAGCTGCCCGGCACGTTCTCGCGCATCAGCCAGCGCAGCACTTCACCGTCGTCTTCATACGGCGGCAGTACGACCTTGCGGATGGTGGTGCCGGAGAGCGTGGTGTGCGTGAGCTGCGTACGGATTTCCTTGTCGCGAATCTTGACGACGTATTCGTCGCCGGAATACGCGCGGCGCAGGTCAGGCCACATGGCGAGCAGCTTGCGCTCGGCGGCGCCGAGCTGCGCGTCGCGCTCGGCCGCCTGCTTGTCGAGCGCGGACAGCGTCTGCACGGTGGCGCCGGCCTGCTCCAGCATGCGGTGGCTGGCACGCAACTGCTGGCGCTCGCGCGCGAGGCGGCTTTGCGCGTCGACGCGGCGATGGTAGCCGCGCACGGTATCGGCCAGCTCCGCCAGGTAGCGCACGCGCGCCGGCGGCACGATGGCGTCGTGGCTGGTGGAGCATTTGCCGGCCGTGCGTGGCAGCGTGCGCTCGGCCAGCGCCATGCCGCGCTCGCTCAGTCGATCGGCCAGCGCGTGATACAGCGCCGTCACGCCGTCGTCGTTGAAGTGCGAGGCCTGCGTGCCGAACACCGGCATATCTTCGGGGCGGGCATGCCATTGCTCGCGGTTGCGCTGCACCTGCTTGGCGACGTCGCGCCAGGCGTCCTGCGCGCCCTTGCGGTCGAACTTGTTGATCGCCACCAGATCGGCAAAGTCGAGCATGTCGATCTTCTCCAGCTGGCTGGCGGCGCCAAACTCGGGCGTCATCACATACAGCGACAGATCGACATGCGGCACGATGGCCGCATCGCCCTGCCCGATGCCCGAGGTCTCCACGATGATGAAATCGAATCCGGCGGCGCGGCATGCTGCGATCACGTCAGGCAGCGCGTCGGAAATTTCGCGGCTGGCCTCGCGCGTGGCCAGCGAACGCACGAAGATGTTCGGATGATTGATCGCGTTCATGCGAATGCGGTCACCCAGCAGGGCGCCGCCCGACTTGCGCCGCGACGGATCGATCGAGATGACGGCGATGCGCAGCGTGTCCTGCTGGTCGAGCCGGAAGCGGCGGATCAACTCATCGGTCAGCGACGACTTGCCCGCGCCGCCCGTGCCCGTGATGCCGAGCACCGGCGTCGGCGTGGCTGCTGCAGCCGCGCGTACGGCGTCGCGCAATGCCGGATCGATCCGGCCCGACTCCAATGCGGTGATGAATTGCGCCAGGGCGCGGCGGTCGCCGTTGGCGACGGGCTCCAGCGTGGTGGGCGCATAGACGGAAAGATCGATGTCGCAGCGCTGCACCATGTCGGCAATCATGCCGGCCAGGCCCATGCGCTGGCCGTCTTCTGGGCTGTAGATGCGCGCGACGCCGTAGTCCTGCAGTTCGCGGATCTCCGCCGGGACGATCACGCCGCCCCCGCCGCCGAACACCTGGATGTGCTCGCCGCCGCGTGCGCGCAGCGCGTCGATCATGTACTTGAAGTATTCGACGTGGCCACCCTGGTAGCTGGACACGGCAATGCCCTGCACGTCTTCCTGCAGCGCCGCGTTCACCACCTCGTCCACCGAGCGGTTGTGCCCGAGGTGGATCACCTCGCAGCCCATCGACTGCAGGATGCGCCGCATGATATTGATCGACGCGTCATGCCCATCGAACAACGAAGCGGCCGTCACGAAGCGCACCTTGTTGCGCGCGAGCCCAGGTTCGCTGGCAGGCGTGGGATCGGCCGCGCGGGCGGCGGAAAGATCGGTCATGTCTCCACCTTCTATAAGTGGGGCGCCGGCGTTGGATGTGTTGTGCGACACACAAGGCGAAGCGTGCCGGTCAGCGGGTCGAACAGACAGTATTTTCGGGCTTGACGCACTCGTCAACGGGCCGCACGGGCTCTGACTTTTTCGCCCGCCTACCCTTGCGGGTTCACGGTGAGATGCGCGCCATTCCCTTAAATAGGGGCGCAGACTGCCCGAGCCATTTGCGCAAATTGGACGGCCTGAACGGTCCGATCTCGGTGCAACACCCAGCTTGCACACAATCGAAACAAATCGTTACAGTCGCGTTCTGGTCGGAAACGGGTCCGGCCATAGGGGGAACTTCCAATGCCAAGCCGCGCAACGATGCGCTGGTGTCTGACCGCCTTGCTGGCGTGGTCCGGTCACGCCCTGGCGTGGGACTACACGCCCGGCGCCATTCCGGGGCTGATCAGCGTGCTTGGCTTCCTGACCGTGCAGTCGCAGGCGCTCGACCGCGCCATCCAGCGCTTTCCCGGCCAGCGTGAAGAGCTGATCCGCGCCCGTACCCAGTTCGACAACACCTTCCCGCAAGCGCTGGCGCGCACGCGCCGCCTGATCGCCGGCATTCCGCTATCCGACGACGAGCGCCAACTGCTGATCGAGCGCGCGCTGGACCTCCACCAGCCCAGCGTGGGCGTTGCCACCCAGACGGCCGAGACCGCCCACTCGCTGGCCGAACGCGTGGTTGCGCGTGCGCAGGGAAGCCAGGACCGCGCCACGCTGCAGACCCTGCTGGCGGTGGTCTACGACGACCGCCCCGCCGATGAGCTGGGCAGCCGCTTTACCCAGGCCGCGACCCTGTCTGACTGGCCGAATGCGCGCGGCGCGAGCCTCGCCCTGCGGCTGCCGTTCTCGTGGGAACGCGTGCCGCCCACGGCGCCGCGCAAGCCCGACCCGGCACGGGTGGCGATCGGCGCATGGGCCAATCAGGGCGGCTCTGGGCTGTCGCGCATTGAGCTCATCGTGCGCCCCACCGAAGGCGACCCCGAAACCGTGCCCGACAGCCGCGAACCGCGCTGGATGCGCGATGCCGTGAAGCAAGCCGTGGCCGCCCCCTGCCGACTGCTCGGCTGGGGTACGCAATCGTTGGGCGGGCGCATCGGCGTGTGGGCCAGCTACATCGGCGAATCGCCCGGGCCGAATATCCCGCGCGCCCCTGGCAACACGCTGGTCGGCCGCGTCTTCATGGTGCCGACCGACGGCGCGCTGCTGATGCTGCACATGCAGTCTCTGGCCACATCGCCCGAGCAGGCCAGCGCCGTGCGCTTGCGGTACGAACCATTGTGGGACGCCGTGGCCGCGTCGTTCAGCGTGTCCGGCGCCAAGCCGTAGCGCCTGTCAGAACGGCGCAACGCACCATCAAAGCGCACGTGCAGCGCCAAATGCACCAATTCAAAGCACGAACGCACCGATTTCGGGCCACGGCCGTCGCGCTGCCGGGCAACGACCTCCCGCGCACGACCATGGTGCGCCATATCACCTTTTTGCACACCGCTGGAACAACTTTTGCATCTGTCGGCGCTTTTTGCGTCATTTGTGGGCAAACCCTGCACCCGGATGGCGCTGACCTTCAACCCGCACGACAACCGCAATGAACTCCATCAAAACCGGGGGCGACGCGCTCTTCATCCTGCTGGGCGCGATCATGGTGCTGGCCATGCATGCCGGCTTCGCGTTCCTTGAGCTGGGCACCGTCCGCAAGAAGAACCAGGTCAACGCACTGGTCAAGATCCTGGTCGACTTTGCCGTGTCGACCATCGCGTACTTCTTCATCGGCTATTCAGTCGCGTACGGCGTCAACTTCTTTACCGGCGCCGATGTGCTCGCCCAGCAGAACGGCTACGAGCTGGTGAAGTTCTTCTTCCTGCTGACGTTTGCGGCGGCCATCCCGGCCATCATCTCGGGCGGCATTGCCGAGCGTTCGCGCTTCGAGCCGCAACTGGCGGCGACCTTCGTGCTGGTCGGTTTCGTCTACCCGTTTTTTGAAGGCATCGCCTGGAACGAGCGCTTCGGCATCCAGCACTGGCTGCAGAGCGTGACGGGCGCGGAGTTCCACGACTTCGCGGGCTCGGTGGTCGTGCACGCAGTGGGCGGCTGGATCGCGCTGCCGGCGGTGTTGCTGCTGGGCGCCCGCCACGGCCGCTACAAGGACGACGGCCGCATCGCCGCGCATCCGCCGTCCAACATCCCGTTCCTGGCCGCCGGCGCCTGGGTGCTGGCGGTGGGCTGGTTCGGCTTCAACGTGATGAGCGCGCAGACGCTCGACAAGATGAGCGGCTTGGTCGCCATCAATTCGCTGATGGCCATGGTGGGCGGCACGCTCACCGCGTGGTGGATGGGCAAGAACGACCCGGGCTTCTCGTACAACGGGCCGCTGGCCGGCCTGGTGGCCGTGTGCGCCGGCTCCGACGTGATGCACCCGCTGGGGGCGCTTGCCGTCGGCGGCATCGCGGGCGTGCTGTTTGTCTGGATGTTCACGCGCGTGCAGAACGTCTGGCGCATCGACGACGTCCTCGGCGTGTGGCCGCTGCATGGCCTGTGCGGCGCGTGGGGCGGCATCGCGGCCGGCATCTTCGGCCTGAAGGCGCTGGGCGGCCTGGGCGGCGTGTCGTTCTGGGCGCAACTGGCGGGCACGGCCGGCGGCATTGCCATTGCGCTGATTGGCGGCACGGTGGTGTACGGCACGCTGCGCAAGCTCGTGGGGCTGCGGTTGGACCGCGAGGCCGAATTCATGGGCGCCGACCTGGCGATTCACCGCGTCTCGTCCACGCCGGAATCGGAAACGCACTGGTAAGCAGGGACGGCGACAGAAGGCGCGCGCGGCGCTTGCTACAGTGACAGCGTCTTCCCTCGCTCAACTGCAGGAGTGCCGCATGTCCGATATTGATCCGAATCACCCCATCACCGTCGAGTCCAACCCGCGCCGCGTGACCGTAACGCTCAATGGTTTCACCATTGCCAACACGCATCTGGCGCGCACGCTGCGCGAGGCGTCGTACCCGCCGGTGCAGTACATCCCGCGCGACGATGTGCAGATGAACCTGCTGGAGCGCACGCAGCATCACACCCATTGCCCGTACAAGGGCGATGCGTCGTACTACACGATCGTGGCCGGCGATGTGCGCGCCGACAACGCCGTCTGGACGTACGAACAGCCCAAGCCCGTGGCGCGCGAGGTGGCCGGCTATCTGGCGTTCTATCCCAACAAGGTGACGATCCAGGAGGAATGAGGACGCAGGCGCGGCTGACATGCCGCTGTCATGCAAGCAGCGCACGATGCGCCTGTTCCTCTTCTCACGGATCCTCTTTCCGTGAAAGTTCCGAGACCCGGCGCAGACGATCTGTGGCCGGGTATTTTTTTGCGCTGGCACCGGCTCGCGATGAGCCGGTGCCAACTTCCCCGAAGGCGGCTGCGGCCGGGCGCTCGGTTGGCGCCCTGGCCGTTGCCGCTTTTGATGACAGCGCCTTTCTCGATTTAGTTACCGGGCTTGTTGACCGAGACGTTCACCTGGTACGTGGATGGCGTGACGGACGGCGACCCGCTCAATGCCAGCGTCAGGCCGCTCAACGGCAGTTGCCACGTCTCGTTGCACGTAACCGCAACACCGCTCGTGTTCGTGCAGACCTTGGTACCGGGCCGATGGCGCAGGCCGGCGAATGGATCGTTGTAGATGATCTGGTCCGTATGGGTATCGGCAAAGGTGCGTGTCACCGTCGAGCCATTCACCGCCGTGATGGTGTTGCTGTCTTCCGTCACCGCGCTCAGACCGGTCGACTTGACGTTGCTTTGCCAGAAGGCGTTGGTCGTGCCGACTGCTGGCATGGACAGCGTCGTCTGCGGGGCGAAGATGCCTACGCCGCCCCCGGTCAGCGCAACCACGAAAACCGTATTCCCCTGCGCGTTCCGGAACCCATAGGCGTGGGCGTTGACGGTACCTGCGGAGGCGCCATCATCAACCCAGTCGACCCCACCATCCGACGTGGCAACCATGTGCCCATACGGTGAATTCAGATCAGGCGCGCAAGGCGCGTTGACCGCGCAATTCGTGGCAGCCGTCACGACGCCCTTCGCATAGTTATTCGTGCCAAACGTGCCTTGGCCTGCCCCGCTCAGGAGCGCATAGATGTAGTTTCCGTTGATAGCGGTCGGATCGACGATCTGCTTGGGAAGCGACAGCGAAAGTACGCCCGTGCCACCGCTGCCGTTGGTCCAGACCGCCATGCCCGACTTGGCCACCAGCACGCGCGTCGAACCGGTATCGTTCAACGTGTAATCGCAGGCCGTCGCACCTTGGGTCAGTTGGTAGCTCGAGCCGCCCACCGCGACGGTCAGCTTGGCCGCGTCGATGGTCACCACCTGTGCCGAACCATCCGAGAATTTGATCAGCCGATGATCGCCGCTCTTGAGCGCCGGACAGGCCGAATTGGCCGGCGCCAGCACGGTGCCCACCGTCGAGCCTGCAGACCCGCTGGAGCTGCCGCTGGTGCTGGCAACCGCGGTGCTCAGGTCGGTCAGGGTGACGCCCGCGCCGGCCAGCTTCGATTGCAGCGTGTCGAGCACCCCGTCATAACCCTGGCCGCTGCCTGCGCTGAGCGTGCCGCCCAGGAAGTCACCGATGCCCGACGCGTCAAAGCCGGCGATCTGCAACACCTTGACCAGGGCGCCTTGCGCGGCGGTGACGTCGCTGGCAGTCACGGTCGTCGTCGAACTGAATCCGGCCACATACTTTGCCGGGTCCTGTCCGGCCAGTTGTGCCAGCAGCAGTTCCGTCAGCGGCGTGATGTTGGCCGTGGCGGTGCTGCCGATCGATCCTGAACCGGCAACCAGCGAGTGCAGCACCGTCTTGCCGTCGCTGCTGGTGGCCGTCACCACGCAAGGCAGGCTGGCGCCCGTGACGGGTGCCGAATAGCTGCCGTCCGCTCTCGTGGTGGCCGTACCCGAACCCGCCGAGCAGGTCACGTTGACCGTTGCACCGGGCAAGGCCGCGCCAGTGGCCGCCACGCCGCTGATCGTCTGCGATTGCTGCGTGGTTAGCTGAGGCGGAGCATCTCCGCCTCCGCCGCAAGCGGTCAAAACAAGCACTGCAGCGCTGATTGCGATCGGTGTGAGCTTCATGGTTCCCTCCCTCGGGCTCTTTTGTGGTGTGGTACGGAATCGCTCGGTTTCGGACCGGATTAGATCGGATCCTCTAGAAGCACATGGCGCCGCGCATCATTCAAATGAATGAAGACGCCGTGTGGCTCCTGTGGACCGCGCTCAGGCATTACGCCACGCAGCCACTTACCGATGACTTACCGATCTGGGCGGCGATGGGGCTCGATGTGCCGAAACACCCCCTCCTTCCGAGGGGAATCACCCGAGCCGAAGTGCATGACATTCTGGAAATCCCGAGGCATGCGAGCAGCGCGGCGCACGGGATAATCCCGCTGCACCCTTGCCGCACATTCCGCGAACCTCCTGCTGGCACTCGACCCCCGCTTGAACTCCGCTCCCACGCTCTCCAAGATCAACCGCCCGCAGTCGGGCGGCATCGTGCTGCGCCCGCGTGTGCTGAACCGCATCGGGCGCGGCTTTGCGGCCAGCCCCATCGTGTGGGTGGCCAGCCCTGCCGGTTCGGGCAAGACCAAACTGGCGATCAGCTATCTGGAAGCGAGCGGGCTGCCCGCCATCTGGTACGAGGTGGACGCCGGCGACATGGACCCGGCCAGCTTTTTCCGGACCTTCGGGCAAGCCTGCGCTGCGCATCTTGGTGCAGACAGCGCCACCCAGCCGCCGCTGTTCAGCCCCGACCATCTGTTTGACCTGGCAGCGTTTGCGCGGCGTTACTTCCGGGCCGTGTTCTCGGGGCTACCAGAAGCCACCCTGCTGGTGCTTGAGAACGTGCACGCAGCGGAGGCCGAGCCCAGCTTCAAGGGAATCCTGCAAGCCGCGTTGGCCGAGGCATCCGAGCACGTGCGGATTCTGGTGTTGAGCCGATCCGCGCCGCCGCCTGAGTTGGCGCGGCTGCAAGCCAATCAGCAACTCGCGCTGGTGGACTGGCAACACCTGCGGCTGACCGAGGAAGAAACCGGCGCCATCCTGGCCGGCCACCCCGCCGCGCTGGCAACGCTGGAACAGCGCCCCGATGCAGAGCGCGAGCTTGCCGGCCGGCTGCATGCGCGCAGCGGCGGCTGGGTAGCCGCCGTGGTGTTGCTGCTGGACCAGATTAGCCGCGTGGGCAGCTATGACGTCGACCGACTGGACTCGCGTGAAGTGCTGTTCCCGTATTTCGCGCAGGAGATGATCGGCGCCGCGTCGCCCGAGCTGCGCCGCTTCCTGCTGTGCACGGCAATCCTGCCGAACTTCGATCTGGCCGAGGCACGCCAACTCACCGGCAGCACGGATGTCGATCACTTCGTTACCTCCGCGCATTGCCAGCAGTACTTCATCGACCAGTTCGGCAGCGGGGCGGGGGCGTCGTACCAGTACCACGCGCTGTTCCGCGAATTTTTGCTGTCACGGTTACCCGATGCATTTTCCCCTGACGAGCGGCAGCAGCTGACAGCCAACGCCGCCGCCTTGCTGGAAGCGCGCGGCGAGCTTGCCGGCGCCGGCGAATTGCTCGCCGATGCCGGGCTGATGCCGCAACTGGCGGCACTGGCTCTGCGCCATGCACCAATGGTTCTCCAGCAAGGCCGCTATCGCACGTTGAGCGACTTGCTTGGGCAACTCCCCACCGCCGTGCTCAATGCCGACCCCTGGCTGCTGTTCTGGGCCGGCACCAGCCGCATGGCGCTGGACCCGGGCAATGCACGCCTCTACTTCGAGCCGGCGTTGACGCTGTTCCAGGCGCATGACAATGCCGCTGGCTGTTACCTCGCCTGGTCTAGCATCGTCGATTGCATCTATTTCGAATCCCGCGATTACCGGCCGCTCACGCATTGGCTGGAAATGCTGGACACGCTGCGCGCGCGTTACCCGGCGTTTCCCGATGCGCAAATCGAAGCGCGCGTGCTGGCCGGCGTGCTCGCGGCGTTGGCGTTTCACGCCATGGGCCATGCGGACAGCCGACATTGGACCGACCGCGCCCTCGTCTTCATCGGCACGGTGGACGTGCAGACGCAAGCCTCGCTCGGCTTCATGCTGACGGTCTATCACCTGTGGACGGGCGATCTTGAGCGTGCGCGCGTGGTGCTCCAGCTCATGCGGGCGGCCGTGGCATCTCCGCAGACCAGCGACCTGCTGCGCACCACGATCCTCACCACCGAGGCGATGGGCTACTGGTTCTTTGCCGAGAACGATGCATGCATCGCCGTGGTAGAGCAAACGGAAGCCTTGATGCACGCCAGCGACATCTACCTGTGGAAGCACGCGCTACTGAATCATGGGCTGGCGGCGGCTATCTCCGCCGGCAATGTGATGGTGGCGGAATCGTTCCGGGCCAAGCTGGCGCAAGACATTCACATGGGCCGGCCACTCGATCAGGCCATGCACCATTTCGAGCGCGGGTGGCTGGCCTTGCAGCAAGACCGCTTGCGCGAGGCGGAACTCATGGTTGAGTTCGGGCGCAATGGCTTTCGGTCACTCAACTTCCGCTTCGGCGAGGCGTTCACCCTTGCCACCGGCGCATATATCGCGCACTTGCTCGGCCAGGCAGAACAGGCCGACACGTTTGCCGAAGAAGCAGAGGCGCTGTCGCGCGACGTCGATAGCAAGGTGGCGCTCTGCCACACGTTGATGGTGCGCGCGGTGATGGCGTTGGATCGTGGCGCACCAACCAGCCCATGGCTGCCGGAGGCGCTGGCGCTGGGCCGACGCTTCGGCATCACGAATTTCCCTGGCTGGCATGACCCGATGGTCGCCCGCCTGGCGGCCCATGCGCTGGCAACCGGCATTGAGACGAACTACGTGACCGCACTGGTCCGCAAACGCCGTCTACAGGCGCCAACTGCGCGCGTGAAGCACTGGCCGTGGGAGATTGAACTGCGCGTGCTCGGGGCTTTCAGCGTGAGTTGCTCAGGTGAGCCGCTAGCGCAGAGCGGCAAGGGCAACCGGCGCACGCTGGACACGCTCAAGGCGATCGTCGCGTATGGGGGACGGGAAGTCGCCATCGACCATCTCTCAGCCGCGTTGTGGCCCGACGCGGATGGCGACAGCGCCAAAGGTGCGTTCGACGTGGCCATTCACCGGCTGCGCAAATTGCTCGGCAATGCCGATGCCATCGTGGTCAGCAACGGCAAGGTTGGGCTCAACATGCACTTGTGCGGGCTCGATCTCTGGACGTTCCAGGCGCACCGCCAAATCGCACTCGATCTGGCAAAGACACCTGACGCCGATTCCGACACGCTACTGACAGCCGCGTTGGACATGCTGGCCGCCTACACCGGGGACTTCCTCGCCGACGAGGCCGAGCAACCATGGCTGCTTCCGCAGCGGGAACGCCTGCGTGCCGAACTGGTGCGCACCGTGCTCACGGTGGGGGAAAAGCTGGAAGCCCTCAATGCACCGACGTCGGCAACGACTGTGTATCAGCGCGCGCTTCGCCTGCACCCGACAGCAGAAGGCATCTGCCGTCACCTGCTGGAATGCCTGCGGGCAGAAGGCCGGTCTGCTGAAGCCAGCGCGTTCTTCGCCGAATGGCAGCACACACTCAAGGTGGTTTATGGCGCCGCGCCATCGCAATCTCTAGTGGCGATGCTGGACTGGATACGATAGGTCTACCCCACCGATGAAAACCGATATGCCGTGGGTTTCGCGCGATCAGCGGGTTGCCCGACTCAGGTTGTGGGCAGCGGCGTGTCCGGCCGATCTCTTCCTTTAGCGCCAGAGGCCTCTCGTCTGAGATGGTCGGCATCGAGATCTCAATACAGGAGTACGCTACATGCACGAAAAATCCCGGGGAAAATGTGACATGAAGGTTATATCCACCGGGTTGTCAAATTGATCATGCTGGACTTCCGTACCTACGGCCTCGCCGCGCCCCCACACTCGCACGACTTCATGCAAGTCGTGATGCCCGCACGCGGCATCCTCGAGATGGACGTGGACGGCCGCGGCGGCCGCGTCGACACGCACCACGCCGCGCTCATCCCGGCTGGCGCCACGCATGCGTTTGAAGCCACGGGTGCCAACCGTTTCATCGTGTTCGACATTCCCGGCCAAACCGTGGACGCCCCCAGCCTGGGCGGCCTGGCCGATCGCGTGTTCTTTCCACTTACGCCGGGCCTGCGCGCGCTGACGATCTGGCTGCAGGACGCGCCCATCGTCGATGCCGTACTGGCCAATGCGTGGTCGTCTCTCGCGCTGGCGACGCTCGCGGCGCATCCGGCCAATCAATCCACGCAGATCCGCGCGCGCCCCGACGCACGTGCCGAGCGCGCATGGCACGCCATCGAGCACCGCTACGCCGAGCCGCTCACGGTCGATGCACTTGCCGCCGAGACGGGCGTCAGCGCGCGCCGCCTCGCCACGCTGTTTCGCGCCGCCTACGGCACCACGCTGCATGCGCATCTGGCCCAGGTACGGCTGCGGCATGCATTGACGCTGCTGGAAACCACCGCCCTGCCCATCGCCGAGATTGCCGCACGCACCGGCTACTACGACCAAAGCGCCCTCACGCGCCACCTCAAGGCCGCGCACGGCATCACGCCCGCAGCGGTGCGGCGCTAGCTCGGGCCCTTTCCGTTTTTGCCAAAGCGCAGCCGTCTTCGCCAAGACGCGCGGCACGCGCACGCGCAGAGTGCCGGTTCGATTGATCTTTTCGGACAGGCGCTCCATGGCTGTTGGCGACACCTCCACTGCAACGCAGCTGCATCACGGTCAGCACGACGCGCGGCGCGACCACCTCACGGGCATCGGCTACGGCGTCGCGGCCGGCGCGCTGTGGGGTGTGATCTTCGTCGCGCCGAAGATGCTGCCGCAGTTCTCACCGCTGGCGCTGTCTGCCGCGCGATACGTGCTGTATGGCGTTCTCTCGCTCGTGCTGGCGCTGCCGATGTGGCGCATGCTGTGGCGCAAGACGACGCGGCGCGACTGGGCGGCGCTGCTGCTGTTATCGCTGCCGGGCAACCTTCTTTACTACCTGTGCGTCGCGGGTGGCGTGCAGCGCGCGGGCGTGGCGCCGGTATCGCTCATCGTCGGGTTGTTGCCGGTGACGGTCACGCTTGCGGGCGCGGCCGAACGGGGCAGTCTGCCGTTGCGTCAGCTGGCCGTGCCGTTGCTGATGGCCGTCGCGGGTGTGGTGTGCATTTACCTGGATGCGCCCGACGTGCATTCGGATGCGGGCGGCAGAACCTGTTTCATCGGGCTGCTGATGGCCGCGGGCGCGCTGGCGTGCTGGACGGTGTATGCGGTATGCAATGCGCGGTACCTGCGCGCGCGGCCGCAATTCACGAGCCGCGAGTGGTCGCTGTTGACCGGCGTTGCGACCGGGGTGTTGTCATTGGCACTGGCCGTGCCGGCGTTCTTCTTGCCCGGTATGGCAACGGCTTCTGCACAGCCCGCATCGGCGTGGGCGATGTTCTGGCTGGTGAATATGGGCGTGGCGCTGGGGGCGTCTGTGCTCGGGAACAGCCTGTGGAATGCAGCCAGCCGCAAGTTGCCGTTGACGCTGTCGGGGCAGTTGATTGTGTTTGAGACGGTGTTTGCGCTTTTGTATGGGTTTATCTATGAGGCACGACGGCCTCATGGGCTTGAAGTGGCGGCTGCGGTTTTGTTGGTGAGTGGGGTGGGGTTGGCGGCGCGGCGACATGGGTAGGTTTTTTTTTGTGCGTGTTTTGGACTTGGTGGTCCATCCCCCTTTCGTTCCCTGCCGGGACCGACTTACTTTTCTTTGTCTTGCTGTATGGACCGGGGACATAGGTGACAGGTGTGCGAGGACATGGTTGACACTTTGAGCGGCACATTCGCTCGGAGGTCAGGCCATGCCCTGGAGCACACGAGACACCATGAGCCTTCGTCAGGAATTCGTTCTATTGGCCCGGCAGGAAGGCTGTAACCGGCGCGAGCTGTGTCGGCGGTTCGGCATCAGCCCGCAAACCGGCTACAAGTGGCTGGCTCGTTACGTTGAGTCGGGGGACGCCGGACTGGCTGACCGGACGCGCCGTCCCTCGCACAGCCCGATGCGTACCGAGGCCGAGCTTGAACAGGCCGTCATCGCGTTACGCCAGCAGCATCCTGCGTGGGGCGGGCGCAAGATCAGCCGCCGCTTGGCCGACTTGGGCTGGAGTGATGTACCGGCGCCCAGCACCGTGACCTCCATCCTGCATCGGTATGGGTTGATTGCACCCGAAGCCTCAGACGCCTCCACGCCCTGGCAGCGCTTTGAGCACGCTGAACCGAACCAACTCTGGCAGATGGATTTCAAGGGCGGGTTCGCGTTGGCCGACGGCCAGCGCTGCTCGCCGCTGACCGTGATCGACGATCACTCCCGCTTCAACCTGGTGCTGGCGGCCTGCACGCAGACGCAGAGCGCGGTCGTGCAGCGTCACTTGCGCCAGGCCTTCGAGCGCTATGGGCTGCCGCTGCGCATCAACGCCGATAACGGCGCACCTTGGGGCAGTCCCACCCGGCCGGGGCAACTCACGGGCCTGGGCGTCTGGCTCATCCGCCTCGGTGTGCGCCTGAGCTACAGCCGCCCCGCCCACCCGCAGACCAACGGCAAGGACGAGCGCTTCCACCGCACGCTCAAGGCCGAGGCCCTGGCCGGGCGCTACTTCGCCTCTTGCGACGCGGTCCAGCACGCGCTGGATGCTTGGCGCACCGTCTATAACTGCGAGCGCCCGCACCAGGCCATCGACCTGGCCACGCCCATCACACGCTACCGGCCCAGCCCGCGACCGTATCCGTCTACGTTGGCACCGATCGAGTACAGCCCGCAGGACATCGTCCTCAACGTCGGATGGAATGGGGAGCTACGCTTCAGGAGTTGGCGCTTCAAGCTCTCCAATGCCCTGCACGGCTTGCCGGTGGCATTGCGCCCCGACCCTAAACACAGGGATCAATTCGATCTGTACTTCGTTCACCAACACCTTGGCCGTATCGATCTGAACCTGCCCGATGACTGCTGACATGTGTCAACCATGTCCTCGCACACCTGTCACCTATGTCCCCGGTCCATACATCTTGCCAAAGAAAAGTAAGCAAAAGAAAGGCGCGCCCGAGATGGCGACCCCCTCCTTGGATTTGTGTCGCGGGGAGGGGAAGGAGCCAAACTCGCTGCGCTCAGACAAGGCTCCTTCCTTTTTCCTCCCCGCAACAAAAATCCAAGGCGCCATCTAGGGCAAGGGAAAAGCAAACCGTCGAACACGAAGCGAGCCACCAAGGCTCGCTTTTTCGTTTGCACCGGCATACCGAGTGTTTGGCCGTTCCTGCCCTAGATGGCGCCTTCAATTTTTGTAAGCGGGCGGAAAAAAGGCGGGGAACTGTCTGAGCGCAGCGAGTTTTCCCCGCCTCCGCCCGGTTACGGAAATTGAAGGAGTCTTTCGCCATCTCGGGCGCGCATTTCTTTGCTTACTTTCTTTGGGCAAGACCAAAGAAAGTGAGTCAGCCCCGGCAGGGGATGAAACAAGGGATGCACCACAAACATCAAAACCAAAACCAAAACCCCCTCCCCATTTGACGCCCCAAATTTTTCATGGATAACTGTCTCCCCCCCCCCAACAACACAGCGAGCCACCCCATGACCCTCCAAACCTGGCTGGCCTTCATCGGCGCCAGCATCATCATCCTGCTCATCCCCGGCCCGACCATCCTGTTGGTGATTGGTGATTCGCTGGCCAACCGTGGCCGCTCGGCGTGGAGCACCGTTGCCGGCGTGGCCGCTGGCGACACGACCGCCATGGCCGTGTCCCTTGCCGGTGCGGGCGCGCTGCTCGCCGCATCGGCCGCGGCCTTCACGGCGCTCAAGCTCATCGGCGGTTCGTACCTCGTCTATCTGGGCATCAAGTCCATCCTCAGCGCACGCCGCCTGCAGGATGACGTACAGGCGGACGCGCCGGAGGCCACCCTCCCCGTGCAGCAGAAGTCCGCTGGCCGCCGCTTCCTGTCGGCCTGGACGGTCACCGCGCTGAACCCCAAGAGCATCGTCTTCTTCGTCGCCTTCGTGCCGCAGTTCATGTCGGCCGAGCAGACCTTCCTCTCGCAGAGCGTGATCCTGCTGCCGACCTTCGTCATCCTGGCTGCCGCCAATGCATCGATGTACGCGCTGGCCGCCAAGCTGCTCGCCAAGCGCCTGACGAGCGTGGCCGCGCAACGCCGCTTCGGCTACGCGGGCGGCGCGGTGATGGTGGGCGCAGGCACGTTCACGCTCGGCATGCATTCGGCCTGATCGCCCCCCCCAAGGCCGCACCGAGGACACCCGATGCCCCGCAGTTACCTCCGCCCCGCGCCCGAAGGGGCCCACGGCCATCACCGCGTCACCAACATCGAGCTGTTCTTCGATCTGGTGTTCGTGTTTGCGGTGACGCAGCTCTCGCACCTGCTGATCGGCAACTTCACGCTGCAAGGCGGCGCACAGGCGCTGCTGCTGATGCTGGCGGTGTGGTGGGTGTGGATCTTCACGTCGTGGGTGACCAACTGGCTCGATCCGGACAAGCTCGCCATCCGCATGCTGATGCTCGTGCTGATGACGGGCGGGCTGCTGCTCTCGGCCTCGCTGCCGCAGGCGTTCGGCTCGCGCGGGCTGGCCTTTGCGCTGGCCTATGTGTTCATGCAGTTCGGCCGCACGGTGTTCTTCCTGTGGGCCGTGCGCGGCGAGTCGCTGCCCATGCGGCGCAACTTCCAGCGCATCGCCACGTGGCTCGGCATCTCTGCGGTGCTGTGGCTGGCGGGCGGCCTGTCGGACGGTTCCGTGCGCTGGGCGTGCTGGATCTTCGCGCTGGTCATCGAATGGCTTGGGCCATCGATAGGCTTCTACACGCCGGGCCTGGGCCGCTCCACCACCAACGACTGGAACGTGGAAGGCGGCCACATGGCCGAGCGCTGCTCGCTGTTCATCATCATCGCGCTCGGCGAATCGGTGCTGGTGACGGGCTCCACGTTTGCTGGCCTCGACTGGACCGCAGAAAACATCGCGGCGATGGCGCTGTCGTTCATCGGCAGCCTGGCGATGTGGTGGCTGTATTTCGACAGGATTGCCGAGCGCGGCGCGCGCACCATGGCGGATTCGGCGGATCCGGGGCGGCTTGCACGGCTGGCCTACACCTACATCCACGTGGTGCTGGTGGCCGGCATCATCGTCGGGGCCGTGGCCGATGAGTTCGTGCTGGCGCATCCGGTGGGCCGCGCCCATGAAGGGACGACGCTGGCGGTGCTGGGCAGCGCAGCGCTATATCTGCTGGGCAACCTGCTGTTCAAGTGGGCGATCTTCGGGCGGTTGCGCCCGGCACATGCTGTCGGCCTGGTGGTGCTGGGCGGCGCCTGGCTGCCGGCGGGTGAACTGCCGGCGCTCGCGGTGTCCGCGCTAGCGACGGGCGTGCTGTGCGGCACCGCGGCGTGGGAATGGTACGCACGCTCCTGCGAGACAGCGGAACCCGAAGCGGCGCACAACCCGTAAGTGGTTACCTGAAAATTCCAGTTTCTGGACATTACAAAAGGCCACTCGCGCGCCTACGCTGTCAACCAACATGACAGAACACGAGGGCCCCGCCATGATCGACCTCTACTACTGCGCCACGCCCAACGGCCTGAAGATGGCGCTGTTCTTTGCCGAAACCGGCTTCCCGCACCGCGTCATCCCCGTCGATATCAGCCGGGGTGACCAGTTCAAGCCCGAGTTCCTGGCCATCTCGCCCAACAACAAGATCCCGGCCATGGTCGATCACGACCCAGGCCAGGGGACCGAGCCCGTGGTGCTGTTCGAATCGGGCGCCATGCTGCTGTATCTGGCTGAGAAGACCGGGCAGCTGATGCCCACCGACCTGCACGGCCGCATGGAAGTGCTCAAGTGGCTGTTCTGGCAGGTGGGTGGTCTGGGCCCCATGGCCGGGCAGATCGGCCACTTCAACGTGTATGCACCGGAGCGCGTGCCCTACGCCATCGAGCGCTACACCAAGGAAACGAACCGCGTGTACGGTGTGGTCGACCGCCGCCTGGCCGATCGCCCCTACATTGCCGGCAACGACTACACCATCGCCGACATCGCGGCCTATCCGTGGATCGTGCCGCACGCCGGGCATGGTCAGGACCTGAACGACTTTCCGAATCTGCAGCGCTGGTTCGAAGCCGTTGGCGCACGCCCTGCCACGCAGCGCGCCTATGCCGGGGTCGAGCGCGCCTACTCACGCCGCCGCGAAGACATCTCCGACGACGAGCGCAACGTGCTGTTGGGCCAGACGGCCAGCTCCACCGCGCGCTGATCCTCGCGGAGCCTCTGCGCTCCGCCCCTCTCTCCGCTTTCCTCTTCTGACAGGAGCCGACCATGCCGGCATCGCTGTGGTGGTTGTGCCTGGGCGCGTTCGCCATCAGCACTGAAGGGTTCATGATCGCCGGTCTGCTGCCGGTGCTGGCCGCAGACCTGGGCGTGGGCGTGCCGGCGGCTGGGCAGCTCGTCACCGTGTTTGCCGTCACCTATGCCGTGGGCTCGCCGGTGATGGCGACGCTGCTCGGCAATGTGGACCGCCGACGCGTGCTGATCGGCGCGCTGGCCATCTTTGCGGCAGGCAACCTGCTGGCGGCTACCGCGCACGGCTTCGGACAGTTGATGGCGGCGCGCGTGTTGCTGGCGCTGGCAGCCGGCGTGTTTCTGCCGACGGCCAATGCGGTGGCGACCTCGCTGGTGCCGGCCTCGCGCAGCGGCTCGGCGCTGGCCATCATCACGGGCGGCGGCACGGTGGCAGTGGCGCTCGGCGTGCCGCTGGGCGCCTGGATTGCGGCGCAGGGCGACTGGCGCTCGACATTCATCGCATGCGGTGTGTTGTCGGCACTGGCCACGGCAGGCCTCGCCTTTGGCCTGCCGCGCGCGCTGCCGCACAGCGTGACCACGCTGGCGCAACGCCTCTCCGTGGCACGCCGGCCCGGCATGCTGGGTGCGCTGGCGGTGTCCACGCTGTGGGCCGCAGGCGGCTTTACGTTCTACACCTACGTCGCACCGTTCTTTGTGCAGGGGCTGGGCTTCGCGCCGCAGCACGTGGGCATCGTGCTGTTCCTGGTCGGCAGCTTTGCGGCGCTGGGCACGGGCCTGGGCGGCCACCTGACCGACCGCGCCGGCGTGGCGCGCGTGCTGGCGGTCAGCAGCGCGGGCATCGTGCTGGCCTTCTCGGTGCTGTCGCTGTCGGCACAGGTGCTGCACGGCACGGTGGCCGGCGCCGTCGCCATCGGCGCGGTCGTGCTGTGGGGCATGGCCGGCTGGGGCTTCGGCCCGGCGCAGGCGACGCGGCTGATCCGCCTGGCGCCCGATGTGTCGCCGATCACGCTGTCGTTGCATGCGTCGGCCGTGTATGCGGGGATTGCGCTGGGGTCGAGCGTTGGCGCGCTGGCGCTGGCGCATGGCGGGCCCGGCATGCTGGGATGGGCCGCCGCCGCGTGCCATGTGGTGGCCGTGGTGCTGTGGCGCATGGGTGGGCGGCATGAGGCGGCGCTGGCCGATGAACCGGCAGCCACGTCGGTCGCACATTGAACCCCCGGGCGCGGAACGCGACGCGCCAGGTTCTGAACCCGGTGGTCGAGCCTCAAACCGTCGTGCTCCACAGTTCGAGCTCGACATTTTCGACCTCAAACACTCGCGCTCCGGGCTTTGAGGTCGACGCTTGGGCCTCAAAGGCTCGGCGTCCGGCCCTCGACCCCTCGCGCTCGGCCCTCTGAGCCCGATTTTTTCGACCTCGAACTGTCATGCTCCGGGCGTTGAGCTTGGTGCCCAAGCCTTCGAGGCTCACGCTCGACAGTCTGAGCTCGGCAATCGGGCCTCAGAGCCTCACGCGCCACGCTCAGATGGCCGCGGTGGGCGCCCCCCGATCACCGGTCGAACGCCGAGCACCCCGCCGATCCAGGTACGGCAGCGCAAACAGATAGAGCCCCGTGAATAGCAGCAACGCCAGCGGCAGCAGCGGCGCATAGGTGATCCACGCAGGCGGCTGCGCCCCCTTGCCCACCCCCATGGCGACAAAGTTGGCGATGACGGTGAGCGTGAACGCCATCGACACCCAGCGGTGAAACTGGCGGATTGCGTTGCGGGCGCTCACTGTGCACCTCCGGCGGCCTGGATCATCTTCCAGCCGTTGCCGGCCGGGTCACGAAAGCCGGCGTCGACGCTGCCGAAGCGGTCGATCGGCTCCTGCGTGAATTCGACGCCGCGCTCGCGCAATTGCGCGTAGGCGGCGCGGCAATCGGCGACGGTCAGCACCAGCGGCGGCATCGCGCCCTTGGCCACCATGGCACGCAGCGTCTGCGCCGTAGCCTCGTCGTGGATGGGCGGACCGGGCTGGAACAGGCCCAGCTGAAACGACGGTTGCTCCGGATGCTGCACCGTCAGCCACCGGTACGGGCCGTTGCGCACATCGGTGTGCACGCGAAACCCCAGCTTGTCGACATAGAACGCCAGCGCCGCGTCCTGATCGTCCACATACAGCCCGACGACATTGATCCCTTGGCTCATCACTGCTCCTCGTTGTTGGTGGGTGACGGATTTGTACCCGCCGCCAGTTGGCGGCGCTTCTCCGAAACTGCTGTGACGAGGTCGGGCCGCTGCGCCGCCTTCAGCACACAGGCGGGCACGCGGTCGAGTTGTTGCAGCGACGCGGTTGCCTGTGCGTGGCGGCGCAGCGCGCTCGGGCTCTGCCCGGTGATGTCGCGGAAGATGCGGCCGAAGGTGCCGAGGCTTTCCCACCCCGTGGCGTAGGCGATTTCAATGATGGGCAGATCGGTGTCGCGCAGCAGCGTGGTGGCCTGCTCGATACGGCGCGTGAGCAGGTAGCGGTGCGGCGGAATGCCGAAGGCCTGCTTGAACGAACGCGCAAAATGCGCCGCCGACACGCCGCTCACCTCGGCCAGCCGCTTGACGGGCCACGCCTCGTGCGAGGCGGCGTCCATGCGGTCTTTGGCGCGCAACAGGCGGCGCAGCAGCGCGGGGTCTTGCTGCGCGTCGGTGTGTGCCTGTGCCACCGCGGCCTGCGCCGGTGCGGTCAGCCCAGCTTGAACTCGCCGATGGCGTGCGCAAGCTTGCGCACACCCTCTTCCACCTGCGCCAGCGACGAGGTCGCGTATGACAGACGCAGCGTCGAGCGATCCGGGTCTACGGGGTAGAACGCCGCACCCGGCACGAACGCCACACCGCGTTCGATGGCCATCTTGGCTACATCGCCGGCATTGCGGCCCGGCAAGGTGCACCACAGGAACATGCCGCCGCGCGGGCGGTTGAAGGTCAGTTCGGTGTCGGGCAGCAGCGCACGCAGGCCGTTGGCCATGGCGTGGGCGCGTTCGGCATAGGCGGCACGCGTGCGCGGCAGCACGGTGTCCAGGCGATTGCTGCGCAGGTAGGCAGCGGCCGTGGCCTGCGCAAACGTGGAGGTGTGCGCGTCGGCAAACTGCTTGACCATCACCGCGTTGCCCAGCACCGGCTGCGAGGCGATCATCCAGCCCACGCGCAGCCCCGGCGCCACCACCTTCGACAGGCTGCCCAGGTAGATCACACGCCCTTGGGCGCCGTCGGTCTGCTGCGACAGCGCGTACAGCGAGGGCGGCGGGGGTGCATCGAAATACAGATCGCCGTACGGGTCGTCTTCCACGATCAGCAGGTTGTGGCGCACGGCCACGTCCAACAGGCGCTTGCGGCGCTCCAGGCTCATCAGCGCGCCGCTCGGGTTGCCGAAGTTGGGAATCACGTAGAGGAATTTGGGGCGCGCGGTGGCACCACCACCGGCGAGCACCTTTTCCAGCGCGTCGACATCCAGGCCGTCGCCGTCGGTCGGTACGCCGGCCACCTTGGCGCCGTACAGCTTGAACGCCTGGATGGCGGCGAGGAAGGTGGGCGCTTCGGTCAGCACTGTGTCGCCTTCACCGATCAGCACCTTGCCCAGCAGATCCAGCCCTTGCTGCGACCCGGTGGTGACGAGGATGTCGGTGTTGGCGACGTTAGCGCCGCGCGCCTTCATCAGCGTGACGATGGCCTCGCGCAGCGGCTCGAAGCCTTCGGTGGCGCCGTATTGCAGCGCGCGGGCGGCGTCGGTGGTGAGCGCGCTGTCGGCCGCGGCCTTCAGGCCTTCCACGTCAAACAGGGCCGAGTCAGGAAAGCCGCCCGCAAACGAGATCAGGCCCGGCTTGCCGAGCACCTTGAACAGCTCGCGGATGGCGGAGGTTTCAACGTTTTGCAGGCGGGGTGCCAGCAGCGATTGCAGGAATTCCATGGCGTGCGTGTCTCTGTAGTTCGAGTGCCCGCCACTTTACGTGATGTGCGCCGCGTGCGCATGCCAACAGGGCGTCACAGCCGTGACTAGAATGCCGTCACCGAATCGGTAAAAAGGAGCCTCTGCATGGCTGTCCGACGCATCGTCCCCAATCTGCATGCTGCCGATCCGGCACGTGCCCGCGCGTTCTATGCCGAACTGCTCGACCTGGAAGCGGTGATGGACCACGGCTGGATCGTCACCTTTGCCGACACGGCCGCCACCATGACGCCGCAAGTCAGCATTGCCAGCGAAGGTGGAAACGGCACACCGGTGCCGGCGCTGTCGGTGGAGGTGGACGATGTGGATGCGGTGCATACGCGTGCCGTGTCGCTGGGCCTGGAAATCGTCTACCCGCTCGTCGATGAGCCGTGGGGCGTGCGCCGCTTTTACGTGCGTGATCCGTTCGGCAATGTCGTGAACATCCTGGCGCACCGGTAAGCCGCCAGCCTCGAAAAAAAAAAGCCCGCATGCCAGAGGCGATGCGGGCGCGGCAGTGCCGGCGGACTGCTACCGGTGCTTGCCGCTGTGGGTGCGCTTGTCCTGGTGTGCGTCGGCGTCTTTGTCCTTGTCGACAACGCGCGTGATGCCGCCCGTGGCGGGCGGATCACTGGCCGGGAAGGTGTCTTCCACAGCCTTTTCCACCAGCTCTTCACGCTTATGTGCGTGCGGATGCTTCTCTTTCTTGCCCTTCTCCATGGCGACCTCCTGTTTCAAGCGTGGTTGACGACATGCAAGCGAACGGCGTGCCCGAGCGCACTCAATACTCTTCCCAGTACGGACGCGAGCCGTAGTATTCATGCACGGACTGCGCCCAGGTCGGATCGGCCATCGTGGGCCAGCTGTCCTTGTCGAAACCCGGAGCGGCTTCCAGGCGATCCTTGTTGGCATCGAGCACGAAGCACTTGCGGTCAACGTCGAGCGACATGGCACTCCACGGCACGGCAAAGAGCTTGTCGCCAATGCCCAGGAAGCCGCCCACCGACATCACCGCATAGGCGACCCGGCCGCGTTGCACGTCGAGCATGATGTCGGTGATCTTGCCGAGGTCTTCTCCATTGAGGTTGACGACGCGATCGCCCTCCAGCGTATCCGCGGCCATCAGTTCCGGGCCCGGACCCGCCGAATCGGAGTCGGCACGCCCGATGATGCGCATGCGTACACCGGCGGTGGTTCCTACACCGGTGCCAGTACCGGTGCCCAGCGCGGTGCCGGTTGTCGTGGTTTGCATAGCAGTTACCTCCCATCAATCAGTTGACGTTCAGGATGATGTGCGGCGGCCACGCATCGGCGCGGCGTCTCGCACGTAACCACCTGTGTCAGCACGAAGCTTGCCTGCGGCACATCGCCCGCAAAGGCGCGCGTGCGGCATGCCGCTTGCTCGACGGTACGGCGCATCAAACCAGAAACCCCTACCGGAGAGCCTCATGAACAAAGCTGAAATCCCTGTGGCGCAACGCGCCGTGCTGTCGATGCTGCTGGACGATCACCGCGAGGTGAAAAAACTGTTCAAGACGTTCCAGCAGGAGAAAGACGAAGCGGCCCGCGAGCAAATCGTGCGCGACGCGTGTGAAAAGTTGACCGTGCACACGCAGCTCGAAGAAGAGGTGTTCTACCCGTACGTACGCGACAACGGCGGCGAAGCGTTCAAGGACCTCGTCGACGAAGCCGTGGTGGAGCACGCCACCGCAAAGGATCTGATCCAGCAGTTGAACGGCATGCACGCGGGCGACGATCTGTTCGCGGCCAAGTTCACCGTGCTGGCCGAGTACGTCTCCCACCACGTCGAAGAGGAAGAGACTGAACTCTTTCCCAAGCTGGTCCGACAGCATGTCGACCTGACACCGCTGCAGGAGACTATGGCCGCGCGCAAGGAAGCGCTGCTGGCCGAGACGGCGAGCTGACCGAGTTGACGGACCCGAGACGGACCCGACCACCTGACACCGGACAGACATCATGCAAGCCACCGTCAGCGACTTCCTCGTCGCCCGCCTGTCCGAGTGGGGCGTGCGGCGCATCTTTGGTTACCCCGGCGACGGCATCAACGGCATGTTCGGGGCCCTACAGCGCGCCGGCGGCAAGATCGAGTTCGTGCAGGTGCGGCATGAAGAGATGGCGGCCTTCATGGCATCGGCGCACGCCAAGTTCACGGGTGAGCTTGGCGTGTGCATGGCAACGTCCGGGCCGGGTGCTGCGCACCTCATCACGGGGCTGTACGACGCTCGGCTCGACCACATGCCGGTGCTGGCGATTACCGGGCAGCAGGCGCGCACCGCAGTCGGCGGGCACTACCAGCAGGAGGTGGATCTGGCGGCGATGTTCCGCGACGTGGCCGGCGCGTTTGTCCACCAGGCCAGCATGCCGGCGCAGGTGCGGCACCTGCTGGATCGCGCGGTACGCATCGCCATCGGGCAACGCCGGGTGACGGCGCTCGTGCTGCCAAACGATCTGCAGGAAATGCCCTACACCGAACCGCCGCGTGCGCATGGCACGGTGCACTCGGGCGTGGGCTACAGCGCACCGAGCGTGATCCCGCAAGCCGCCGACCTGGAACGCGCAGCGGACATCCTCAACAGCGGCCGCCGGGTGGCGATGCTCGTGGGCGCGGGCGCACTCGGAGCCAGCGCGGAAGTGGCGGCCGTGGCGGAAACGCTGGGGGCGGGCGTGGCCAAGGCGCTGCTCGGCAAGGCCGTGTTGCCCGACGACCTGCCTTATGTGACAGGCGCCATCGGCCTGCTCGGCACCGAGCCGAGCTGGGAGCTGATGAACCATTGCGATACGCTGCTGATGGTCGGCTCCGGTTTCCCCTATGCGGAATTCCTGCCCAAGGAAGGCCAGGCGCGCGGTGTGCAGATCGACCTGGACCCCGGCATGCTGGGGCTGCGCTATCCGATGGAGGTCAACCTCGTGGGCGACAGCGCGCAGACGCTGCGTGCACTGCTGCCGCTGCTCCAGCGCAAGACCGATCCCTATTGGCCCGACCGCATTGCACGCTGGAATGAAAGATGGTGGAAGACGCTGGAAGACCGCGCATTGCAACCGGCCTATCCCGTCAACCCGCAGCACGTCTTCTGGGAGCTGTCACCGAAGCTGCCGGACAACGTGATCGTCACGAGCGACTCCGGCACCTGCGCCAACTGGTATGCGCGCGATCTCAAGTTCAAGCCCGGCATGATGGGCTCGCTCTCGGGCGGGCTGGCATCGATGGGGGCGGCGGTGCCGTATGCGATTGCCGCCAAGTTTGCGCATCCCGAGCGCCCTGTCATCGCACTGGTGGGCGACGGCGCCATGCAGATGAACAACATGGCCGAACTCATCACCGTGTCGAAATACTGGAAGCGCTGGAAGTCTTCCAAGTGGATCTGCATGGTGCTCAACAATCAGGATCTGAACGAAGTCACCTGGGAGCAGCGCGTGATGGAAGGCGACCCGAAATTCTCGGCGGCACAAGACATCCCGAACGTGCCGTATCACCGCTTTGCCGAGTTGATCGGGCTGAAGGGCATCTACGTGGACAACCCCGACCAGCTGGCCGGTGCGTGGGACGAAGCGCTCAACGCCGACCGGCCCGTGGTGCTGGAAGTGAAGACCGATCCCAATGTGCCGCCGCTGCCGCCCCACGTCACGCTGCAGCAGGCACGCAACTTTGCGACGGCACTGGCGTATGGCGACCCGGATGCGAGCGGTGTGCTGCGCGGGACGGCACGGCAGGTGCTGTCGGCGCTGTTTCCGGTGCATAGGGAATAGGCGTATGGACGTAACGCCCCCGCTCACGCGGTGGCGCGTCGAAGCGTGAGCGCATGTCGACAAGACATGTGGGATGCGAGTCGAAGGGGCAAGGTGCGGAAAGCCGATGTGCTCGGTAAGATGCCGTCCATCCCCGGTTTTTCCACTCCACTCCACACCAGGCACGATGATCCGCTTCGACGACCTCACCATCCTCGTGCTGGCCGTGGATAACGGCAGCCTGTCGGCGGCCGCACGCGTGTTGAACATTGCACCCGCGGCAGCAAGTGCAGCCGTCAAGCGGTTGGAGGCGGAACTCGGCGTGCGGCTGCTGGCGCGCTCCACGCGCAGCCTGGCGCTCACGCACGAAGGCGAGCGCTATCTGCAACACGCACGCCGTGCGCTGGCCGATCTGCAGGCCGGGCAGGATGCGCTCGCCCTTGGACGCCAAGCCATCGGCGGCGATGTGTCGCTGTCGATCCCGTCAGACCTCGGGCGCAACGTGCTCACTGGCTGGCTCGACGACTTCCTCGCCGAGCACCCAGCGGTGGCGCTTCAGGTGCGCATCGGCGACCGGCTGGTCGACATGTTCCGGCAGCGCGTCGATGCCGCGGTGCGCTATGGCGAGCCGGAGGATTCGTCCCTCGTGGCGCTGCCGCTGGCGCCGGACAACCGCCGCGTGCTGTGCGCGGCGCCGGCCTACTTTGCGCGGCACGGCGTGCCCAAGACCCCCGACGATCTGCGTCGGCACAACTGCCTGTTGCTGGCCCTGTCCGACACCACGCACGACCAGTGGACCTTTCACGGCGCGAGCGACGACAGTCAGGAGCACGTTGTGCGTGTCACCGGCAACCGCATTGCCGACGACGGCGAACTCGTGCGCCGCTGGGCCGTTGCGGGGCATGGCATCGCTTACAAGTCGCGGCTGGATGTACTGGCCGATCTGCGCGCCGGCCGTCTGCAACCCGCGCTGACCGACTGGCGCGGCGAGGCGGCGCCGCTGCATTTGATCTGCACGCACCGCCTCGCGCTGTCGCCCACGCTGATGCGGCTGCGCGACTTCCTGCAAGAGCGCATCGCCGGTTATCTGGCCGACGCCTGAATCAAAACCCTTCCAGCACGATCTTGCCGCGCGCCTGATTGCTTTCAATAAAGGCGTGTGCGCGCTTGAGGTTGGCGGCATTGATGGTGCCGAAGTGCTCGTTCATGGTGGAGCGCAACGTGCCTTCGTCGATGAGCGCGGCTACGCGATTGAGCAGGCGGTGCTGCTCGATCTGGTCGTCCGTGCCGAACATGGAGCGCGTGTACATGAACTCCCAGTGCAGCGACAGGCTCTTCGCCTTGAGCTTGCGCACATCAAGCTGCGCGGGGTCGTCGATCAACGCAAGACGACCTTGCGGCTTGAGCGCCTCGACGATCTGCTCGAAGTGGTGCTCGGTCTGGTTCAGGCTGGCGACGTAGTCCACCGTCGGCACACCAATGCGATGCAGTTCCGCGGCCAGCGGCTGCGCGTGGTTGATCATATGGTGGGCGCCCAGCTCGCGCACCCAGGCGGCCGTTTCCGGGCGCGAGGCGGTGCCGATCACGGTCAGGCCGGTCAACCGGCGCGCGAGCTGCACGAGCACCGACCCCACACCGCCCGCCGCACCGACGATCAACAACGTCTTGCCGCTGGGCGCAGCAGACTCCGGCACCTGCAGCCGGTCGAAGAGCAATTCCCAGGCGGTGATGGCGGTGAGCGGCAACGCGGCTGCCTGCGCAAACCCGAGCGTGGCGGGCATCGCGCCGACCACGCGTTCGTCCACGACATGCAGCTCGCTGTTGGTGCCCGGGCGCTGCAGGGCACCGGCATACCAGACCGCATCACCCGGCTTGAAGAGCGACACCTCGGCGCCGACGGCGCGCACCACGCCCGCAGCATCCCAGCCCAGCACGCGGGGCTGACCATCCACCGGCGGCATGCCGAGGCGCACCTTCACATCCACCGGGTTGACGGAGATGGCGCGCACTTCCACAAGCAGATCGCGCGGGCCTGGCGTGGGTTCGGGCAGGGTCAGGTCGACGAGCGCCTCGGGGCGGTCGATGGGCAGACTTTGGTAGTAGGCAACGGCTTTCATGGCAGGCTTCCCGGTGATTTGGATCGTTGGATAGCCGCATCATGGGCGCGCCACGCCAGGGGAAACAGCCGCGCCGCGCAGATTCAGTTTCAACGCCGGACAGAAAATCCCATCCTGCCGCATCAAGCCGTGGGCATGCCGTGGAGGTCTGCGCTGCAGTTCGGGTGATCTTCGTTGTGGTCGTGCGCACGCAGCGCGCCCGGGATGCCGGTGCCCGCCAGACCATCGGCTGCGAGCCATGCCGCCGTGGCCGCAGCAGCGCGGTCGATCAGTTCGCCGCAGCGGGCGTAGTCGTAGGGCGACACGTCCAGCGGGCACAGCGGCGGCACGACGGCAATGGGCACCTGCCCAGCCCAGCGCTCCAGGTCTTGCACAAGCTGGCGCGCGACCAGCAGTGACAAGGCGTTCAGCGCGTGCTCGATGGCGCTGCGCGGGGCACGACGGTCGGCACACGCAAACCCGGCCGGCAACACGACGACGCGTGTGGCGCCCAGCCGGATGGCCGCAGAGATCGGCGTGTTGTTGGCAACGCCGCCGTCGATCAACAGGCGATCACCAATGCGCACCGGCGGAAACACGCCGGGAATGGCAGCGCTGGCCAGCACGGCCGGCACGATGGCGCCAGACGACAGCACCACCTCGGCGCCGGTGCGCATGTCGGTGGCCACAACGTGCAGGGGCAGCGTGGCCGCCTCCAGCAGGGTCTGCGCGAAATGCCGCGTCAGCAGGCGCTGCAGGCCGGATGCATCGACGAGGTGTTCGCGTCGCCCGCCCAGGATGCCCAGCATGCTGAACATTGCCCGCCAGGACCACGGCATCACGTCGGCGCGCCGCACGCCGCGCCACAGCGCCTCGAGCTGCGCGGTGCCGGCCGCGTGCGGATTGCACGCAAAAAAGGCAGCGTTGATGGCGCCGGCCGAAGCGCCCACCACCATGTCGGGCACCACGCCGGACGCCACCAGCTCGCGCAGCATGCCGGCCTCGATAGCGCCGAGGCTGCCGCCACCGGCAAAGACAAACGCCGTTCGTTCCACTCTGTCCATGATCGATGCCGCGTTGCAGCAAGGAGTCCCAACTGGTCAATCCAGGGACGACTGGAACTAGAGTAGGTCTGCCCCGCCGTTGCGGCTAGTCGGGCCGGTCTACGGCGATCAGCGGGCTTGCCGCGCGGCGTCTGCGAGGGGCTTCCAGTGCAGAAAACCGAACAGCAACGTCAGCAGCACGCTGTCGAACAGCGGCCCCTTGTGCAGCGCCACTTTGCGAAAGCACAGCACCACTTCCAGCAGGTGCGCAGCCAGCAGCACCAGCGCCACGATGCGCAGCCAGCCGATGGCATCGGTCGACAGCGGCAGTGGCGTGGCATAGCTGAGCAACGCGAGGCCATACACAGCGAGGAGGACGATCTTGCTGAGGACGTTGAACATGCCAGGACTCCAGAGGGACAGTGATTCCGATGCCGTGCAGCATACCGGCCACCGCGGTCCCTCCGTCCGCTTCAAACACCTGGATAGACGCCGCCCTCCACCCGGCTGCATCTGCCGGCGGGCGGCGCTCAGGCCGTCGCCGAGCCGAACCACCGCAGCAACGCCGCCTGCAGCCCCTCGGTCGGTCCGTCACCAACCCACGCCACGTGGCCGTCGAGCCGCACCAGCACTGCGGATGGCGCGGGCACCGCGCCAACCACCGGCAGCGCGCGCGTTCCTGCATAGCGGGCGTCGGCCCGCCGCACGCGATTGGCCCATGGCGGGGGCCAGGTCGAGATCGGGGATGCGGCGGCCGAGCAGCGGGTGTCCTTCACCGAAGTCGTAGCGAACGTCGAGCGCGGAGACCATCCCCACGAGCCGCCTGCGTAGTTCATCCATGCGAAACAGCTCCGAGGTGATCTCGCTCAGCGCCTTGGACCGCTCGTCCTGGCGAAGCGCACACCACGAAAAAAGGCCGTCCCGAAGGACGGCCTTTTCTGTTTCCGCGCCTGCCGAAACTTATTCAACAGTCACCGATTTCGCCAGGTTGCGCGGCTTGTCGACGTCAGTGCCGCGCGCCAGTGCCGTGTGATACGCCAGCAGCTGCAGCGGCACCACGTGCAGGATCGGCGAGAGCTGGCCGTAGTGCTCGGGCATGCGGATCACCTGGATGCCGTCGCTCGACTGGATGTGCGTATCGGCGTCGGCAAACACGTACAGCTTGCCGCCGCGCGCGCGCACTTCCTGGATGTTCGACTTGAGCTTTTCAAGCAGCGCGTCGTTCGGGGCGACGGTCACGACCGGCATCTGCTCGGTCACCAGCGCCAGCGGACCGTGCTTGAGTTCGCCGGCCGGGTAGGCCTCGGCGTGGATGTACGAGATTTCCTTGAGCTTGAGCGCGCCTTCCAGGGCGATCGGGTAATGCAGACCGCGACCGAGGAACAGCGCGTTTTCGCGACGGGCAAACTCGTCCGACCACGCGATGATCTGCGGCTCCAGGGCCAGCACCGCGTTCAGCGCCGACGGCAGGTGGCGCAGATGGCGCAGCGCATCTTCTTCCTGTTCGGCGTTCAGATGGCCGCGCAGCTTGGCGAACGTGAGCGCCAGCATGTAAAGCGCGGCCAGCTGCGTGGTGAATGCCTTGGTGGACGCCACGCCGATCTCGGTGCCGGCGCGCGTGAGGAACTTGAGCTGCGTCTCGCGCACCATGGCGCTGGTCGCCACGTTGCAGATGGCGAGCGTATGCGTGTGGCCGAGTTCGCGTGCGTGGCGCAGTGCGGCCAGCGTGTCGGCGGTTTCGCCCGATTGCGAGATCACGACGACCAGCGCGTTCGGGTTGGGCACCGTTTCGCGGTAGCGGTATTCGCTGGCGACTTCCACCTGCGTCGGGATCTTGGCGATCGATTCAAGCCAGTACTTGGCCGTGCAGCCCGAGTAGAAGCTCGTGCCGCACGCCAGGATCAGCACGCTGTCGACCTTGGGCAGCACCTGGGCTGCTTCGGGGCCGAACAGGTCCGGCGCAAAGCCTTGCACGCCTTCGAGCGTGTCGCCCAGGGCGCGCGGCTGCTCGAAGATTTCCTTCTGCATGAAGTGGCGGAAGGGGCCGAGTTCCACGGCGGCGGCGTAGGTGCCGACTTCCTTCACTTCGCGCTCGACGATCTTGTCGTTTGCATCGGCCACGGTGAAGCCTTCGCGGGTGAGTTCCACCACGTCGCCTTCTTCCAGGTAGGCCATGCGGCTGGCGGTACCGGCCACGGCCAGCGCGTCGGATGCGAGGAACGATTCGTTCTCGCCAATCGCCACCACCAGCGGGGAGCCGGCGCGCGCACCCACCACCACGTCGGGGTTGTCGCGTGCAAACACGGCGATCGCATAAGCGCCGTGCAGGCGCTTGACCGACGCACGCACCGAGGCGAACAGGTCGCCGCGCGTCTTGCTGCTCGGGTACGTGTAGGCCTGGTGGATCAGGTGCGCGACGACTTCGGTGTCCGTCTGCGATTCAAAGCCGTAACCGACGGCCTTCAGTTCTTCACGCAGCGCTTCGTAGTTTTCGATGATGCCGTTGTGCACCAGGGCGATGGTGTCGCCCGAGAAATGCGGGTGCGCGTTGACGGTATCCGGCCGGCCATGCGTGGCCCAGCGCGTGTGCGCGATGCCGATGGCGCCGTCCAGGTGGCTGGTCTGTGCCTGGGCATCGAGATCGGCCACGCGCGACACGGTGCGCGCGCGCTCGAGCTGGCCATCGCGCTGAATGGCGACGCCGCACGAGTCATAGCCGCGGTATTCCAGACGGCGCAGGCCTTCGATCAGGACGGGAACGATATTGCGCGTGGAAACCGCGCCAACGATACCGCACATGTTGATTTCTCCAGTTTGGGGTGCGGCAGCACTGTCTATGTGCGCCGCACTCGGTAATTCAGTATCGATGCTCGTGTGCCGAAGCGGCATCCGCTGTTCGGCGCAGGAGAAAACCTGTCAGCCTTCCTTCTTCTGCTTGACCGGGCGCTGCCAGCTGTCGATGGTGACCTGCCGCGCCCGCGAGACCGTCAGCTTGCCCTCGGGCGCATCCTTGGTCAGCGTGGTGCCGGCACCCAGCGTCGCGCCCTTGCCAACGCGCACCGGCGCCACGAGCTGCGTGTCGGAACCGATGAAGACGTCGTCTTCGATGACGGTGCGGAATTTGTTCGCGCCGTCGTAGTTGCACGTGATGGTGCCCGCGCCGATGTTGACGCGCGAGCCGACCGTGGCGTCGCCCACATAGGCCAGGTGGTTGGCCTTGCTGTGCGCCGCGATCTGGCTGTTCTTGACCTCGACAAAGTTACCGATGTGCACGTCTTCGGCCAGCTCGGTGCCCGGGCGCAGGCGCGCGTACGGGCCGATGCGGGAGTCGGCGCCAACCTTGGCACGCTCGATATGGCAGAACGGCAGAATCTCGGCGCCGGCTTCGATCGCCGCATCGCGGATCACCGCATTAGCGCCGATGCGCACACCGTCAGCCAGCGTGACGCTGCCCTCGAAGATGCAGTTGACGTCGATCACCACGTCGCGGCCGCACGTGAGCTTGCCGCGCACGTCGATGCGCGCCGGGTCGATCAACGTCACACCGTCTTCCAGCAGTTGCTGCGCGAGGTTGCGCTGGTGAATGCGCTCCAGCTCGGCCAGTTGCACCTTGCTGTTCACGCCCAGCGTTTCCCACTCGGCCAGCGGATGCGCGGACGTAATGGGCACGCCTTCGCTGGCAGCACGCTCGATCACGTCGGTCAGGTAATACTCGCCCTGCGCGTTGTCATTCGACAGCGTCGCGAGCCAGTTCTTGAGCTTGGCCGTCGGGCACACCAGGATGCCGGTGTTCACCTCATGGATGGCGAGTTGCGTTTCGTTGGCGTCTTTCTGCTCGACGATGCGCGTGATGCGGCCGGCGGCGTCGCGCACGATGCGGCCGTAGCCAGTCGGGTCACCCAGATGCACGGTCAGCACGCCCAGGTGGTCATTGCCGGCGGCGCCCACCAGGGCGTTCAGCGTTTCAGCGCGGGTGAGCGGCACATCGCCGTAGAGCACGAGGGTGGGCACGCTCTCGTCGAGCTGGTCCACGGCCTGCATGACAGCGTGGCCCGTGCCAAGCTGCTTGTCTTGCGTGGCGAAGGCGATGTCGGTCGCGCCGACCATCTCGCGCACCCGGTCGCCACCGTGGCCCACCACGACCACCAGCCGCGTCGGCGACATGGTGCGGGCGGTTTCAATGACGTGCGCCAGCAGCGGTTTGCCGGCCAGGGGGTGCAGCACTTTCGGCAGGGCGGAGCGCATGCGTTTGCCCATGCCTGCAGCCAGGATGACGATATTCACAAGGAGGTTCCTAGAGTGACTCGAAGCGATAGCCTGCGACGGGTTGCCGGCACCGGGAATGGCTGCCTGTAACCCACCGCCCGCCACCTCCCCTCAGGATGGCCGGACCGCCTGCAAACCCTTCTGCGGGGCGCTTTTGCGGCGTATAAGACACAGATGGAAAAATTTTAGCATGGGGCCCGCCCTCCCCCTGAACCGGTCAAACGGTGGAATTGTTGCAATCGCGCCATGACCGAGACGGGTAGACCGCCGGCCGGTCGGACGGATGGCGGACGTGCGAAATGGCGCGCCGCGCGCATGAGTGCGCCATACGACACTCGATATGGAGCGGGCTGCGCTCAGTTTGCCGCCGCCTCTCCGGGCACGGCTTGCTCGGCGGACTTGTCGCCGGGCTTGCGCTCAAACCGCACGAACTCGATCCGGTCATCGTGCGAGCCGGCAAACACCAGTGGGGCCTGGTCGTAGGCGGTCTGGCCGAACAGCGCGTCTTCGCCGATCTTCGCCAGGCCCGTGGTCAGGCCGTTGAAGTCGAACAGATCGGTATCGGCCAGGTGCGACGGCACGACGTTTTGCAGCGAAGCGAAGATGTTGTCGATGCGGCCCGGTGTCTGGCGCTCCCACTCCAGCAGCATCTCCTTGACCTTCTTGCGCTGCAGGTTTTCCTGCGAGCCGCAAAGGTTGCACGGAATGATCGGGAATTCCATCGCGCGGGCGTACGAAGCGATGTCCTTTTCCGCGCAATAGGCGAGCGGCCGAATGACGATGTGGTCGCCGTTGTCGGTGGCCAGCTTGGGCGGCATCGACTTCATCTTGCCGCCGAAGAACATGTTCAGGAAGAACGTGTTGACGATGTCGTCGCGGTGGTGACCCAGCGCGATCTTGTTGGCGCCCAGCTCCTTGGCCGTGCGGTAGATCACGCCGCGGCGCAGGCGCGAGCACAGCGAGCACGTGGTCTTGCCCTCGGGCACCTTCTCCTTGACGATCGAATACGTGTCCGCCTCGACGATCACATACTCCACGCCCAGCTTCTTCAGGTAGTTGGGCAGCACCTCTTCCGGAAAGCCCGGCTGCTTCTGATCGAGGTTCATCGCGATCAGTTTGAAATCGACCGGCGCGCGCTTCTGCAGCGCCATCAGCACCGACAGCATCGTGTACGAATCCTTGCCGCCGGACAGGCACACGAGGATGGTGTCGCCGTCTTCAATCATGTTGAAGTCGCCGATGGCGCGGCCAACCTGCGACTGCAGTCGGGTTTCGAGGCGGTGGAAATTATTGGAAAACGTCATGGCATCTCGACCCCGCCAGCGCTGAATAATGGCCGAACGGGCGTCAAATTGTGAGGAAAATCAGCATTTTAGCGCGCACGGGGCGCCCTCTGCAGGGTCACGCGAACAGGCCTAGAATCGTTTGCCTATCTTCTGCTCGATGGAAACGAACCCCATGACGACAGCAATGCGGATTCTGGTGCTTGGCGCCGGTGGCACCGGCGGTTATTTTGGCGGGCGGCTCGCCCAGGCCGGCGCGGACGTGACGTTTCTCGTGCGGCCCGCGCGCGCGGCGCGGTTGCGCCAACACGGTCTCGTGATTCGCAGCCCGCACGGCGATGCGCAATTGCCCGTGCAGACCATCACCGCGGACCAAGCCACGGCTTGGGGCCGCGCCGACCTGGTGCTACTGAGCTGCAAGGCATACGACCTGGAAGATGCCATCACCGCGATCCGCCCCGTGGTGGGCGAGCGCACGGTGGTGCTGCCGGTGCTCAATGGTCTGGCGCATCTGGAACGGCTTGATGCCGCGTTCGGGGAATCGCGCGTGCTGGGTGGGCTGTGCCACATCAGTGCGACGAGTGCGCCGGATGGTGCCGTGCTGCACCTGAGCAATGGCCAAGGCGCCGCCGTGCACTCCATCACCTTTGGCGAGCGCACGCCGCATGCGCCGCGCGAGCGCACCGAAGCAATCCGCGACGTGTTTGCCACGGCCAACTTTGATTCGGTGCTCGCCGAAAACGTCATGCAGGACATGTGGGAGAAGTTCACGTTCCTCACTTCTCTGGCCGCGATGACTTGCCTGATGCGGGCAACGGTGGGCGAAATCGTCGCCACGGACGAGGGCGCTGCGCTGAATGAAGCGATGTTCTTGGCGTGCGAGCGCGTGGCTGCGGCGTCGGGGTATCCGAATCGGCAGGCGGCGCGCGAACGTGCGCTGAATGTGCTGACGCAGGCTGGGTCACCGCTGACGGCATCGATGTTGCGGGATCTTGAGAGTGGCGGGCGTGTGGAGGCAGATCACATCGTGGGAGACATGCTGCGCCGCGGGCGGGCGTTGGGCGTTGATGTGTCGCTGCTGCGGGTGGCGTTTGCGCATTTGCAGGCTTATCAGCAGCGATTGTTGCGGGCGGCTGTTTGATTGTTTTGCGTTTGTGGTTCATCCCCGGTTTCATCCCCTGCCGGGGCTGACTCACTTTCTTTGTCTTGCCAAAGAAAGTAAGCAAAGAAAGGCGCGCCCGAGATGGCGACTTCCCCTTGAATTTTCATAACCGGGCGGAGACGGGAAAAACTCGCTGCGCTCAAACAGTTTCCCGTCTTTTTTCCGCCCGCTTACGAAAATTCAAGGCGCCATCTAGGGCAGGGTACGGCCACACCGACTGAAGGCTTGGGTTGTCGATTTGGTTTCCCTTTGTCGTGGGTTTATTGCCAACCGCCACCCAACGCCTGCATGAGCGCGGCACAGTTGAGCAGCCTGTCCGCGCGGCTCTGCACCTGCTCCAACGTCGCCTGATCGGCCTGGCGTTGCGCATCGAGCAGCGCGAGCGTGGTGACGCCGCCTGCGGCATAGCCCCCCCATTTTCTGCATTTCAATAAATCTGAATTTAATTCCCTTGAATTAAATTCAGATGTTTCCTATGAGCTTTTTTCTGCGAATCTGAAAACCTCCCTGCCTTCGATCAGATGAGTCGTGACGGCAAAGCGCCCCCCTCCGCCACGCACCTCAATTGCCAAGGGAGAAGTTCGCATGGGCAGTCATTTGCCTGTTTCCGCACGCACCGTTTCTGTCAGCGGCCCTGCGCTGCCGGACGTCATGGGCAAACCGCTTTTCACGTTCGTTCGCCTGCAAGGCACAGAAAACCTGTGCAGTTTGTACGAATACGAAGTCGAGCTGAAAACTCCTGACAAGGATTACAACTTCGGCGGCCCAGAAGGCAATTTCGATCTGCGCGCCATGAATGGCCGTGAGCTGACCGTGCGCGTCGAGCTGGACGGCATGGGAACGGGGTTAGATGGCGGCGTCGGTGCCGGCTCGCGCGAGATCAGCGGCATCGTAGACCGCGCTCGCTACTTGCGTGCCGAGGGCCGTCATTTTGTTTACGGCCTGACCCTGCGCCCCTGGCTCTGGATTGCTTCGCAAAACCGGAACAGCCGGATCTTTGAGAACAAGACCGATATTGAGGTCATTGAAGAAGTCCTGTCGGCGTACAACTTCCCGGTGGAGCGTCGCCTCGACACGGCGAAGTATCCCAGGCGAATCTACCGAACCCAGGCCGACGAGAGCGATTACGCCTTCATCGCCCGCCTCATGGAACATTGGGGCATTTCATGGTTCTTCGAACATGTGGAAGGCAAGCACAGGCTGATCCTCGCCGACATGCCAGGTGCCTACCGGCGCCCTGCCAGCGAGGCATATCACACGCTGGAGGTATATCCGCCGGACTTCAAGCCGGATCAGGAACACTTGGACACCTTTGCCGTCGTCGACGCAGTGGTTGCGGGCAAGTACACGACGAGTGCCTATAGCTTTACGCAGCCGCGTGGCGATCTAACCGCCAGCAGTTCCGACCCGCGCGACACGGGTATGAACAGTGGAAACGTACATCAGGAGGTCTACGACTTCCCGAGTGAGCACGCGCAGCCGACCACCGACAACCGCCCCTGGAACGAGGGCGACATGATTGCGCGCATCCGCATGGAAGCGGTTCGCTCGCGCGGCCTGCGCTGCTTTGGCACGGGCAATCTGCGAGCAGTCATCCCCGGCCATACTTTCGTACTGCAAGGACACCCGCAGAAGGCAGCCAACCGCGAATACGTGGTGATCGGGGCCAACCTGACGCTCGAAGATGTGGCTGCAGCTTCAGGTGAGGGCCAGCGCTGGCATTGCCGCGTCGAGTTCGAGTGCCACCCAACGCATGAGATTTTCCGGCCAGCGCGCAACACACCGTGGCCGGTCATCACAGGCCCGCAAAGCGCGACCGTTGTCGGTCCGGATGGCCACGTCACCCATGCGGATCAGTACGGGCGGGTCCGGGTCGAGTTTCCGTGGGATCGCTTCAAGAAAATGGCCTGCTGGATGCGGGTGTCCACCTCGTGGGCCGGTTCGCAGTATGGGCAGATCAGCATTCCGCGAATCGGGACGGAGGTGCTGGTCAGCTTTCTGGACGGCGGCAACCCGGACAAGCCCATCATTACGGGCGCCGTCGCCAACAGCTTGAACATGCCCCCCTGGCGCCTGCCGGACCAGCATGTCCTGACCGGCATCCGCACGCGCGAGCACGAGGGCTCACGCAGCAACCACCTAGTCTTTGACGACACAAAGGGGCAGATTCAGGCGCAACTTTCGTCAGACCACCTGACCTCGCAGATCAGCATGGGGTACCTCACCGGGATACCCAATCATGCCGGCCGTCAGGATAAGCGTGGCGAGGGGCTGGAGGCACGAACCGATGGCCATGCCTCGCTTCGGGCCGCCTTGGGCTTGCTGCTCACCACCCACCGGCGCGATAAGGCCGATGGCGGAGCGATGAGCATTGAAGACGTGATCGCACTCATGCAGGAGGCGCTCACGCTGGCTGACTCGCTCGCACAAAGCGCCGTCAACGCACAGGCCCAAGCCGGCCAGCAGAAAGAGGTCGCCAAAGCGCTGCGCCTGCAGGCAGAGGCAATCCAGGGCGGCGGCAAGCTGGCCGAATTCCGCGAGCCACACATCGCCATTGCCAGCCAAGCGGGCATCGCAACCTCGGCGCCGGGTAGCACGCATGTCGCCAGCGGAGAACACATCGCGCTGACCAGCGGGCAACACCTGTCGTTCTCTTCCGGCGGTGGCCTGTATGCCACCGCAACTGAGCGCTTTTCGCTGTTCGTGCAGCGCGATGGCATCAAGCTGTTCTCCGCAAAGGGCAAGGTCGAGGTGCAAGCGCAATCGGATGCGATGAACCTGGTCGCGCAAAAGGTACTTCGCCTTCTTTCCACGACGGATTGGGTCGAGATCAGCGGCAAGAAGGGCATCCGCTTGAACGTGGGCGGCAATGAGATTCGCATCACACCGGAAGGCATCGAGAACTTGTCGGCCGGCAAGTGGGCGGTCTACTCGGGCAGCAAGCTGCTCACCGGCCCCAAAGCGGCCCCCTACGCCATGCCCACCACCAAGCTCTGCACCCACCTGGCTGAGGGCGCAGCCGCCAGCGGCGCGGGTGCCGTGCCGCTGCATTGAGGATGCTGATGACCCAATTCTCAACCAGCCACATCAGGCCGAAAGACTGGCCACAAACATGGGACAGCGGAATTCTGATACTGGATTTGCTCAACCATGATCCGGCGTTACTGGACCTATCGGAACTGCCTCTGCTGGAATGCCTGCCGGCCGGCATCGGCGACAACGCCCACCTGATGCCGGTGTTGCTCAACCTGAGCGAAACCCCGGTTCACATGCAACAAGCATTGTTGGCCCAAGCTTGGCAGAGCGCCCAACGCGGCGACCCACCGTTTGTCTGCGCCCGGCTACAAGGGCCCGCACCTGCAAATGAAGTCGCCGACCATCTGGCGGCCCGCCTGACCGGCACCGACCATGCGGGAGGGCGTGCGCTCTGGCGCTTCTACGACCCGCGCGTCTTCATCCACATGGCCTGGCTGCTGCGTCCAGCGCAGCTACAAGCGCTGTTCGGCCCTTGCCAGCAATGGGGCTTTGCATGGGCCGGAGACTGGTACGAACTGGAACGGCCCTCGGCGTCCGAGCCCACCGACGCCGACCCTCGCCCGTGGTGGCCCGACGCAAAGCAATGGCGCACGGTGCAAAACGCTGTGTGCATCGAATGTGCGTTGGCACGCGTTGCCTTCAATGCCAAGCCTTCTGTCTCGCAGGCCCCTGCCGTTGATCGGGCACTGCGCCACGCCGCGGAAACCCTGCACCTTTCGCTCGACAGCGATCGCCAGACCTACGCCACCCACGCGGTCGCCTTCGGCCGCCCGTTTGAAGACCAGCCCAAGCTACAAGCCGTATGGCCTGCCGTTGCCAGTGGGGAGTTGTCCCTGCGCCAGGCACTGGCTGTGCTCACGCGCGACGACTGGAAACTCATGACGATCATGGCGCGCACTGCCAAACAGTTCACCGGTTCGTAACATCATGATCAACATCCAATCCGCTGTAGACCGCTTCACCCCACCGGTGCATGGCTGCTCGTTTTGCGATCGCAGGCCAGGCCTAGCCGTGCTGCCCGTGCGCTATGCCGTGGTCGGGCCAGAAGACAAGGAAGGCGCACCACCCCTGGCCGGCAACTTCCACATCGAGCACGCACCCACGCAACTCGGTGGCGGTGCTCAGTACACGCTGCGCACCATGCGGCCGGGCTTCTTGTATGTCTTCCATGAGGCCACGCTGCACTGGGATTGCTATCTCGTGGTGAACGGCGGGCATTTGTGGAAGATCATCCCCGAGCGCCCGACACCGCCCAGAGTGTCAACGGAGTTCTCTTGCAGCGTGGGCATCGGGCACGGTTACATGTCGATGTACTTCACGATTCCCGACCCAAAGCGTGCAACGCGGGTCTGGTATGCGTACTCCCACGTGGCCTGGACACCGGCGCAGCTTGATGAAAACAAGTTCAAGCCGGAGGTGCGCGCTCAACATATGCAGATGCTCAACGTGCAGGCTTGGTTGGACAGCGCCAATCAGCCCCACGCCGCGCGCTCGACCGAACTCGGCAAGCATGTGGCCTCGTTTGCCATGCCGCCTAAGGATCAGGACGAGGCGTTTCGCCATTTGTCTGCACCGCCGCGCATCAAGGCCGGTGACCGCCTTGATCTCATTGGCGAAGCGGCCGGCGCCATCCTCTCCCTGGCAATGGAGCGCGCCTCCCCTGGACATGCGCTCATGCTGGCATGCAATGACCCGCTGGCGATGACGGAAGACCTGGCGCTGCTTTCCAATGACGTGCTGCACCCCAAGGCGCACGACGGTGTCGTCTGGGACAAGAAGACCGATTTGCTGCTGAATGCGCTGGAGGCCAACATCCGCGAGAACGCGGTCCGCAATATGACCAAGGAGGCCGAGGACGCGGCCGTGGAGAACGAGCGCAACGGCGTAACGCTGGAGGGGTACCCAACGTATGAGTTCTTGTCTGCGGTCTTCTCGCCGGAAAAGACCGCCGCACGGTGGAAGCGGGAAGATGCCGAACGCGAGGCAGACCGTCAGACCAAGCAGGAGGACGTTGCCGAGGCGGCATGGAAACCGTATGCGAAGGTGCTGGACAAAAGCATGCGACATCGAGACCACGGGCCGCGTCTGAAGGCCCTCAATGAAACGATTCTGGCGCCGATTGCGAGGTCGCACGCGCAGTGGCTGATGAGCGGCCAATTGGAGCAGTACATGTCCTACCGCCACGACTCGCGCGACATTGCGCACGGCTGCGTGTACAACGAGGCGATGGCACGCTGCCTCGAACACGGCGTGGGAAATGCCGAATGCCTAGGGGTGGTCAAGCGATGGTGTGACGAGGCCAATCCGCTCAACCCCAGCAATCTGCTGGCGCGTGGACTGCACTTGAACCATGACGAACTGATCAAGACAGCCGCCGGCTACACCGACCAGGGCCTCGCCGCCATGTTGGAGACATTCAAGGCGATTCTGGACAAGTTCGATCAGACCTCCAAAGCCATGGCGCTGCCCGATCAGCTCAGCAAGATCGGCCTCATGCCGCGCCTGACCTGGGTGCTGGGCAACCAGATCATTCCGGCGCTAGCCCATTCTCTACACACCAAGACCGCCAGGATGTTCCTCAATGGCTTGAGCCTGGCGGGCGGCGTGCGCTTAGTGGGAATCAGTCGCGACGTCATGAGCGTCCGGCACACGGTGCTCCATGACCTGAACACCACCAATCCCGCGCTCTACAAGCATTTGGGTCGCTCGCGCCGGCGCGAGGAAGCCGTGGTGGTGTCTAGGCGCGCCAAGCGCATGGCGGCTAACAGCAACCTCGTCTGGTACGACAAACGCGATCTGGCGGCCGCCAAGGATTTGGCTTCGCTACAACTGCGCGATCAACACGAAGTGCCCGGCCTCAAGCAGGTGCGCGCGGTGCTCGGCTCGCGGCACGTGAATATCGGCGCGGTGTCCGTCATCTTGCAGGGCCTGGCGTTGTTCCATGCCACGCAGTCCTTCCGCGCAGCGGGGGAGTTTGATGAAGAGGAGACAGGCATGAAGCTGATGGGCGGGCTGGTCTCCATGACCGGCACGCTCATGGAGCAGGCGGGCATTTTGGTTGAGAAGGCACCGACTCATCCGTTTGTGGCGCGGGTCATGCGGGCTATACCTCAAGAAGAGTGGATTGCGAAGGGCCAGCGACTGGCTCAGCGAGGGAGATGGATTGGCTTCGCTGGCGCGCTCGTGGGGATCGGGTGGGATGGGGTTCATACGGTCCAGGAAGCTCAGAAAGGGAACATCCTCCTCACGGCCCTGTATGCCGGATCTGCCATCTCTGGACTATCCGCGACAGCCGTTTCTGCGGGATTTGTCGGCGGCATGGCCTGGCCCTTCCTCGTGGTGCTCTTCGGGGTAAACGTCGGCATCAGCATCGTGGACGCCCCTGCCACCCTGAAGTGGGCACAGCGCTGCCGCTTCAGCGCACCCGGTGGCGAACCCAAGTTCCCCAGCATGGAAGACGAGTCGTTTGCCTTCAGCCAACTCGGGATTCGAGTCGAAGAGGAGCAACCGAGGTGATCAAGATTTCGTTTCCGAGCAAGGATGAGCGCTTGCCGCAGTCGATCTATGCCAAGCAGAAAGGCAAGCCGCTTGGCGAATGGGAGATGCAACATCGGCTTCGCATTGACAGGCCCGTGCTTGAAACCGTGGAAGAAATGGGCAATGTGTATCGCATCGACTCCACTTGTCTGGAAATCATCGATGACGCGCAGGACCAAATTCAGATCATGGGGCTGGGATCAGTGATTTGCATAGCGGCCACGGCATTCTCGTTGGGTTGGTGTGGCATGTGGGTGGCCGGCCCTTTTGTCGATAGCCCTCAAACAATGGCTCAAGACGGCTATTGGTTCTGGACGATTCTGGGTGTGGTCACATTCGTGGCGTTCACCGCCTTTTTCAGCACTGTCGGATACGACATCCTGCGCCGCAACCTCTTTACCCTGAAGCGCCGCCCCATCCGCCTGAACCGCAAGACCCGCCGTATCTACGCCATCCGCACCAAGGACCCTGACGGCATTTGGGAAGTGCCCTGGAGCAACGAGGAGTTCTTCTGCATTGGCAAGCGCAAAGTCAGCGGCTTTAAGCGCAGCTATGACATGTACGACGTGCGCCATTACACGCTGGACGAACACGGCAACGTGGTGCGTGCCTTTGTGCTCGGGCAAATGGTGTTCACCGTCGAGCAGGCTCAACTGCAATGGGAGTACTTCCGACGCTATATGCAAGACGGGCCCGCCAACCTGCCCGAGCCCTACCGCTTCTGGGCACCGCGCGAGACCTTTGCCGAAGGCTACAGAATCTGCTGGGGGCCGAGGTTTACCGATCTGTTCTTTGCATCCATGCGCTACGTCATGTTGCCCTTCACCTTGCTGGAGGCGACCTGCCGCTGGCTCACGCTCATCACCTGCAGCGACCCCGGGTGGCCCGCCGAGATCGAAGCGGCCTGCAAACCCGAGCCGAACGACCCTTACGCCCGCCCCTATGCCGATGACTTTATCGGCTTTTCCAGTGGCCCCAATGGCCACCCCTCGCGCGATGACATCGACCGGATGCTGGCGCTGGAGAAATACCGGCGGCGGGAAGGCGTTCTCACGCGCGCCGAGGCGGAGGCACTTATTCAGAAACTGGCGGAGGCGAGCACATGACAACGATCACCACGACGCCTGTGTTGTATGTGGTGCTTGCGAGGGATCGAGGGCCAAGCGGCACGAGCACAACCTCGCTGCTGATCCGCGCGCTCAAAGATGACGGTGGTGCCGTACTGGGCTGCTATCTATCGCCGTTTGACGCCATGATGGATATGGTCCGCAAGGACAATCCCGATTGCGAGTACCGATCAATCCGGCTGGACTCGCTTCGCCCCCAGGACCTGAGGGCGGCATTTCCAGCAGGTGTCTCGCTGGAAATCCTCTGCGGCTTTCGTGCAAAGGACGCGCAACTATTGGATGGTCAGCAATCTCCCCTGGTCAGCTACCGCTTACAGCGGGACATCCGACTTCAGCTTGACCAAGACGAACTGTGCATAGATTTTCCAGATGATGTCCTGCGCGAGATTAATCATCTGCATGAGGGCGTCGGCCTCTTCGCTTGGCAGGAAACCGCACAGCGGATATCCACCACGTGGAAGCAGGCGCAGATCACACACACAATGCACAGTGCCTTTCATAAGGCGAATCACGTTCGCGGCCTCGTGCCGAGCGATGCAGATCAGATTGGGCTATTCGACCCCGAGGCGGAAAACTGGCACTTCGTGCCGTACATCCCGCTAGAAATTCTGAAACGCCCGCCAAATCGTAGGAGGTAGCACCAATGGATGAACTACAAGGAAGCATGATCACTGTCGGCTGCCAACACTCGCACGGCGGACACGTCACCACAGGCTCATCAGAAAGTCTGCTGGATGGCAAACCCATTGCCCGCCTGCACGACATGGTGGATTGCCCCCTTCATGGCCCAAACAGCATCAGTAAAGTCAGCTCAGACATGCTGATTGATGGCCAGCCCGCAGCCCTTCACGGCGACATGACGGAATGCGGCGCGACGCTCATCGGAGACGGCAGCGCCGTCGTCATATAGCGCGCCAGTATCACGCAGAGGCTACTGCCAACCGCCACCCAACGCCTGCATGAGCGCGGCGGAATCCAGCAACCGATCCGCCTGGCTCTGCACCTGTTGCAGCGTGGCCTGATCGACCTGGCGCTGGGCGTCCAGCAACGTTAGCGTGCTGATGCCGCCGGCGGCGTGGCGAGCTTCGGCGGCGCGCAGGGTCTGTTGCGCTTGGTCGGTTGCCAGCGCTCGGGCCTGCAGCGTTTGGGCGTCGTTGTTGACGGCGTGCAGGGCGTCGGCCACTTCTTGCAGACCTTGCAGTACGGCTTGTTTGTAGGCGGCGCCGGCTGCATCGTAGGCGGCTTCGGCTTCGCGTTTTTTCGCGCGCAGGGTGCCGCCGTGGAAGATTGGCTGCGTGAGCCCGGCGCCCAGGTTCCAGATGCTCGACCCGGCGCCCAACAGGTTGCGGAAGCTGATGGTTTCCGAACCCAACCCTGCGGACAACGTGATGCGTGGGAACAGGTTGGCCGTGGCCACGCCCACGTTGGCGCTGGCTTCGTGCCACATCGCTTCGGCGGCGCGAATGTCGGGGCGTCGCTGCGCGAGCGTGGATGGCAGCGACACCGGCAGCGGATCGGGCAAATGCAGCGCGTCAAGCGACGGCAGCTCCGGCAAGCCGGCGCCGGGCTCGCGGCCCAGCAATACCGATAGACGGTGCCGCTGCTGCGCGGCCTGTTGCGTGAGCGGCGGCAACGTGGCGTCGGTCTGCGCGACGAGCGTGCGCTGCGAGAACGCATCGACCTGCGCGACGCCGCCCACGCTCAGCCTCCGCTCAGTGATTTCCAGCTGCTTGCGCTGCTCGGCCGCCAATCGCTGTGTGGTGGCGATCTGCGCTTCCAGCGCGGCAATCCGCACCGCCGTCGTCACCACATTGCCCGCAAGGGACAGCCGCGCCGCCTCCAGCTCATAACGCTGTGTATCGACCTGCGCTTGCGATGCTTCCAGCGCGCGGCGCACGCCGCCAAAAATATCCAGCGCATACGACACCGACAGCGACGCCGAATACAGCGTGAACGGCCCCGGCTTGGGCGTGTTGAAACCGAACGCCTCCGGGTTGATCTGCTGACGCACGGCCGACACGGTGCCATCCACCGAAGGCAACGCATAGCCGAACTGCGCCTGCGCTTCGGCCTGCGCCTGACGCAAGCGCGCCTCTGACTGCATGACCGTCGGGCTCGCGCGCAACGCCTCGTCCACCAACGCATCGAGCGCGGGGGACCGGAACAGGCGCCACCAATCGGCCGGCACGTTGGCATCGACAAGATGCTGCGCTTCCCCGCCAACAACGGGCGCGGATGCGGTTTCGCGCGAGACGGGCTGCGCGGAATACCCGTTAGCCGCAGGCCCCGCCGGCGCTTTGAAATCGGGACCGACGGCACAGCCGCTCAGAGATAACGCGGCAACAATCACAACGCCAAGCAACCGCTCGCCACCCAACAACGCACGCCCCACCGCCAATAGGTGCCCACCGATGGTTTGGCCGTACCCTGCCCTAGATGGCGCCTTGAATTTGTGTAAGCGGGCGGAAACAAGACGGGGAACTGTCTGAGCGAAGCGAGTTTTCCCCGTCTCCGCCCGGTTACATAAATTCAAGGGGAAGTCGCCATCTCGGGCGCGCCTTTCTTTGCTTACCTTTCTTTGGCAAGACAAAGCAAGTAAGTCGGCCCCGGCAGGGGACGAAACAGGGGATGGACCACCAACATCACTCCCCTCGCCCCACGAAATCCGCAGCATCCACATAGCCACCTCAATCCAACGTCTTGCGATAAAACCGCAACGCCACCCCCAGCACCACCACCGTAAACACCATCAACGGCCAGATGCTCGGCCACAGCTCAAACCAGCCATTGCCCTTGAGCAGGATGCCGCGCGTCAGCCGGTTGAAGTACGTCATCGGCAGCAGGTTCCCAATCACCTGCGCCCACTTGGGCATCCCCACGAACGGAAACATGAAGCCCGACAGCAGGATGTTCGGTAGGAAGTAGAAGAAAGTCAGCTGCGTCGCCTGCAGCTGGTTCTGCGCCAGCGACGACAGCGTAATCCCCACCGTCAGGCTCGCCACGATAAACAGCAGCGCCGACACGTAGACCATCCACACGCTGCCGACAAACGGAACCTGAAAAACGAAAAACGCCATCAGCAGGATGATGGTCACCTGCACCAGCCCGATGAAGATGTACGGCACGATCTTGCCCGTCATCACCTCGAGCGGATGCACCGGCGTGGCGAGCAGGTTTTCCATCGTGCCGCGCTCGCGCTCGCGCGTCATGGCCAGGCCCGTCATCATCACCATGGTCATCGTCAGGATGGTGCCCATCAGACCGGGGATGATGTTGTATTGCGTGATGCCTTCCGGGTTGTAGAGCTTGTGGATGCGCACATCGAATGGCGGCGCTGTGCTCGCAGATCCGCCCGCCCCCCCGGCCAGCGGTGACAATGCGCCCTTCATATCCTTGCTGACGACGCCCTGCACCAGTTGCGAGAGGGACGCTACAGCCAGGCCGGTCGCGGCAGGGTCGGTGGCATCGGCCTCCACGAGCAGCGAGGGCTTTTCGCCGCGCACCAGCTTGCGTGTGAAGTCCGGTGGAATCGTTACGACAAACTGAAGCTGGCCCTTGGCAAGCGCCTCGCGCCCGGCGGTTTCATCCGGCAGCGTGGTGGCCAAGTCGAAGTAGTCGGAGTTGCGCATGCTGGCCAGGAAGCTGCGCGTGAACTCGCTCTGGTCTGCGGCAATCACGCCGGTCAGCAGGTGCTTCGGGTCGGCGTTGATGGCAAAGCCAAACAGGAAGAGCTGCATGATCGGAATGCCGATCATCATCGCGAACGTCACGCGGTCCCGGCGCAGTTGCAGGAACTCCTTGAGCACCACGCTCCACCAACGCACCAACGAAAAGCGATTGGCGTCCGGCTTCATGGTTGCGCCCCGTAGTTGTCGGAGGAGCGCTTCATCATGTGGATGAACACGTCTTCGAGGCCGGTGTCGATCGGAGCGGTGCGGGCGCCGAATTCTGCGGCGAGCTTGCGCAGCGTGCCCTCCAGCGCTTGCGCATCCGCGCCGGTCACGTGCAGCACCGAACCAAACGCGACGGTCTGATCGACGCCGGGCTGCCCTTCGAGCTTGCGGCCCAGTTCCACGAGATTGCCACCCGAGACCGACCACGTCGACAGGCGCTGCGCGGCGATCACTTCATCGGCGGTGCCTTGTGCGAGCAGCTCGCCATACGCGATGTAGGCCAGCTTGTGGCAGCGCTCGGCCTCGTCCATGTAGTGCGTGCTGACGAGCACCGAGATGCCCTCCGCCGCCAGCCGGTGCAGCTCTTCCCAGAAATCGCGGCGCGCTTTCGGGTCGACGCCGGCGGTGGGTTCATCGAGCAGCAGCAGCTCAGGCTTGTGGAGCATGCACGCGGCCAGCGCCAGGCGTTGCTTCCAGCCGCCCGACAGCGCGCCCGCCAGTTGCTTGGCGCGCGAGGCCAGCCCGAGATGCTCCAGCGCATGATCAACCACCTCGCGCCGATTGGGCATCTCGTACAGGCGCGCAACGAAATCCAGGTTCTCCCGAATCGAAAGATCGTCCCAATACGAGAACCGCTGCGTCATGTAGCCGACGCGCCGTTTGATCTGCGCAGACTCTTTAAGGATGTCGTAACCGAGGCACGAGCCACTGCCGCTATCGGGCGTCAGCAGCCCGCACATCATGCGGATCGACGTGGTCTTACCGCTGCCATTGGGGCCCAGAAAGCCAAAGATCTCGCCGCGCGCGACCCGCATGGAGAGGTCTTTCACAACGTGCTTGTCGCCGAAGTGCTTGTTCAGGCCATGCACGTCGATGGCGTAGTCGCCGTTACGTGTGTGCGGTTGACCGTCGTGGCTGGTAGCGCTCATGGCAGCGTCACCTCCACGGGTTGGCCCGGGCGCAGCTTCGGGCCATCGGCCGCGGTCGGCCGCGCTTCCACCATGAAGACAAGCTTGTCGCGCGTCGTATTGCTGTAGATGACGGGCGGCGTGTATTCGGCTTCGGTGGCGATGTAGGTAACGGTGGCGTTGATATCCGCCGCGCAGCCATCGCAGTGCAGGCGCGCGGCTTGCCCCGGCTTGAGCGCGCCGAGCACGCCTTGCGGCACGAAGAATCGCACCTTGACGTTGGCCGCCGGCAGCATGCGCACCACGGGGCTGCCGGCGCCGACCCACTCGCCTTCGCGATACAGCGTGTCGAACACGAGACCGCCCTGCGTAGCCTTCTGTGCCTTCTGATCGAGCCGCCATTGGGCTTGCGCCACAGCCGCACGCGCCGCTTCCACCTGGGCGGATTGCGCGCGGATCTGGTCATTGCGCGCCGGCAACTGGGCAATGCGCAGCTGGTTGGTCAGTTCACGCACGCGCTGCGCGTTGGTCTGCGCGCTGGAGCGGCTTGCATCGAGCTGCGATTGCGCGATGCCACCTGCGCGGAACTGCGCTTCGTCACGCGCAAGCTGCGTCGACGAGAGCTTGTCCGCCGCCACCGCCTGGGCCAGTTGCGCGCGCACCGCGTCCACTTCCGGCACGCGCTTGCCGACGTTCAGATCGGCAAGCTGCGCTTCGGCGCCTTGCAGTTGCGCGGCAGCCTGCTGGCGGGCCGCCGTCTCGTCCACCGATTCCAGCACGAAGAGCGGCGCACCCGCGTTGACGGTCTGCCCACGCTGCACACCGAGATGTTCGAGCCGCCCGCCCACCGGCGAGGCCACGTAGACGAACTCGCCTTCCACATAGCCCTGGTAGGTGCGGTCGTCGTGTTTGGCGCAGCCCACCAACACCATTGCCGCAGCCGATACCGCCGCCACACACCCAGCCCTGCCGATGCACAACGCTTGCCGCATACCGCCCTCCGCGGGATTCGATTGGTTCGATTGTTGCGATTGATTCGATTGCGTGCCGTGTTCGCCTACTTGCGCCCCGTGCTCTCAGGCGTCGACTTTGGCTTCGTCTTCTGCCTGCTGGCGTCCTCGGGCGGTGCGACCGGGCCGATACCGTGCAACAGCAGCGCGGCCACGTGCCGCCCGATGTCCTCGTCGCTGACCCGATCCGCCAGCGGCAGGCGGCCCCAGAGCGCGCGCGTTGCCAAAGGCAGCATCGCCAGGCCAATCACCGACACCATCACCAGCGGTGGCTGCAGTGCCGCGTTCACCGCCCCGGCGGCTTGTGCGCGGGCAATGCGGTCGACCAGCAACGTGGCGCGCTCCAGCGCAATGCGCGCGAACACACGCTCGCGCAACTGACCGCCCTCGCTGGCGATCTCGCGAATCCATAGCGTCGGAAACCACGGCGTGGCCTTGGCCACCGCCACCATGCGCTGCGCGACACCGGCCATGGTCTGCGCGAGGTCAGGCAGATGCGCGCCATCGGCGATGATCGCCAGCGCAGGGCCCGTCACTTGATCGATCAACGGGCGGATGCGCACCTCCACCACCGCATCGAGCAACTGATCGCGCGTCTTGAAGTGGTAATGCACCATCGGTGCAGTCACCCCGGCTTCGCGCGCGATGGCGGCAAGCGTGGTCGGGCCAACGCCGTCGCGCGCAAACAGGGTGACAGCGATGTCGAGCAAACGGTCGCGGAGGCCGTCCTGCGCCGCGCCATCCTGACGACGGGGGCGGCCCGGGCCGCGCGGGGAAGGTTTGCGGGTTGCCATGCCGCAGATATTAATTGTCTAGTTAATTAATTTCAAGGCGGCATTTGGCGGATCGCAAATCGGCCTGGAAGGTCGCGACCGGCACCTACACGCGCGCCGCGGCGTCAAGCTGTGCCAACCGCACCAGCAAACGGTCTTGGGCTTCGCTCGGAAAGCTCGATGTGCGGCGCACGGCAAACACGGTGTTCAGGCAGCGCCGCGCCACGATCGGGCGCACGACCTCCAGGCGCCCGCGCTCCACTGCATCCTGAATGGCATGCAGCGGCAGCACCGACCAGCCCATGTCGGCCTCCACCAATGTGCTCACCTCTTCCAGGTCGGACACGTGATGTGCGCTGACGGTCGTCTCGGGCATGCGCCGGAACAGCGCCCTGAACCACAGCCCGTAGACCGCATCGGATTCGTCGTAGGTGACGAAGGGCAGTGCCGCGCAGTCGGCCAGCGTGCGTGGCGCAGCGTGCTCACGCAGTGCGCGGGCGCTGCAGGCCAGCACGAACTCTTCGGTATAGACGGCGTGGTGCTCAAATAGGCGAGACGTGCGCGGCGTGTAGACGAAACCGAGATCGGCGCGGCCGGATTCGACGTGGCCGAAGACCTCTTCGTCGCTGCCGAAGGCGAGTTCGAGGCGCACGTCGTCCAACAGCGGCGCATCCGACTCGGGCGACGGCGTCAGGAGCGCCGGCATCAGCACATAGCGCCCGAAGCTGGAGCCGCTCGCCAGCTTGAGCGACACGCGCTCCATCTCGCCGCTGTGCAATGCGGCGCGGAGTTCATCCAACCCGGCAAACGCATCACGGCACCACGCCCGCACCGACGTGCCGGCGCGCGTGAGCACGAGCTTGCGCCCCGAGCGCTCAAACAAGGGAACGCCGAGCCACTGTTCGAGCTGCCGCATCTGGTACGACAACGCCGGTTGCGACACGGCGAGGCGGTCTGCCGCCCGCACGAAGCTGCCCTCGTTGGCGACGGTCAGGAAGCTATGCAGATAGCGCAGCGGCGAGTGCGACATGGCAGAAGACGGGTGCCCTTATCTATCAAATTTTTGGATCGAAAAACGAAAAACATTCGATTTGATTTCAAGTCTGTCAGATCGCACAATGCGCCGCAAGTGAACGACCGATCCAGGCAGGAGGCCATCATGACGACCGCAATGCAACATCCGAGCTATGCATTGGAAGACCGCTACGGCGCACACAACTACGCGCCGTTGCCGGTCATGCTGGAACGCGGCGAAGGCGTGTGGCTGTTCGATACGGACGGCCGGCGCTACCTCGACATGATGTCGGCGTATTCGGCCGTCAGCTTCGGACATTCACATCCGAAACTCGTTGCTGCACTGACGGAGCAGGCCGGCCGGCTGACGCTCACGTCGCGCGCCTTCCACAATACCGAGCTGGGGCCCTTCCTGGCTGACGTCTGCCGCATCACGCGCATGGACCGCGCGCTGCCCATGAACACCGGCGCGGAAGCCGTCGAAACCGCGATCAAAGCAGCCCGAAAATGGGCGCGCGACGTGAAGGGCCTGCCGCCCGAGGCGGCCGAAATCGTCGTCTTCGACAACAATTTCCACGGCCGCACGACAACGATCGTCGGGTTCTCCTCGCACGATCAATACCGCTATGGATTCGGCCCGTTCGCGGCGGGCTTCCGGCGCATTCCGTTCGGCGACGCTGATGCGCTACGTGCGGCGATCGGGCCCAACACGGGCGCCATCCTGATGGAGCCGGTGCAAGGCGAAGGCGGCATCGTCGAACCGCCCGCCGGCTACCTCAAACTCGCGCGTGAACTTGCCACGCGGCACAACGTGCTCCTCGTCTGCGACGAGGTGCAAACGGGCCTGGGCCGAACCGGTGATGTGCTGGCGAGCTGGCATGAAGGCGTGGACGCCGATCTGGTGGTGCTGGGCAAGGCGCTCGGCGGCGGCATGGTGCCCGTATCGGCCATTGCCGGGCGCGAGGCGGTCATCGGCGTGTTCCACCCGGGCGACCACGGCTCCACGTTTGGCGGCAACCCGCTCGCAGCGCACATCGGACGCGCGGCACTCGGCTTGCTGATTGAAGAACAACTGCCACAGCGTGCCGCGCGCGTGGGCGCAGCGTTCGTCAACGAACTGAAGACGCTCGTTGGCCACGGCGTGCGGCAGGTGCGCGGGCGCGGCTTGATGATCGGCCTGCAACTCGATGCCGACATCGACGCGCACGACTTCGCCTTCGCGCTGGCTGAGCGCGGCGTTCTGACCAAGGACACCTACGGCAACGTGGTGCGCCTGACACCGCCGCTGGTGATTGGCGAAGCTGAACTGGCACTGGCACTGGAGGCCATCCGCCAGACGCTGGCCGGCTGGCCACGGCGCAAGGTGGCGTGACGGAAGAACTTGCAAGGGGAGTGACATGACCATCATCGATCTGATCGGCGCGGCCATCGGCTGCGGAGCGCAAGACGACGGCTGCAAGGACGGCCCGCGTGCGCTGCTCGAGGCCGGCGCGCTGGCGCGATTGCAGACGCCGGACACGCAGGCCACGCTCGTACACGACATCGAACTGGCCACGTCGGCCGGGCACAGCCGCTCAGCGCGCTTGGCCGCGCTCCCGGGCGTTGCCGGTTTCTCGCGCGCGCTCGGTGACGCAACCGCCCACAGCGTGCACCAGGGGCATGTGCCTGTGGTCATCGGCGGCGATCACTCCTGTGCCATCGGCACCTGGTCAGGCGTGGCAAACGCCTTGCGGCCGAAGGGTCCGCTCGGCCTGATCTGGATCGACGCCCATCTCGACAGCCACACGCCGCAGACGAGCGATTCCGGCGCCATCCACGGCATGCCGCTGGCGGCGCTGCTCGGCCACGGTGCAGCGGCCCTCACGCAGATCCGCGATGCCGCGCCGAAGCTGCTGCCGGAACACGTGGTGGTGATCGGCGCGCGCAGCTACGAGCCCGCCGAACGCGCGTTGCTTGACCTGCTTGGCGTGCGCGTCATCGACGCCGCCGAAGTGGCACGCAATGGTCTGCGCGCCGTCATGGCCGACGCCATCCGCCAAGTCAAATCGGACACGGCCGCCTTTGGCGTGACACTCGATCTGGACGCCTTCGACCCCGCCGTCGCGCCGGGCGTCGGCACGCCCGAAACAGACGGCCTCACCGGGCAGGGCATGGCGCAAGCACTCGCCGCGTGCGCGCGCGACGCACGGTTTGCCGCATTCGAACTGGTGGAATACAACCCGCGCCACGACAAGGACGGAATCACAGCGCATCTGGCCCTGGACCTGCTGGCCAGCGTCGCAGGCGCGCTGCACGCCCAGCGCCGCGAATACGCAACGGCGGCTTAAGCCGCCGTAAAAAAAAGCGGACCGCCAACGCCCGCACACAGACCGTGTGGCCGTACCCTGCCCTATGCGGCGCCTTGAATTTCTGTTGCAAGGAGGAAAAAGGAAGGGAAACTGTCTGAGCGCAGCGAGTTTTTCCCTTCCCCTCCTTGCGACATAAATTCAAGGAGTTTTTCGCCGCATCGGGCGCGCCTTTCTTTGGTTACTTTCTTTGGCAAGACAAAGAAAGTGAGTCAGCCCCGGCAGGGGATGAAACAAGGGATGCACCACAAACGCCGGTGGTGCAAAGAAGAACAAGCGCTCAGGCCTGTTCCTTGATCCGAAACACCTCCACCCCCACCGACTCACAATCCGGATACACATCCGGCTTCTCCGTCGACACCCGCGCGGCCAGCACATGCGGGTGCTTGAGCATCGCCGTCAGCACGTCATCGCACAGCGTCTCCTGCAGATGGATATGGCCTTGCGCCATGCGCCGCGCCACGGTCTCGCGCATGAAGTCGTAATCCACCACTTCATGCAGCTTGTCTTCCGTGGGCGACGAATGCTCCAGCGGCACGTACAGCTCGATGTTGATCAGGACGCGCTGCTCGCCCTTCTTCTCGAATTCATGCACGCCGATGTTGATCTGCACTTCGTAATTGCGCAGAAACATGCGGCGGCAGTGCGACAGGCGCGGGTGGGATAGCAGGGAAAGCATGGGGCGTCCGGGGAAAGATTATTCAGTCAGGAACATCACGTCGCGAGCCAGCGGCATCAGGTGCTGGCCTCCGTCGACGAACAGTGTGGTGCCGGTGACGGCGCGGGCGGTGGCGAGGTAGCACACCGCCTCGGCGATGTCTTCCGGCGTGGACGACTGGCCCAGCGGCGTCATCTGGTGCGCGCGTGCAAACCCGCCTTGCGACTGGTCGCCCGACACCATCGTGATGCCCGGCGCCACGCCCACCACGCGCAGCGCGGGCGCCAGCGCCTGCGCAAGCTGCATCGTGGCGGTCGACAGCGCCGCCTTCGACAACGTGTAAGAGAGGAAATCCGGGTTCAGGTTATCGAGCTTCTGGTCGAGCAGATTGATGACGACGCCGCGGTGCTCGGCGCCATCGGCAGTCAGCGCACGGTGCAGCTCGCGCGACAGCAGCAGCGGCGCCGCCACGTTGGTGCGCATGTGCGTATCGAGCGACGCATAGCTGAAGCTGGTCGCGACGTCGTACTGGAACAGCGACGCGTTGTTGACCAGGCACGTGGGCGTACCCAATGCAGCGCTGCAATCGGCGATCAGGCGGCCGGCGGCGGCTTCGTCCGACAGGTCGGCCTGCAGCACGGCGGCGCGCCGGCCCATGGCGGTGATCTCGGCGGCCACGGCGTCGGCCTCGGTGCGCGAGCGGTGGCAATGCACTGCCACATCCCAGCCGTGACGGGCCAGGGCCAGGGCAATGACGCGCCCCACGCGACGGCCTGCGCCTGTGACGAGAGCGATGCGCCGCTGTGTAGCGGATTCTGCGGTCGATTCCGCAGTGGACTGGTTGGGCGTCTGCGCCATTGTTTACAATTCGCCGATGAGCAAAACCATGAGTTTACCGCTTCCCAACGAGGCGGCGCAGGCGCAGTCCGCGCACCTGTTCGCCGTGATCGCCGACGCCATTGCGGCCGCCGGGGGCTGGCTTCCGTTCGACCGCTACATGGAACTGGCGCTTTACGCGCCCGGCCTGGGCTATTACAGCGGCGGCGCGGCCAAGTTCGGCAGGCGCGTGGAGGACGGCGGCGACTTCATCACCGCGCCGGAACTGACGCCGTTCTTCGGGCGCACCGTGGCACACCAGATCGCGCAAGTGCTGCAGGCATTGCCCGAAGGCCAGCGTCGCGTGCTGGAATTTGGCGCCGGCACCGGCAAGCTTGCCGCCGACATCCTCACCGAATTGGATGCGCTGGGCGCGCGGCCCGACAGCTACGGCATCGTCGAACTCTCCGGCGAGCTGCGCCAGCGCCAGCAGGAGCGTCTGACTGCGCTCGGCCCCGAGCTGGGCGCCCTCGCGCGGTGGCATGACACGTTGCCCGCGCCGTTCACAGGCGTGATGGTCGGCAACGAAGTGCTCGATGCGATGCCCGTGTCGCTCTGGGCGCGCCGCGACGGCGTGTGGCACCAGCGCGGCGTGGTGCTCGATGCCGACAACGGCCTGCAATGGGAAGACCGGCCCGTGAGTCTGTCGGAGGTGCCCGCCAAGCTGGCCGCCCTGCCCGGCACGGACGACTTCGTGACCGAATCGCACGAAGCCGGCGAGGGCTTCATCCGCAGTGTCGGCGCGGCACTCGAGCGCGGCCTGCTGCTGCTGATCGACTACGGTTTCCCGGCCGCCGAGTACTACCACGCGCACCGCGCCAACGGCACGCTCATGTGCCACTACCGCCAGCACGCGCACGACGATCCGTTCTGGCTGCCCGGCCTGCAGGACATCACCGCGCACGTCGATTTTTCGGGGATTGCACAGGCGGGCCAGGAAGCCGGGCTGGAACTGCTCGGCTATACGAGCCAGGCGCGCTTTCTGTTGAGCGCCGGTGTGGGCGAATTGCTGATGAGGCTCGATCCGTCCGACCCGATGCAGTTTCTGCCGGCCGCCAATGCCGTGCAGAAGCTGCTGTCCGAGGCAGAAATGGGCGAGCTGTTCAAAGCCATCGCGCTGGGCAAAGGCATCGATGCGGCGCTGCCGCTGGCCGGCTTTGCGGATGCAGACCGCTCGAACCGCTTGGGTTAGTCGATCAGGCTGACGCGGCCTTGGCCGCGTTGGCTTCCAAGGCGCGTTCGTTCTGCTCGGCTTCGTAGCGGCCGATCGTGCCGCGCATCCACCACAGCAGCGCCAGGCCCGGGAAGGCAAACACCACGGTCATCAGATAGAACGCGGGCCAGCCGTAGGCTTCAACGAGGTAGCCCGAAGTGGGCCCGACGTACACGCGGCCGATGGAGGCCAGCGCCGACAGCAACGCATACTGCGTCGCCGAGAACGACCGGTTGCACAGCGCCATCAGCAGCGCCACAAAGGCCGCCGTGCCCATGCCACCGCAGATGTTCTCGATGCCGATGGCCACCGCCATCGTCCACAGGTGCTGCGGCGTCACCGCCAGCACCCAGTAGCCGAGGTTCGACACCGCCTGCAGCACGCCGAAGATCAGCAGCGCGCGCACCAGCCCCAGCCGGACCATCAGCGTGCCGCCATACAGCGCGCCCACGATGGTGGCGGCCAAGCCGAGCGTCTTGTTGACGATGCCGACCTCACCCGCGGAAAAGCCGACACCGCGGATCAGGAACGTGGTGGACAGGCTGCCCGCAAACGCATCGCCCAGCTTGTAGAGCACGATCAGCGCCAGCAGCGCCCAGGCGCCACGGCGCGAGAAAAAGTCCCGCAGCGGGCCGACCACCGCTTCCTGCAGGCTGCGCGGTGGGCGCGCCGATACCTCCGGCTCGGGCGACCACAGCGTCGTGATGATGCCCAGCGCCATCAACCCGGCCATCAGCAGATACATGTTGCTCCAGCCCATCACGCGATCGGCGAGATACAGCGCCAGGCCGCCCGACACCAGCATCGCCAGCCGATAACCCAGAACCTTCACGGCCGCGCCGACGCCGCGCTCGCTCGTATGCAGCACATCGGTGCTGTAGGCATCGAAGACGATGTCCTGCGACGCGGATAAAAACGCCACCAGCACCGCCAGCCCCGCCAGCGCCCAGAGCGCGGCGTGCGGCGGCGTGAAGGCCATGGCTGCAATCGACGCCACCAGCCCAGCCTGCGTGAGCACCAGCCAGCCGCGCCGACGGCCCATCAGCGGCGGCGTGAAGCGGTCCATCAACGGCGCCCACAGGAATTTGAAGATATAGGCCTGCCCCACCAGCGAGAACAGCCCGATGGTGCGGATATCCAGCCCTTCCACCGTCATCCACGCCTGCAGCGTGCCCGAGGTGAGCGCCAGCGGCAGGCCGGAGGCAAAGCCCAGCAACAACATGGCGCCGATGCGGCGGTTGCGGAAAATATCGAGGTAATCGTGGAAGGTCATGCGGCAGGCCGGTGGCGAAGGCGAATGCGGGTTGCCACGTAGCGTGGCGCGCGGCGTTGGCCGATATTATGTCGCACGGATCCGTCCCCTCACCCATATGCCCCGCGTCACACGCTCCCTGCTGACCACTTTCGGCCTCGCGCTATCTGCGTGGGCAACCGCCATGGACGGCCCGCTGCCCGTCCCCGCCGACGGCGTGAAGCTGGAAGCGCCCACCACCACATCGCCCAACATCCGGCTCGTCATTCCGGCCGAGGAAATCGATAAGCGCGCGCTGGCCGAATATCAGGGGATCATCGACAACGCGGCCCACGAAGGCGCGCTGGCGCCGGACAACGTGCCGGATCTGATCCGCATCCGCGGCATCGTCAAACGGCTCACACCTCAGGCACCGCGCTGGAACCCCGACGCCACGCACTGGCAGTGGGACGTCAACTTGATCGGCTCGTCGCAGGTGAACGCGTTCTGCATGCCCGGCGGCAAAATCGCCGTGTTCTCGGGCCTGCTCGAACAGTTCAAGCTGACGGACGACGAACTCGCCATGGCGCTCGGCCACGAGATCGCCCACGCGTTGCGCGAACACGCCCGCGCCCGCGCCGGCCAGCGTGAAATCACCAACCTGGGCGCCAACGTCATCTCGCAATTGTTCGGCTTCGGCAACCGGGGCGATACGGACCTCGGCGAAGGCGCCAAGATGCACCTGCTGGCGTTCTCGCGTGCGGAGGAAACCGAGGCCGACCTGGTCGGCATGGACATCGCCTCCCGCGCCGGCTACGACCCGCGCGCCGCCCTCACGCTGTGGCAGAAAATGGGTTCGATCGGCGGGACGGAGCAAAAGCAGTTTCTGTCGACACACCCATCGGGGCGCACCCGGATGGCGGTGCTGTCACGCCATTTGCCAGAAACGCTCACGCTGTTTGCCGATGCCCGCCATATGACGATGGCGAAACTGCCCGAATATCGGTCGAACATGCAATATCTGGGGGCTGCGCCTGTTGATAATGGCGACGAAGCGCCGATGCGGCCGATGGTGCGGCGGTAGTGTGCAAATCAATGCGGCTGCAGCTGCTCGCTTGAGCCAGGACGCTGCACTGCGGGCTCTCGCCGTGCCCGCCGCGACAACGCCATCCCCGCCACCGTTGCGCCCAGGATCAGCACCGCGCCGCCCGTCTGCATCGGGCTGAACCACTCGCCCAGGACCAGCGCGCCGAGCACGGTCGCCGTCAGCGGGCTGAGCAAAGACAGAAACGTCACATCTGCGCCAAGCACGCCGATACCGCGCACCCACAGCCAGTAGCCCAACGCCGTGCCGATGACGATAAGGTAAGCGAAGCCCACCGCGTTGCGCGCTGTGAGCATGGGCGGCAAACCTTCCACACACAGCGCCACCGGCAGCAGCACCAGCCCGCCCAGCGCGAGCTGCCAGGCAGCCAGCGCGAGCGGCGTGCCGATTCGGCCCCAGCGTTCAATGAGCACGGTGCCGATCGCCATCGAAAACGCAGCGGCCAGGGCTGCCGCCACACCAATCGCATCGAGCCTGGCCGCTGGGCCGAGAATCAGCAGCCCCACCCCCGTCGACCCTGCCAGCGCTGCCGCCAGTTGCGCCGGACGCGGCTTGCGGGCCAGCAGGGGCCACGCCAGCAGCGCCACCACCAGCGGTTGCGCCGACATGATCGTCGCTGCCACGCCACCTGGCAGGCGCTGCGCCGCCAAGAACAAGAGCGCGAAGAACACGCCAATATTCGCCAGCCCGAGAAACAGCAAGGGAAGCAACTTGCTACGCGGCGGCAGGCCCGGGCCGAGAAGCATGAGCAGCACCCCTGCCGGGAGCGCACGCAGCGCGCCGACCAGCAACGGGTGACCAACGGGCAGCGTTTGCGTGAACACCAGATATGTCGTGCCCCACAGAACGGGTGCCGCAGCGGTAGCCAACATGAGCGCCAGGCGGTTGAACTGCATGAGAAATCTCCATGTCACGTTATTTGATATCGAAGTAATGAGTCGCTTGGACAGGTTTCATGCGTGTTCCGCTACATAGCACCCGCTCGCGTCGACGCCCTGTGGCTTCAGCGGGAACCATCACGGCTCGCGTTGTCTCGCTCGGCCAAACCCGATACGATTCCTAAAGTCTCGACATCAAGTAATTCGATGTCGAAATACTAGGATGAGGAGTTTTATGGGTCAAGGCGATTCCACATCCCCGCAAGGGGCACCGATGGACAACATCCTCGCGCAATGGCGGCGCGAGCGCCCCGACATCGACCCGAGCCCGATGGCAGTCTGCGGCGATGTCTGGCGCGCCGGCGAGCGGCTGCGCAGCGGCGTGGTCGCCAACGTGGCGGGAGCCGATCTCGACATGGCGGGCTTTGACGTGCTGCTGACGCTGCGTCGCAACGGCCGCGACCAGGCGCTGTCGCCTTCGGCGCTGGCCAAGGACATGATGCTGTCGACCTCCGCCATGACAAACCGGCTCGACCGGCTGGAAAAACGCGGCCTGATCGCCCGCAAGACCGATCCAGACGACCGGCGCGGGCTGCAGATCGTGCTGACCGACGAAGGCTTCGCGTTGGTCGACGGACTGGTCGCCTCGCATGTGCAGACAGAAGAACGGATGCTTGCGGCGCTGAGTCCGGCGGAGCGGGCGATGTTGCGCGAACTGCTGGGTAAGATCGGTGGCGTTGGCGGCTGAACCCCGCAGAAAGGAGAACACCTTCATGCTGAAGCGATTCAAACACCTGTTCAGCCGGCCTGCGTCGACACCGGTATCGGAAGATCCGCTGCGCGACGACGACATCCTGCGGGACGACTTCTCTCCCAGCGCGGAAACGCTCGATGCCCTCGCCGAATTCGTGCGCCTTGTAGGAAGCCCGTGCGGGCAGGCTGAGGCCGATCAGATAGCCGATTCCGTACGAACCGGTGACCTCCCCGGCGACGACATCGCCGGCCTGCTGACATGGTCACTCGCCCGAAACCTGGGAGATGGCGCCCCGTGGACGCTGGCCATCTCGGTCGATTGGAAAGCCTGGGATGAAATCGAATGGCAGGCAGAGAAGCTGCTCGACACGCTCGGCATCGGGGCGCGTTGGGAATGGGCCCGCGCTGAAGCCGAGCGCACCGTTGCCGACGGCCTGCTCGATTTTGGCGCGTGGCTGCGTCCGCATGGCTACGAATTGCTGCACGTCGACACTGGCGGCGACGACTACTTTGCGTTTCCCATCCGGGCGGATTTGCTGCAAGAGGCCCGCCTGTACGCCGAGCGAGCAGGGTTGAAAATCGAACAGGCAGACGACTTCCGCGCGTCGCAAGGGCTGTCGCTCTAGCGTGTTGCAATATCCGCAATCGGCCGCAACAACCCCGTAAGCAAACGGGTCGCGCGCCGGGCCGTTCCTCTTTACGATGGCGGCTCACGTGTGCGCGTGGGGCGCCAACCTGGAGGAGCGTGTGAGCCTGACCATCCTGTGTGTGCTGGTGATCGTGGCAGCGGTGTGTGCAGCGCGCGGCCGACGTCGGGCTGCGCGCGGGCTGGCGGTGTTCTGTGGTGTGCTGGTGATCGCGATCGGCTGCGGGCCGGTGCCGGCCTGGCTGCTCGATTCGCTCGAAAAACCGTTCGAGAACGAGCCGCACATCCAATGGGGCACGCGCAACGCCATCGTGCTGCTGGGCGCGGGCACGTTCCGCGTGGGCGACTCGGTCGAGCCGGGGCTGTTCTCGTATCCGCGGCTGGTGGAAACCACACAGCTGTACCAGGCGTGCCGCAAGTCGGATGGCGATTGCAAGGTCCTCGTCAGCGGCGGCGATGCACGTCACCATGGCTCGCCGGAAGCCACCGTGTATCAGCGCGAGCTTGTCAGGCTGGGCGTCGCCAAGGACGACGTGCTCATAGAGCCCCAGAGCATGAACACGTGGCAGAACGCGCAATTCTCGCGCACGGTGTTGGCGCAATACGCGCCGGACCGCACGGTGCTCGTGTCGTCCGCCATCCACCTGCGGCGCAGCCTGCTGTATTTCACGCACTTCGGCATGGCGCCGATTCCGGTGCGCGCCGACGATCTGCAGGCCGCGGCGTCGCCCTTGCCGATGGCATACAACTTTGCGCTGACCGATTTCGCACTGCACGAGTGGATCGGCATCGCGCGCTATCACATGTACAACGCGCTGGGCTGGAACCCCGCGCGCATCAACCCCGGTGACGCCTGATTCGGCGGCCCTGCGCCGGGCATTCGAAGTGGTGCTCTAGTGCTTCCGGGGGGGAGCAAAATTCCGGCGCCGACCTATACTTTGTGCATCGCAACATCCGGGCATCGCAATGCGCCATCTCGGCCGTATTGAAGCTCACCGCCTCATCACCATTGGCAAGCTCGCTTGCCAGCACCCGCCCACCGGGCGCGGCCATCCCTGACGGGAATCGCTGACGATTCCTGCGCCAGCAAGTGGGCCGCTGCGTAAGCAGCGCCCACCCCGCCAGCCACACCTCAGAAGCAAACCAACAAGCAAGGGGAACCCTCATGCCTCAAGTCACGGCAAGCAAGCTGCCGGTCAAACTGCTCGCGCTCGTCTTCGGCGCCGTCGCGGCGCTGGTGATCGGGCGGACTTTCCTGCTGAACTGGCAGATCATTCCGCCCGGCTACACGGGCATCAAGATCAACCGGCTCGTCGATCGCGGCATCACGCATGAAAACGTCGTCACCGGGTTCGTGTTCTACAACCCCGTGCAGACGGCGATCATTCAGTACCCGACTTACGTGCAGCGCGTGATCTGGACGCAAGACGTGAACGAAGGCCGCGCCCTCAACGAAGAACTGACGTTCAACACGAAGGACGCCGTGCCCGTCAACGTGGACGTGGCTGTCTCGTACCAGCTCGACCGCGAGAAGGTGCCGGCCTTCTACACCAACTTCCGCGCCGATCGCATCGAGACGTTCACGCACGGCTACCTGCGCGACACCGCGCGCAACGTGATCGTCGTCATGGGCTCGGAATACAACTTTGACGACGTGAACGGCGGCAAGAAGGAAGAGTTTGTCGCGCGGCTGACCAAGGAGCTGGACACGCGGCTCGCACCGCTGGGCGTGTCGATCAAGCAGTTCGGCATCGTCGGCTCGCTGCGCCCGCCGCGTGCGCTGCTCGATGCAGTGAGCGCCAAGACCAAGGCCATCCAAGACGCGATCCGCACTGAAAATGAAGTGCGCTCCGCCCAGGCCGAGGCGAAGAAGAAAGTGGCGATTGCCGAAGGCGAAGCCGCTGCCAACCATGCGCTCGCCTCGTCGCTGGATGACCGGCTGCTCGCCTGGGAACGCTTGAAGCTCGAACGTGCCGCCATCGAGAAATGGAACGGCGTGACGCCGAGCGTGATGGCGGGCGGCAACGGCGGCGGCATGTTGTTCAACATCCCGGCGGGGGCGCAGAGCAAGTAAGCCCCGGGTCGTCAAAACGGCCAAAGAAAAACGCGCCCGAAGGCGCGTTTTTCGTTTCCGCTCAGGCGGCAATCAGCTCGCGAAACCCGGCGCGGCTTCGCGCACGGCGTGCTCGGCGCCAGCTGCGGGAATCGGCGCTTCCACATGCAGGCTGGTCGCTTCATCCACGCCCAGATGCACGTTCATGCATTGCACCGCCGCACCGGCCGCGCCCTTGCCCAGGTTGTCCAGACGCGCCGTGACGACCATGCGCTCGTCCGAACCGAACACGAACAGGTCGGCACGGTTGGTGTCGTTGGCGCCCTGCACGTCGAAGAAGCCGTTGTCGAGCGTCGCAACGTTGTCAGCCGGCGCCACGCGGATGAACTGCTCGCCCTGGTAGTAATCGGCCAGCACGCGGGCGATGTCCGCCGGGCTCACCTTGCGGGCCAGGTGCTGCGGGTGCAGGCCGATCGTCACGGCCAGGCCCTTGAGGAAATTGCCGACGACCGGCGTGAAGATCGGTGCGAGCGACAGCTTGCTCTGCACGCGCATCTCCGGCAGGTGCTTGTGCGCCAGCGCCAGCGCGTACGGACGCGGGCTGTCGAGCTTCGGATTATTGGCGGCGAGGTAGTCGGCAATCATCGCTTTGCCGCCACCGCTGTAACCGGTGAGCGAGAACGCGGTGACCGGGTAGTCGGCCGGGACGATGCCCGCGTCCACCAGCGGACGCATCAGCAGCACGAACGCACTGGCGTGGCAGCCCGGCACGGCGATGCGCTTGGTGTTACGCAGGCGCTCGCGCTGACCCTGGGCCAGTTCGGGCAGGCCGTAGACCCAGTCGTCCGACGTGCGGAACGCGGTGCTGGCGTCGATGATGCAGGTGTTCGGGTTGTTGACCAGCGAGACGGCCTCGCGCGAGGCGACGTCGGGCAGGCACAGGAATGCGACATCGGCGGCATTCAGGAATTTGGCGCGCTCGGCTGAATCCTTGCGCTTGTCTTCGGCGATGCGCAGGAGCTCGATATCGTCGCGCTGCGACAGATAATCGAGCAGGCGTAGGCCGGTGGTGCCTTCCTGACCGTCGACGAAAACCTTGAATGCCATGGTGATCTCGCTAAAAAACTGGGGGCTAAAGACAACGCCGGCAAGCGATGCCGGCGCGTGAGGTTTGCATTGTAGCGGCTGACGAAGACATTTCCGCGGCAGCGCTATGAAGTGTTTTTAGTGCCGCTTACCAGTGCGGCTTCGTGTCGTAATCGATCGTCAGCGGCGCGTGGTCGCTGAACTTGATGTCCTTGAAGATCGACGCGCGGCGTGCCGTGGCGGCAATGCCCGGCGTGGCGATCTGGTAATCGATCCGCCACCCGACGTTCTTCGCGTATGCCTGGCCGCGGTTGCTCCACCACGTGTACTGCTCGGGGCGCTGGTCGAGCGTGCGGAACACGTCCACGTAGCCGACCTCATCGAAGAGCTTGGTCAGCCACGCGCGCTCTTCAGGGAGGCAGCCGGAGTTCTTCTGGTTGCCCTTCCAGTTCTTGATGTCGATTTCCTTGTGCACGATGTTGACGTCGCCGCACAGCACGACCTCGCGGCCCTTTTCGTGGCGCAGGTCCTTGAGGTGCTCCATGAACAGGTCCATGAAGCGGAACTTGGCCTGCTGACGCTCTTCGCCGCTGGAGCCCGACGGCACGTAGACCGAGATGACCGACAGCTTGCCGTAGCGGGCCTCGACGTAGCGGCCTTCGGCATCGAACTCGCCGTTATCGAAGCCGACGATGACTTCGTCTGGCTTGTGGCGCGTGTACAGGCCCGCGCCGCTGTAGCCTTTCTTTACCGCGTGCTGGAACACGCCGTGATAGCCGTGCGGCGCCAGAAATTCCGGGGTCATGTCGTCTTGCGCGCATTTCAGTTCCTGCACGCAGACGAAGTCGGCGTCCTGCTTGCCCATCCAATCAAAAAAGCCTTTGCTGGCAGCGGAGCGCACGCCGTTGAGGTTGGCGGAAATGATGCGTAACATGGGGGGACTTTTTTGCGGACCAGAGAAAAAAAGATGAGCCAAAACAGCGAGTTGCGCCAATCCTTCATCCGCTTTGCGGTGGAAGCCGGCGTGCTGTCGTTCGGGGAATTCGTGACCAAGGCGGGGCGGACGTCGCCCTATTTCTTCAACGCCGGCAAGTTCGCAGACGGCGCCCTGCTGGGCCAAGTCGCGCAATTCTATGCGAAAACCCTGCTGGACTCGGGTGTCGAGTTCGACATGCTGTTCGGGCCGGCCTACAAGGGCATCACGCTCGCGTCGGCCACCGCCGTGGCGCTCGCAGGCCTGGGCCGCAATGTGGGCTTTGCGTACAACCGCAAGGAAGCCAAGGACCACGGCGAAGGCGGCAGCCTGGTCGGCGCGAAGCTGCAGGGCCGGGTGGTGATCGTCGATGACGTGATCTCTGCCGGCACCTCGGTGCGCGAGTCCGTCGAGCTGATTCGCGCCGCCGGCGCGACCCCGGCTGCTGTGCTGATCCTGATGGATCGGATGGAGCGCAGCGGCAACGCCGTGGATATCGGCGAGCGCTCTGCGGTGCAGGATGTGCAGGCGCAGTACGGCATGCCGGTGGTGTCGATTGCGAATCTGGATGACCTGCTTGGGTATCTGGATAACGCGGGCGACCCGGCGCTGGCTGGGTATCGGGAAAAGGCTGCTGCTTATCGGGATAAGTACGGCGTTAGCGCGATCTGAGTTTTTGCCGCGTTAAAGAACCCCGGTGGATGTTGTTCGCCGGGGTTTTGTTTTTTTGTGGCTCATTCTCCTGCCGCAGCCGATGCGAGGGATGCACCATCAGCGCAAGAGCCGCAAACCACCACCCTATTCGATCTTCAACCCCAAGAACGCCGGATTCCCCACCGGATATTCCGGCTGCAACCGCTCCATCACCTGCAGCAGAATCTCCGCCACCATCAGGCTGCGATGCGACTTGGAGTTCGCCGGAATGATGTGCCACGGCGCGTGCGGGGTGGCTGTGGCATTGATCGCGTCTTCGTAGGCAGCCATGTAGTCTTCCCAGAACTTGCGTTCTTCAATGTCCGCCATCCCAAGCTTCCAGTGCTTCTGCGGATCGTCGATGCGCATCTGCAGCCGATCGCGCTGCTCCTCCTTGGAGATATGCAAAAAGCACTTGACGATGGTGGTACCGGTCTCGGTCAGCATCTGCTCGAAAGCATTGATGTGAGCGTAACGGCGCTTGCACTCGGCGGCGTCGATGTCTCCATGCACGCGGGTAACGAGCACATCTTCGTAGTGGCTGCGATTGAAGATGACGATCTCGCCTGCGGCCGGCACCTCCGCATGGATCCGCCACAGGAAGTCATGCGCCAACTCCAGCGGCGTGGGCACCTTGAAGCCCACCACGCGCAGGCCGAGCGGGTCGAGCGCGCGGAACACGGTGCGTACCGTGCCATCCTTGCCCGCCGTATCCATGCCCTGCAGCACGACCAGCAGCTTGCGGCGGTGCTCGGCATAGAAGATGTCCTGCAGCGCCTCAATGCGCGCAGACAGTTCGGCCAGCCGCGCCAGGTCACCCGCCTTGCTGCCCGTGGTGCACGGTTTGGCGGCAGGATCGAACTTGGCAATCTTGAACTTGCTGCTGCCGTCGAAATACCAGTCGTCGATGGGGTTCTTGCCGTTGGATGCCACGGTGTCTCCTTGTTGTTCAGACAGGCGAATGGGCAGTTCCCGCGCGCCTAGTGGGCAACGGTCAGCTTGAGCGCATCCAGATCCAGCGTGCCTTCAAACACGGTCGTGGCGGGGCCCGTCATCATGACCGGCTGGCCGCCGCCCGCCCACGCGATGGTCAGGTCGCCGCCATGCGTGGTTACCTTGACGGGCGAATCGAGCACGCCACGGCGGATGCCGGCCACCACTGCTGCGCAGGCGCCGGTGCCGCAGGCGAGCGTCTCCCCCGCGCCGCGCTCGTACACGCGCAGGCGCACGGAATGGCGATCGACGATCTGCATGAAGCCCGCATTCACACGACGCGGAAACACGGCATGCGATTCGATCAGCGGGCCATCTTCCAGCACGGGGAAGGCTTCCGTATCGTCGACAATCTGCACGGCGTGCGGATTGCCCATCGACACGGTCGACAGCCATTCGGTCCGGCCGTTGATCTGCAGCGCGTGCTGCGTGTCGTCGCCCTCGACGCGGGTGGGCAGGCCTTCGGGCAGGAACGGCAGGCGCGCCGCCTCGAACACCGGTGCGCCCATGTCGACCGTGACCTGGCCGTCGTCCTGCATCGTCAGCGTGGCGATGCCGTTCATGACTTCCACACGCACGGTGCGCTTGTCCGTCAGGCCGCGGTCGGTGACGAACTTGACGAAGCAGCGCGCGCCGTTGCCGCAGTGCTCCACCTCGCCACCGTCGTGGTTGAAGATGCGGTAGCGGAAATCGACGTCGGGCCGCGTTGAACGCTCGACCAGCAGGAGCTGGTCCGCCCCCACGCCGAAATGGCGGTCGGCAATGGCAGCCCATTGCTCGGGCGTGAAGTCGATCGGGGTCTGGATGCCGTCGAGCACGACAAAGTCGTTGCCCGCGCCGTGCATCTTGGTGAAGTGCAGTTTCATGGCTGGCCGCACAGATGCGGCGATGAGCGTTCGGAAAACACCCATTCTAAAGGGAGCCGGCTGGGGTTGCCGCGGGCCGGCTCCCCGCATCAATAAATGCCCGGCATGCCCTCGGGACGGTGCTTGAAGCGCTTGTGCACCCAGTAGTACTCGGTGATGCGCGGGCGGATCGCGTCTTCAAAGAAGGCGTTCATGCGGCGCGTGTCGGCGGTCAGATCGCCGGTGGGGTAGTTCTCCCACGCGGGCAGGATGCGCAGCGCATAGCCCTCGTAGTTGGGCAGGATCTCGGTGTACATCGGCACGACCTTGGCACCGGTCATCGATGCCATGCGCGGGATGGCGTTGAGCGTGAGCGCCGGCACACCGAAGAACGGCACGAACTCCGAGTCGCGCTCGCCGAAATCCATGTCGGAGATGAGCTGCAGCGCCTCGCCGCGCTTGATGGTGCGCATGATCTGGCGGATGTTTTCGTTGCGCGACACCATGGTCGCGCCAAAGCGGCTGCGCAGCGCCTTGATGGCGTCATCGAGCACCGGGTTGGCCATGCGCGTGTACAGCGAGCAGCCGGCGTTGCCGACGTGCTTGCGCAGGTAGTCGGTCAGCGCCAGCGCGCCGATCTCCACGCCCGACAGATGCAGCGTGACGAGAATGTGCGGCTGGCCGTGCAGCGCTGGCAGATTGGCCTGGTCGTCGATCTTCACCACGCGCATCAGGCGCTTTTCCGACGCGAACCACGCAAACGAGCGCTCGGCAAAGCTGCGGAAGACCTTGCGGAAGACTTCGTGCGCCATGGCTTCGCGCTCGGCTTCGGACTTCTCGGGAAAGCACGCGCGCAAGTTGGCCAGCACCACGCGGCGGCGGCCATTGGGAATGCGGTACAGCAGCCCGCCCAGGCCTTCGCCAAAACGCGCGACAAAGCCGTACGGCAGGAAGGACAGCAGCCACAAGAAGCCGAGTCCGAGTTTGGCAGAGAGACGTTCCATAAAGGCAGCAGTGTCAGGCAGCGGGCGGAGCGTCCGCGCCCTTGGGATGCTTGTAGCGGTTATAGCCCCAGAGATATTGCGTCGGCGCCACGGCAATCAACCGTTCGACGGCGGCATTGATGCGGGTGGCGGCCTGCGTTGCGTCTTCGGGCAGATCGCCGATCTCCTCCAAGTGCAGGCGATAGCCCGCGCCGCGCGGCAACCGCTCGGCAAAAAGTGCCACGACGGGCGCACCTGTGAGCCGATGCAAACGGTGCACCAGCGTCATCGTATAGGCGGGCTTGCCGAAGAACGGCGCCCATACGCCTTCGCCGGCGGTGGGGGTCTGGTCGGGCAGGATGCCGACGGCCTCGCCGCGCTTGAGCGCGCGCACCAGCATGCGCACGCCACGCGGGTCTGCCGGTGCCATCTGCATGTTCGGTCCCGCTCGCATGGTTTCAATCCAGCCGCGCAGGCTTGCCTTGCGCGGCGGCTTGAACAGCGAGGTGACGGGGTGCTCACGCGCGTAGGCCTGCGGCAGCACTTCAAAGCAGCCCAGGTGCGGCGTCAGGAAGATCAGGCCGCGCCCATCTGCAAGCGCGCGCTCGACGATCGACCGGCACACGTCGAACAGGTGAGGGGCGACGTCCGCCCCGTTCTTGCGCACCCAGAAGTAGGGCATCTCGAACACCATGCGGCCGGCAGATCGCCCGGCCTCCTTGAGCATGGCGGGCGTGACGTCGGGATAGGCGTGGCGGAAGTTGGCAATGAGCCGGTCGTGATAGCGGCCGGGCACCTTGGCCGCCAGCGCCCCCAGCCAGCCGCCCAGCGCCTGCAGCGCGGATAGGGGCAAGCGTGAAAACAGCCAGAACAGGAAGGTCATGCGTGCGGTCGCAGCAATGTGTTGGTCGCAGTCGACAGGGAAGCAGGGTCTTGACAGGCCTTGCTGCGGCCCCGAAAAGTGCCGCGTATAATAGCGCGATTCGCCGAGTTAACTGACAACTTGCGGGGCGAATCCTTGCTTGGCCACAAACCTCGGCAAGGTTGCTAAATACCGCTAAAGCGTCGCCGGCCGTGGCTCAACGGATTGGCAACGTGATAGCCAATCTGGAGCTAACAGCCGTGTCAAACGACTTCCTCTTCACCTCGGAGTCGGTCTCCGAGGGCCATCCCGACAAGGTCGCCGACCAGATTTCCGACGCCATCCTGGACGCCATCCTCGCCCAGGACAAATATGCGCGCGTCGCAGCAGAAACGCTGTGCAACACCGGCCTGGTGGTGCTCGCGGGTGAAATCACCACGACGGCCAACGTCGACTACATCCACGTTGCGCGCGAAACCATCAAGCGCATCGGCTACGACAACACCGAATACGGCATCGACTACAAGGGCTGTGCCGTCCTCGTCGCTTACGACAAGCAATCACCGGATATTGCCCAGGGCGTCGACCGCGCGTCGGACGACTACCTCAACCAGGGCGCCGGCGACCAGGGCCTGATGTTCGGCTACGCGTGCGATGAAACGCCCGAGCTGATGCCCTTCCCGATCTACTACGCGCACCGCCTGGTCGAGCGCCAGTCGCAACTGCGCCGCGACGGCCGCCTGCCCTGGCTGCGTCCGGACGCCAAGTCGCAGGTGACGGTGCGTTATGTGGACGGCAAGCCCCACAGCGTCGATACCGTGGTGCTGTCCACCCAGCACGCGCCGGAAATGTCGCAAGAGGCCATCCGCGAAGCCGTGATCGAAGAGATCATCAAGCCGGTGCTCCCGTCGCACATGCTGGCCGAGACCAAGTACCTGGTGAACCCGACCGGCCGCTTTGTCATCGGCGGCCCGCAAGGCGACTGCGGCCTGACCGGCCGCAAGATCATCGTCGACACGTACGGCGGCGCCGCCCCGCACGGCGGCGGTGCGTTCTCGGGCAAGGACCCGTCCAAGGTCGACCGCTCGGCGGCGTATGCCGCGCGCTACGTGGCCAAGAACGTGGTGGCCGCCGGTCTGGCGCGCCAGTGCCAGGTGCAGGTGAGCTACGCGATTGGCGTCGCACGCCCGATCAACATCACGGTGTACACGGAAGGCACGGGCGTGATCCCGGACGAGCAGATCGCCAAGCTCGTGCAGGAGCACTTCGACCTGCGCCCGAAGGGCATTGTGCAAATGCTGGACCTGCTGCGCCCGGTCTACGAAAAGACCGCCGCATACGGCCACTTCGGCCGCGAGGAGCCCGAGTTCAGCTGGGAAGCCACCGACAAGGCCCTGCTGCTGCGCGAAGCGGCCGGCCTGGCCGGCGAGCCGGCCAAGGCGTTTGCCTGAGCCTGCGCTGGCGCCAAAGAGAAACCGCCCTTCGGGGCGGTTTTTTGTTGCGTGCTTGGCGATACCGCGCTCACGGCATCTTGCTGAGAATGCCGTTCATCTCATCTGCGGAAAACGCCCTCAGCGTCTGCGAACGGACATTGCCCGCCGCGGCCAGCGCCAGCCCGAAGGCCGTCATGGCGGCATCGTCCGGGCCCTCGCAAATCACGGCGAGGTCGTACTGGCCCAGCGTCCAGTAGATCGCCTTCATGTCGATGCCGGCCGCCTTGGCCAGTTCGCGGGCCGCAGCCGCCCGCTTGGTGGTGTCTTTCACGCTGCGGATGCCCTGGTCGGTAAAGTTCAGCAGGGCCAGAAAAGTTGCCATGGTGCATCTCCTGATCGGCGGGAGTCGGAGGGAAGCTGCATCGCGCGCCGCCGAAACGCGCGGGAGGTGCTTTCGTGCAATGTGCACGCCAGGCAAGCTGGCAAGCCCCATTGCGGCAACATCGCGCCCACACCGGTCCGTTCCAGCCCGTGCAGGGCCCCGGATGGTTTCAGATGCGATACACCGCCGCTGAAAAGCGCCCATTGCGCAACTTCGGTCAGGCACGGCGGTATCACGCGCGCTAACGTATCTCCTCCCAGGAGCCCAACTTGACCACCGCCACCGACCGCTACCTCGCCCGCTTCCGCGCCGTGCTTGCACACATCGACGCGCATCTGGAAGACACGCTGGATGTAGACGGGCTGGCCGGGGTGGCCGCATTTTCCCGGTACCACTTCCACCGCCAGTTCTCGTTGCTGTTCGGCATGAACGTCGGGCGCTATGTGCAGTTGCTGCGCCTGAAGCGCGCCGCGCATCAACTCGCCTATCGCGACGATGCGCGCATCACCGACATCGCACTGGCGTGCGGGTACGAAGGGCCGGAGGCATTTGCGCGGGCGTTCCGCAGGCAGGCGGGGCAATCGCCGTCGGCATTTCGGGCGGCGCCGCAGTGGGCGCCCTGGGCCACCGATCTACAAGCGTTGCGCGCCCTCAGGAGCCTGCATATGCCCGCACAACAGCAAACCCAATCCGTCGAGATCGTCGAGCGCGAGGCCGTGCCCGTCGCGGCCATCGAGCACCGCGGCGATCCCGCCCGCCTGGGCGAGACTCTCCGCACGTTTATCGCCTGGCGTCGCGAGCATCGGCTGCACCCAAGCGTTTCGACCACGTACAACGTCGTCTACGACAACCCCAGCGATGTGCCGCCCGAGGCGTTCCGCATGGACATCTGCGCCGCCACGCGCGCGCCGGTCGCTCCCAATGCGGCGGGCGTAGCGGGCAAGACGCTGGCAGGCGGGCGCTACGCCGTGCTGCGCCACACGGGCTCCGACGACACGCTCGGCCAGAGTGTTGCGTACCTGTATGCCGATTGGCTGCCCGCCAGCGGCGAGGAGTTGCGCGACGCGCCGTTGCTGTTCCGGCGCGTGCGCTTCTACCCCGACGTGCCCGAGCACGAAGCCGAGACTGACGTGCTTCTGCCGCTCAGGTGAACGTTCAGGCGTTCAGGCATCAGGCGTCCAGGTGGATCTGGATGCCGGTGGCCGTGTAGATGGCCGTGGCCTGGAAGCCGTCGACCACCACCGACGTGAACTGCCGGTTGCTGCCGGCGCCATCCACCACGGCGATGGTGTCGCCCACCTTGGGCGTGTAGCCGTTCACGAATTTCACGTGCAGCGTGCCGCCCGCAATGGTGGTAAGGCCGGCCACGCTCAGCTTGCCCTGGCCGTTCGGGCCGATGGCCAGATCAAGCGTGGTGCCCTGCAGTTGCGTGAACTTGCCGGCAATGGCCACCGCCGCCGGCGCGTTGACCGCCAGCGTGCCGGCTCCCACATACACGTCGCCCGCACCGAATGCATTGGCCGAATCGGCTTCCAGCACGCCGCCTGCGACCTGGGTGCCGCCGGTGTACGTGTTGGCGCCTGCCAGACGCAGCCTGCCGGTGCCTTGCAGCGTGAGCTTGCCAGGGCCCGAGATGGCGTTGCGCCACGAATCGGCCGCATTGAAGCCGCCCTGCGTTGCATCCATCGACACGATCACGTTGCCGTTGAACGCGCCGTAACCGTCGGCCGCCGCGAACAGGTTGAGGCGGCCCCAGCCTTCGGCGTCGTCGAGCACGGGGTAGCCGGACGCCAGCTCGGTGGTCTTGAGCACCACGCGGCGCTGGTCGGCGCTCAGGTACGGGAAGCGCGTTTCCAGCAGCACCTCGGCGCCCTTGGGCACCACCGGCGCCAGCGTCGTCGCACCGATCTGCGTAAAACCAAACGTCATGCGGCGCGTGAAGTTGGCCTGGTTGGTGGCGTAGTCGGCAAAGCGGTCGGTGGCCAGGGTGCCCGACTGGGCCAGCGCCGGGAACGTCGTCGCATCCGTGCCGGTCTGCGCCATCAGCGCAGCGTGCGCCTGCGTGAAGGCCGCCGCCTTGAGCGCAGCGTTGGCCGGATCGACCAGGTTGGCCGCCGCGGCGGCAATGCCGATCATGCGGCCGGACATCACATCCAGCGGCGAATGCATGCCGGCAAGGATGCGGTTCTCGCCCAGCTCCATGCCGCGCGCCAGGATCTGCTGGAAGCGCTCGGGCACCAGGTATGCCATGGCCACCGCATCGCGCGTTGCTTCCGCCGAATGGCCGCTGATGAAGCCGCCGTCGGTGGTGGGCGTCGGGCTCTCGGCCGGCACCAGCGTCGGCACGACGACCACGCTGCTGCTCCAGCGGTACGGCCGCGCGTATTTGTAGAAGCGCTTGGAAGGCTCGGTGGAGGCGTTGTTGCCCACCGTGTTGATCAGGTCGACCACCTTGCCGAAGGCAGTGTTGCCGGCCGAGGTGCCCACGCCCGTGTTGTTGCCGCTGTCGTTGTAGAGCACGGTGGTGGCATCGGCCGGCACGGTGGTAATCGACGTGGTCTGCTGCGCCAGCGTGCGCCACGCGGTGGTCAGCGGCCCCATGCCGTCGCTCACGCTGTAGCCCTTGCCGCGGCGGTCGTCAAAGTACGCCGCGTCGGCCTGGGCCTGCGTGCGGTTGGTGGTGGCGTTCACCACGTATTGAACGTTTGCGTTCAAGACCGGCAGATTGAGCTGCGTGCCGCCGGCCGTGCCGTCGTTGGGCAGGCCCGTCCACGTGGACGCCACGACCGCCGGGAACGACCCGTTGGCTGGCGCACTCACGCCCGCATCGACGATTTCCGTGAGCGGCTGCCAGAGATCCAGAAAGCGGATGAACAGGCGCACGCCGGCATTGGTGCCCAGCGTGGCGTAGCGGGCATCGCCGCGCTGGTTGGTGGCGATGTTGTCGACGAAGGCCGGTACGCCGGTGGCCACGGCCGCCGTGTCGACAAAGCCCGGGTCCGCGGGCGGCGCCGGAATGGCCTGCGTGGTGGCAACGGGCGTGCTGCTGGTGGTGTCATCGCCGCCGCACGCGGTGAGCGCGAGGGCACCGAACAGCGCAACGAGGCTGGAGCACAGACGCGGGCGGGAAAACGCGGGGCGGGCAGTGAAGGACATGGTGCGGCGGGCTCGCAACCCGCAAAGAGCGTTGGAAAGCCCGGCAGTCTCGACACGCGCCATGAAACAACGGTGACGTTTCGTTGACAAATCCGCATGATCTTCGCCCTACATTGGGGCATTCCGCGTCATGACAGCGCTGACAGTGAGTTATGTCACAGCGTGATAGAATCGCCGGCTGCATTCTTTGACATTGGTGAAGCCTGGTCCGGGCAATCGCCGTCCGTCGACCATGTCCTCTTCATCCCTGCATCCCGCCCTGCGCCGCTGGCTCCACAGCTTCATTCCTGCACCCGTGACGGTGCGCTGGAGCGAGCGCGTCCGTTCCGCAGTCGGCGCCCTCGCCGGCATCCTTTTTACCGGCACGATGATGAAGATGGTGCCGGGCGCTTCCACGCTGATCCCGCTGCTGGTCGCCCCAATGGGCGCCTCTGCCGTGCTGCTGTTTGCGGTGCCCGCCAGTCCGCTCGCGCAGCCGTGGTCGATCATCGGCGGCAACCTGGTGGCGGCTACCGTGGGCGTGACGTTCGCGCTGCTGGTGAATGATCCGGTGATTGCCTCTGCGCTGGCCATCTCGGCGGCCATTGCCGGCATGTTTGCGCTGCGCTGCGTGCACCCGCCCTCGGGCGCAGTGGCGCTCACCGCCGTGATTGGCGGCCCGGCCGTGCATGCGCTGGGCTACCGCTTCGTGCTGGAGCCCATCCTGATCCAGTCAGCGCTGCTGCTGGTGGGCGCACTCGTGTACCACGCGGCCACGGGCCACCGGTATCCGCACGCGCAACGCCTGCCTGCTGGCGAGCGTCCGCCCACGGCGGCCGGCTTCACCCGCGCCGACATCGTCGCCGCGCTGCGCCGCCAGAGCGAGCTGCTCGACATCGACCCCGAAGACATCGAAGCCGTGCTGCGCGAGATGCAACTGCAGGCCTACACGCGCACCTTCCAGGCGCTCACCTGTGCAGACATCATGACCACGCCGGTGGTCACGGTCTTGGCCGGCACGTCGATCCCCCGTGCACTGGAACTGCTGCGCCAGCATGGTTTCAAGGCATTGCCGGTGGTGGATGAGGGACGGCGCGTGGTGGGCATCGTCACGCGCGTCGACCTGCTAGGCCTGGCGCCGGCGGACATGCGCCAGACGCTGCGCCGCTGGTTCAGCATCGGCGCGCTCACGCCCCCGCGCGTGGCCGATCACATGAAGACACGCGTGCAGACCATCGCCGCCAACGCGCCCATGTCGGATCTGGTGCCGATGTTTGCCAGCGCCGGCCACCACCACATTCCGGTGCTGGATGCCGACGGACGGCTGGCCGGCATCGTCACGGAATCCGACTTGGTGGGCGGGCTGTACCGTCAGGCCAACATCGAGCCACAGGCGGCCTGAGCTGAACCGCCGTCAGACCGCATCCAGCGGCAACTCGCGGAAAGCGCTCAGCTGTTCCGCCGCCACCGAGTACGCCACCAGGCGCGGATAATCCGCCGCCGGCACGCGGTCCGGCACCATCAACTGGATGAAGGCCCAGGCCACGGCCACCGTTATGCCGGCCTGGCTCAGCTCGTTCTGGTCCACCGGCAAGGGCGCGTCCTTCCACTCCGCTTCAAGCGCTTCCAACGCCGCCAGCAACTGGCTGTGCACGCGTTCGACCCACGGCTCGTGCACTTTCTCGCTCGGGCGCAGGTTGTGTTCATAGACGATCTGCACGGCCTTCTCGCACGCGGCGAGCGCCAGGCCGATCACGCGCAGCGCGTGCTGGCGCTCGGCAATGGCGGCGGGCATCAAGCTGCGGCCTGCCAGCGTTTCTGCGTAATCGATGATGAGCGTGGAGTCGATCAGCACGGTGCCGTCGTCGCACACCAGTGTGGGCGCCTTGACCACGGGGTTGATGGCGCTGAACTGATCGAAATGCCGGAAGACCGAGACCGCCGCGTGCTCGAACGGCAGCCCGAGCAGCTTCAGCAAAATGGCCGTGCGGCGCACGTACGGTGAATCAAGCATGCCGATCAACTTCATGAAATCTCCTCGCTGGTGGGGGCGGCGGTGGGTAGAAAACCTTGGTGCGAAGCGCAAGGCTGCGCGGGCACGGATGCACATGATAGACAGCCAGCGCAAAGCGTGCCGACCGCCTCAGGCACGTTTTCTGCGTGCGCGGCATGGCTTTGAGCCGTCTGTTGCCGACGCCGGCCGGCCTCCCGATTTTCTAGAATGACCACAACTCGGGTGCACTGTGCTGCCCGCCGGACAGGAGACCTTATGCCGTTTCTCGCGCATCACCATGACTGCCTCGGCTGGAACGGTGAGATGGCGCAGCGCGTGCTGGCATTCGATTGGGCCTCCACTGAACTGGGCCCGATCCAGGACTGGTCACCCAGCCTGCGTGCCGCCGTGCAAATGGTGCTGGCGTGTCCGGTGCCGCTGGTCATGCTGTGGGGCCGCCACGGCTACATGGTCTACAACGATGCCTACGCCGTGTTTGCCGGCGGGCGTCATCCCTATCTGCTGGGTTGCCCCGTTGAACTGGGCTGGCCCGAAGTGGCCGACTTCAACCGCCATGTCATGGACGTCTGCCTCGGTGGCGGCACGCTGTCGTACCGCGACAAGGAACTCGTCCTGCTGCGCAACGGCCGCCCCGAAGACGTGTGGATGGATCTTTACTACAGCCCGCTGCCCGATGACACGGGCCGCCCGGCTGGCGTGCTTGCCATCGTGGTGGAAACCACCGAGCGCGTGCAGACCGAGCGCGAGCGGCAGGCCGCCGAGCAGGCCCTGCGCCAGTTGACCGAAACGCTGGAGCAACGCGTGGCCGACGCACTGTCTGCCCGCGCCGAAGTGGAAGCGCAATTGCGCCAGGCCCAGAAGATGGAAGCCATCGGCAACCTGACCGGCGGCGTCGCGCATGATTTCAACAACGTGCTGCAGGTGATTGCCGGCAACCTGCAGATGCTGGCCGTGGAAGCGCCGGGCAACACGCGCGTTCAGCACCGGGTGGCCGCTGCCACGCGCGCCGTGCAGCGCGGCGCCACGCTGGCCGCGCAATTGCTGGCCTTCGCGCGGCGCCAGCCACTCTCGCCTGCGGTGGTGAACCCGACACGGCTGATCCAGGGCATGAGCGAGATGCTGCACCGCGCGCTGGGCGAGGCCATCAAGGTGCAAACGCACCTGGCCGATGATCTGTGGCACGTGCAGGCCGACCGCAACCAGCTCGAGAACGCGCTGCTGAACCTTGCCATCAACGCACGCGATGCCATGCGCGGCGGCGGCGTGCTGACCATCGCCGCCACCAACGTCACGCTCGACAGCACGCAGGCGCAGGGGCGCGGCCAGCTTGCGCCCGGCGACTACGTCGTCTTCTCCGTTACCGACACCGGCGTGGGCATGCCGCCCGAAGTGGTCGAACACGTCTTCGAGCCCTTCTTCACCACCAAGCCCGACGGCCACGGCACAGGCTTGGGGCTCAGCATGGTGTTCGGCTTCGTCACGCAGAGCGGCGGGCATATCGCCATCGACAGCGCGGTCGGGCGGGGCACCACGGTGCGGCTTTACTTCCCGCGCAGCACGGTGGCCGCCCAGGACGATGCCCTGGACCTGCGCGATACCGTCGTCACGCCCATGGGCGGGCGCGAGACCATCCTCGTGGTGGAGGACGACACCGACGTGCGCCTGACCGCCGTCGACATGCTCACCCAGCTCGGCTACCGCGTGCTGACCGCCGCCAACGGCGAAGCCGCGCTGGAACTCATGAACAGCGGCACGCCCATCGATCTGTTGTTTACCGACGTGATCATGCCGGGCCCCATCAAGGGCGGCGAATTGTCGATCCGGGCGGCGCAACGCGTGCCGCCGCTACCGGTGCTGCTCGTTTCGGGCTACACGCGTGACGAGATACTGCACGACGGCAGGCTGCCGCCTGGCGTGACGCTGCTCGACAAACCTTACCGGCGCGATGACCTGGCGCGCATGGTGCGCAACGTGCTCGACAGCAGCCGCACAGTGCAGGCGCGGTTGCAGCCAACATCAACGACATCGGCAACGACATCGCCAGTGCCGTCCATCGACGTGCCTGCAACTGCAGACACGTCGCGACCGCCTACGGTGCTCCTGGTGGAAGACGACACTGCCTCCCGCGAAGCCATGCAGGAGGTGCTCGCCACCTTTGGCCTGCAATGCCTGGCCGCCGCCACTGCGGAAGACGCCCTCGCCCTGGCCCACACGCGCCCGGTTCAAGTGCTGCTGACCGACCTCACCCTGCCGGGCCGATCCGGCGCTGAGCTCGCCCGCACGCTGCGGCCGCTGCACCCACACATGGACGTACTGCTGATGACCGGTTACGGCGCGCACGCCGAGATTGGCGAGCCGATTCCGGGCGCACGCGTGCTCGCCAAGCCCGTCGAACTGACGCTGCTGCATGAAGCGCTGGCGCCATGGCTCGGTACGACCGTAAACGCGGCAACGCGACATGTGACGAACGCCGCATAATCGCTGCGTCCTGTCACAACTGACCGCGCCTGTCCGTCTAGGGAGCATCTTCCCTAGACGACACCTTCGCCATGACGTCACAACCACACCCCGACCGTGCTACCCGCACTGATCGCGAAGACACAGCCTTCAGCGCCGCGCGGCCTCGGCTTTTTGCGATTGCCTACCGCATGCTGGGCAGTCGGGCCGACGCGGAAGACGTTTTGCAGGACGCCTGGATGCGCTGGCACCAAACCGACCAGACCGCGCTGCAATCGGCCGAGGCGTGGCTAGTGACCGTCGTCACGCGCCTGTCGATCGACCGCCTGCGCGCCGCCAAAACCGAGCGCGAAGCCTACGTCGGCTGGTGGCTGCCCGAGCCGCTGGTTGAACCCGAAAGCCACGCCCACACGCCCGAAACCGCCGTGGAACTGGCAGGCGATGTGTCGATGGCCCTGCTGTGGGTGCTCGAGCGCCTGTCGCCCGAAGAGCGCGCGGCGTTTCTGATGCGCCAGGTATTCGATCAGGATTACTCGGAGATCGCCGCCCTGCTGGGCAAGACCGAAGCTGCGTGCCGGCAGATGGTGCACCGCGCATCAGACCGGGTGCAGCAGGAGCGCCCGCGCTTCGATGTCGCGCCCGATGCGCATCGGGATTTGCTCGAGCGCTTTGCGCAAGCCTCACGCACGGGCCAGCGCGATGCCATCCGCGCGCTGCTGGCAGATGACGCGCAACTCGTGGGCGACGGCGGTGGCAAGGTGCCGTCGTTCACGCGCATCATTCAAGACGCCGGTCAGATCACCAAGATCTACTGCGAGCTGGTGCGCGCCATGGGCGACGTCCGCTACGTGCAGGCCCGCGTGAACGGCGAGCCCGGCCTGCTGCGCTACGTGGATGGCAAGCTGGAATCGGCGCAGTCGTTCGTCATCGAGAACGGCCAGATCGTGGCCATCTACGTGGTGCGCAATCCGGACAAGCTGGCTCACATCGGCATCGGCGCATAAAAAAACAAAGTTTTCTTGCGGGGCTGTCACAACGCAGCCGCGCTAGGCGTCTTCAGGGTATGGAGCGACGCCAGGCACCCACCTGCCGCCTGCATCGGCTCGTTCATCAACTCAACCCCTCAGGAGCCACGTATGTCGCAAGCCCCCCGCATTGCCTACTTCCAACTCGCACCGAAGGCGTTCAACAACCTGCTGAACCTGTCCAACGGCCTGCGCCGCGACTTGCTGGGCGCAAGGCTGGTCGACCTCGTACTGCTGCGTGTGTCGCAAATCAACGGGTGCGCCTTCTGCATCGACATGCACTGGAGCGACCTGATGAAGATGGGCGAAGACCCGCGCCACCTGAACGCCGTGGCCGGCTGGCGCGAAGCGCCGTTCTTTACCGAGCGCGAGCGCGCTGCCCTGCGCTGGGCCGAGCTGGTCACCAACACGCCGCACAGCGATGCCAGCGACGAAGAATTCGCCCGCCTGCGCACGCACTTCAGCGATGAAGAGATCGCCGAACTGAGCTTTGTGATCGTCACCATCAACAGCTGGAACCTGCTGAACGTGAGCCTGCGCAACCCGGTGCCGCTGAACGCGCCGTATGCTGCAGCAGCTTGACAAGCACTGCGCCGTCGGTAGGACGATCGCTGTACAGCAGCGCTTGCGCCCACGCGTAGGCGCTGCACCGACAGGCTCAACAAGTTCAGCCGTGCAGGAAGCGCACCATCAGCACTTCGTCTGCATAGCCCGTGGTCGATTTGAGCGCGCGGGGCTCCACGCCGTAGGTCTCAAACCCGCAACGCTCGTACAGCGCCAGCGCTGCATCGTTGCCGCGTACCACCGACAAGGTGAGCTGCTGCACCAGGCCCGTTGCCGCCGCCACGATGCGATCCACCAGCGCCACACCCACGCCGCGCCCGCGCGCGGCCGGCGCCACGTAAAAGCCCCACAGAAAACCCTTGTGCGCGAGCTTCGCTATCGTTTGCTGCTTGAAGCCGATCATGCCGACGATGCGCACGTCGCTGCCCGTTCCGGCATAGGCGCCCAGCACGATGGTGGTCGCCAAGCGTTCGGCAAACGCTTCCGTAGAGAGCCCGGCTTCGGCCTCATAGGTTGATCCGAATGCGTCGGGCGAATCCTTGAGCGCAGCAAGACGAATGGCGCGGTAGTCAGCCACATCGTTTGCATCGGCAGAAGACAACTGACGGATCAAGACTGTGTTGTTCGAATTTGGGTTGGCGTTGGACATGGCTGGCAAGGCGATCGACGTGTAGGCGAAAAGCAAACGTAAGCGGCCAGTATCGCGCCAATCACACCCGCACGACCTACAGTGCCGCCTCCGTCCATGAAGCCGAGGGCTTTGTCCGTCAATTGGCCTATGTCGGCATGTGCCCAGGTACCTATGCTTCGGGAAACGCGAGTCAACAAATCTACAAACCGCGACAACCGGAACGGGGGGGAGCCATGGCCGAGCTTTTAATCGCCAAAGCGCAAGGCAGCAGCGCGCACACACAACCCACACCGGCACCGATTCCGCCCGACGCCCCGCGGCACGCACGCGGCATGCACGGCGCCGCGCTGGTGATGGCCGCCGCGCTGTCGCTGGGGCTGACTGCCTGCGGTGGCGGCGACGATGCCGGCACCACCACCCCGCCGACGAACAACAACACGCCAGCCCCCACCCCGTCACCCGCGCCCACACCGGCGCCCAAACCGACGCCATCGCCATCACCTGCGCCCACACCAACGCCGGCGCCCACACCTGCGCCCGCGCCTGCGCCGGCGACCTATTCCGTGGGCGGCACCGTCAGCGGGCTGACCAGCGGCAAGTCCGTCACGCTGCTGGACAACGGCGGCGATGCGGTTGTCGTCAACGCCAACGGCAGCTTCAACTTCCCCACCAAGCTCGCGCAGGGCAAACCCTATGCAGCGACGGTCGGCACACGTCCGGTGGGAGAGACCTGCACCGTCACCAACGGCAGCGGCACCGTGGGCACCAGCAACGTGACCACCATTGCGGTGGCCTGCACGCCCAAGCCCCTGTTCGGCTATGCGGTCAACTCCAATGACGGCACCATCTCCGCCTTCACACTGAATGCGACCACCGGGCTGCCCACGGCCATTGGTACAGCAGTCACGGTGGGCGCGGGCCCGCTGTCGCTGACCATCGACCCTGCGGGCAAGTTCGTCTACGTGGCCAACGCCAACGCGAACACCATCACCACGCTGTCCATCAATGCCGATACCGGCCTGCTGACGGTCGTGGGATCAGCCACCCCAACGGGTGTACAGCCGTACAGCATTGCGCGCACGCCCAACGGCAAGTTTGCGTACACGGCCAACTATGGAGACAACACGCTGTCGGCGTTCTCCGTCAACGCGGGCACCGGTGCACTGACCGCGCTCGCGCCCATCACCGCGGGGGCGAACCCGTACACGGTCGCCATCAACAGCGCAGGCACCTTCGCCTACGTGGTCAACGCCAACAGCGGCGCCACCCCGGGCACGGCCATGGCGTTTGCCGTCAACAACACAACGGGCGCACTCACGCAGGTGGGCACCACGGTCAACACGGGCAACACGCCGCAGTTCATCGCGGTCAACTCGGCGGGCACCTACGCCTATGTGACCAACGCCGCAGACAACACCATCAGCGTCTACAGCATCAGCAACACCGGGGCGCTCACCGCATCGGGCACACCGGTGGCGGCAGGCACCAACCCGTACTACATCGCCATCGCACCGTCGGGCGGCTTCATGTACGTGACCAACGTGCTGGCCAACACGGTCAGCGTCTTCAGCATCAACCCGTCCAACGGCGCCCTGACAGCGGTCGCCACCACACCCACCGGCAACGCGCCCGTGACCGTGCTCGTCAACCCCGCCGGCACCTTCGCCTATGTGGTCAGCGCCGTGGACAACAGCGTCAGCGCATACAGCATCGACAGCACCACCGGCAAGCTGACCGCCGTGGCAAGCGGGTCAGCCGCCACCGGCAACATCCCGCGCGGGATGGCGATTGTGGCGGTGCCGTGAGGTTGTAGTTGAGCTGAGCTGAATCGGTCTGCAGGAATGCAAAGCCCCTCGCGAAGGCGAGGGGCTCTGTTTTATTGCGGGGGTCCCACGCGGCAGCCCCGGCCAGCCTCACACATCAATCGCCGAAGTCGACTTCACCTTGCGGCGCAGCTCGTATTTCTGGATCTTGCCCGTCGACGTCTTGGGCAGCGGCCCGAAGAACACTGCCTTGGGCACCTTGAAGCCGGCCAGCAACGTCTTGCAATGTGCGATCAGGTCTTCTGCGGTGGCGGTGGCGCCGTCCTTGAGTTCAACGAAGGCGCAGGGCGTTTCGCCCCACTTGGCATCCGGCTGGGCAACCACGGCGGCAGCCAGCACGGCCGGGTGCCGATACAGCGCGTCCTCCACTTCCACGCTTGAGATGTTCTCGCCGCCCGAGATGATGATGTCCTTGCTGCGGTCCTTGATCTTGATGTAGCCGTCGGGCATGCAGACGCCCAGGTCGCCGGTGTGGAACCAGCCGCCGGCAAAGGCCTCGCGCGTGGCCTTCTCGTTCTTGAGATAGCCCTTCATGCAGATGTTGCCGCGGAACATGATTTCGCCAATGGTCTCGCCATCGGCCGGCACAGGCTGCATGGTCTCGGGGTTGAGCACCGCCACTTGCGATTGCAGGTGGTACCGCACGCCCTGGCGCGCCTTCATCGTCGCCCGGTCGTGCTCGGGCAGCGTACGCCATTCGTCCTGCTCGGCGCAGACGGCTGCAGGGCCGTACACCTCGGTCAAGCCGTAGACGTGCGTCAGCTCAAAGCCCATGGCTTCCATCTGCGCCAGCACGGCGGCCGGGGGCGGTGCACCCGCCACCATGCCGCGCACCGGCCCGCGCAGGCCCTCGCGCCACGACGGCGGCGCGTTCACCAGCGCGGTATGCACGATGGGCGCGGCGCAGTAGTGCGTCACGCCTTCGTCGCGCATGAGGTCGAACACCAGCTTCGGCTCGAACTTGCGCAGGCAGACATTCACGCCCGCACGCGCCGCGATCGTCCATGGGAAGCACCAGCCATTGCAGTGGAACATCGGCAGCGTCCAGAGATAGACGGGATGCTTGGGCAGATCCCACTCCAGGATGTTCGACACCGCGTTGATGGCCGCGCCGCGATGGTGATAGACCACGCCCTTCGGGTCGCCCGTGGTGCCCGAGGTGTAGTTCAGCGCAATGGCGTCCCACTCGTCGGCCGGCAACTGCCAGGCGTAGTGCGGGTCGCCCGAGGCCAGGAACGTTTCGTAATCGGTGTTGCCAAACGGCTCGGCCTGCGGGCCCAGGGCATCGTTCACGGCAATCACTTTCAGGCCGGGAATCTCCAGCGCCATCTGGCGGGCCAGGTCGGCAAACTCGGTGTCGGCCAGCAGCACACGGGCTTCGCCATGGCGCAGCATGAAGACCAGGTTGGCAGCATCCAGACGGATGTTCAGCGCGTTGAGCACGCCGCCCGCCATCGGCACCCCGAAGTGCGCCTCCACCATGGCAGGCGTGTTGGGCAGGAGCGCCGCCACCGTGTCGCCACGGCCGACGCCCGCCAGCGACAGCGCACTGGCCAGGCGCCGCGCGCGCTCATAGGTGTCGCGCCAGTTCTGGCGCGCCGGCCCGTGCACGATGGCCAGGCGGTCGCCATACACATCCGCCGCGCGGGCAAGAAACTCGATGGGTGTGAGCGGGACGAAGTTGGCCGCGTTGCGGGCCAGACCGCTATCAAAATCCGTGGGCATTGCTGTGTCTCCGTGCGCCGGGCGCTGTTGCTTTTTGTTGGGCAACGCTATCATCGGCCGGCTCCCGCACTCTGTCACCTGAGTGACAAACCGCCCGGAAACCCGCGCCGCCCCAAGGCTGACGGGTTTCTTACAAAGCGAAGGCAGAGCCCCACGCGCCCCCGCCACCCTTGACCGTGTGCCCACGCCTGCCATGACGACACCCCGTGCTCCGACGCCCGCCACGCAACTGCAAGGCCATGCGTGGTACACCGCGCTGGCGCCTGAACACCAGGCCCTGGCGGCGCGAGAAACCCTGCTGCAGGCCTTCGAGCCCGGCGCCTTCATTGCCCGCCGCGGCGAACCGTCCCGCTACTGGATCGGCGTGGACACCGGCCTCATCAAGCTGGCCGTGTACACCTCCGACGGGCGGGGCTGCACGTTCTCCGGCGTGCCTGCGGGCGGCTGGTGCGGCGAGGGCAGCGTCATCAAGCGCGAAGACCGCCGCTATGACGTGATCGCCATTCGCGCCTCGCACGTGCTGCTGGTGCCCGAACCCGTGTTCAATACGCTGCTCGCGCAGAGCTTGCCGTTTGCCAGCTTTGTGGTGCGCCAGCTCAACGAACGCATGGGTCAGCTCATTGCCACCGTGCAGAACGATCGCCTGCTGAGCGCCGATGCGCGCGTGGCGCAAGCGATTGCGCAGCTGTTCCACCCTGCCCTGTACCCGCGCACGAGCACCGTGCTGGAGCTGTCGCAAGAAGAGATCGGGCTGCTGACGGGGCTGTCGCGCCAGCGCGTGAACCGCGCGCTGCAACGGCTGGCCGAAGGCGGAATGATCGCGCTGTCATACCAGACCATTCGCGTGACCGACCTTGAGCGGCTGCGGCTTTTCGGTCTGTCGGAGTTGTAAGCGCCGCGCCCGACTCTGTCACCGGGGCGACATTGCGCCTGTTGCGCACAGACATAGAATCCTGCAACAGTCGCGCTTCATCCGCCGCCTTATCGGTCAGCCATGCCACTCATCAGCCGCGCCCACGTCCGTCTCTCGCGCCTGCGCTTTCCGTTTGCGGTGCGCGTGCAGGCTGAGCAGGGCACCGTATGCCTGCGCGATGCCAACGGCCGGCGCGAAGTACGCGCGGGCGACCCGTTCGTGGTGCCCGCCTTCGCGCATTTCGGTTGCGAGATTCCGGGCACCGTGTGGCATCCGTGCGCCATCACGTTCAAGGCCGTGCCCGACGCCGGCTGCCCGCGCATGGCCGCCATCCAGCATGACAAGCCCTGGGCGCGCGCATTCGCCACGCTGGTGTTCGAACACCCCGTGCAGGCGTGGAACGCCGCGCTGCTGAGCCATTGCTGGCAGGCCTGCCCGCGCCAGGTGCGTGCGCGTCTGTTTGCGGAAGGGGAAGCACTGCATGCGCTGGTGCGCGAGCAACGCGCCGCCTGGGCGCTGTACCGGCTGGCGCACACGTGCGGCAATGACGAGCCCGAAGCCGAAGCGCTGCACGCGCTGGCCCGGTGGGCCGGCCTCCGCAACGCGCGCACGCTGAATGAAACGTGCGCAAGCCTGTTCGGGGTGGAGCTGGCTGCCCTGCTGGCGGGCAGCGCAGATTCGGTCAGCGGTTCGGTGCACGGCAGCACCGCCCCGCTGGAGCGGTGGGCGCAGCCGCTGGCGATGGCCCTTTAAGCGCTGCGCCGCAACCGCGGCATCAATCGAAGATCACCCCACGCCGCACGCCCGCACGCGGCAGCGGGCTCGGCTCGCCAAGGATGTCGAGCACCGCATCTTCAATCGTGTCGGACAGCGCGTTGAGCGCGAGGTCGTTGTCTTCGGTGCCGAACGGGTCTTCGAGCTGCGAGGCGATGGCCTCGTGCGCCATGAAGGTGTACGCCACGAACACCGCAAACACGGGCGTGAAACTGCCGATGCTTTCCACCAGCCCAAACGGCAGTGCCGCGCAGAAGAAGTACACCGTGCGGTGGATCATGACCGAGTAAGCAAACGGCAGCGGCGTGCCCGCAATGCGCTCGCACCCGCCGGTGCTGTTCGACAACTCGTTGAGGTTGCGGTCGAACGCCAGGGCGGCGTACCCATCGAGCGCACCGGCTTGCGCGCGACGCTGCACCCATTCGCCCAGCCACTGCACGATGGCGATGGGACGGTAGCGCGCGGCCATCACGCGTTCGAGCAACGCTGCGGGCAGGCGCGCGGCGAGGTCTTCGCGTGCATCGGTGTGGCGCAACTGGTGGCGCAGCGCGTGCGGCAGCGCGCCCAGCACCTGTGCGAACTCGCGCACGTCGGCATCGGCTGCGGCACCGCTGGTGTCATGCGGGCCATCACCGCGCGGCAGCGTCAGCGCCTGGCGCGTGAGCGAACGCGCCGTGTTGAGCAACTGGCCCCAGAGCTTGCGGGCCTCCCAGTAACGGTCGTAGCTGGCGTTGTTGCGAAAGCCCAGGAACACTGCCAGCGCAATGCCGACGAGCGAGAACGGCGTCGTGCTCAGGTTGACGGAGACGGGCAGCAAGTGCGCATGCACCGCGATGGCCACCAACGACACGAGGAAGATCAGGAACAGACGAGGCAGGAGCTGCGGGAGCACCGATCCGCGCCATGCGAGCAGCATGCGGAACCAGTGCAGATGGGGGCGGACAACCATGGGAAGACGCGAATGCGTTGCAGGGGAGTGCGCGAATTATGGCAGAGGCAAGGCCGCGCGGATGCCTGCCTATGCCGTGCACCTCACTGCACCGCGCCAATGAACGCCGCCAGTTCCGCCGTCTTGGGGCTGGCAAACACCTCCTTGGCCGGCCCGCTTTCATGGATCAGCCCCTGGTGCATGAAGACGAGCTGATCGCCAACGTCACGGGCGAAGCGCATCTCGTGCGTGACCATGATCAGCGTCATGCCTTCGGCGGCGAGCTGCTTCACCACGGCCAGCACTTCGTTCACCAGTTCCGGATCGAGCGCAGAGGTGATCTCGTCGCACAGCAGCACCTTCGGCTGCATGGCCAGCGCGCGGGCAATGGCCACGCGCTGCTGCTGGCCGCCGCTGAGCTGGTCGGGGTACGCATCGAACTTATCGGCCAGGCCCACCTTGACGAGCATCTGACGCGCGAGGTCGTTGGCGTCGGCCTTCTTCATGCCCTTGACCACCACGGGCGACAGCGCCACGTTCTGACCGGCTGTGAGGTGCGGGAACAGGTTGAACTGCTGGAACACCATGCCGACGTTCAGGCGCAGCGCGCGCAACCGCGCGGGCGTGGCCTGCGAGCCCTGGAGCACCGCGTTGTCCACGACGATCTGCCCGTCGTCAATCGCTTCCAGCCCGTTGATGGACCGCAGCAGCGTGCTCTTGCCCGAGCCGCTGCGCCCAATGATGGCGACCACCTGGCCGGCCTCCACGCGCAGGTCGACGCCCTTGAGAACGTGGTTGTTGCCGTAATGCTTGTGTACGGCGCAGAGATCAACGAGCGGCATAGAGCTTCTTTTCCAGATGAGAGGCGTAAAGAGACAGCGGCCAGCACAGCGCGAAATACCCAATGGCCACCAGCCCGTAGATGAGGAATGGCTGGAAGGTGGCATTGGCCAGCACCGAACCCAGCTTGGACAGGTCTTCAAACCCGATGATGGAGGCCACCGCCGTGCCCTTGACGATCTGCACGGAGAACCCCACGGTGGGCGCAATCGACAGGCGCACCGCCTGCGGCAGCACCACGTGGCGCATCTGCTGGAAGTAGCCCATCGCCAGGCTGGAAGACGCCTCCCACTGCCCGCGCGGAATGGCCTCGACACAGCCGCGCCACACCTCGGCCAGATAGGCGCTGGTGTACAGCGTCAGTCCGATGGCGGCAGCCGTCCACGGCGACATCTCGAACCCCGCCATGGACGCACCAAAGAACACGATGAACATCTGCATGAGCAGCGGCGTGTTCTGGAAGAGCTGGATGTACGCCTTGCTCACGCGCTGCAGCGTGACGTTGCGCCCCACGCGGGCAAACAGCACCACCAGGCCGGCCGTGCCGCCCAGCGCAAAGGCCATGAGCGACAGCATGAGCGTGGCAAGCAGGCCCTCGCCCAGCTTGAGGAGAATGGGCAACAGAGGGATGTCGGCGATCATGCGGCGTCTCCAACGGAGGCGGCTGCGTTGGCAGGAGTAGCAAGCGGTGCAGCGGACACCGCAGGCGCGCGGCGCCCCACGACAAAGCGCTGCCCGATCCAGGCCAGCAACTGACGCAGCAACAGCGCCAGCGCAAAGTACAGCGCCGTCACCACCAGGTAGGTTTCAAACGCGCGGAAGTTGCGCGACTGGATAAAGTTGGCGGCAAAGGTCAGATCCTGCGCGGCAATCTGCGAGACGACCGACGTGCCCAGCATCACGATCACGATCTGGCTGCTCAGCGCCGGCCACACCTTCTGCAACGCGGGCCGCAGCACCACGTGCCGGAAGATGGCCCAGCGGCTCATTGCCAGCGCGTTGGCGGCTTCCAGCTGGCCGCGCGGTGTTTCTTGAATGCCTGCACGCACGATCTCTGTGATGTACGCGCCCAGGTTGACCACCGCGGTGAGCAACGCCGCCTGCCATTCGTTGATCTGGACGCCCAGCGAGGGCAAGCCGAAGAACACGAACATCAACTGCACGAGGAACGGCGTGTTGCGGATGCCCTCCACATACACCTTGAACAACGCATTGAACGGGGCGATGCGCCAGGCGCGGCACACACCCCCGGCAATGCCGATGGCGCCACCGAGCACCGCGCCCGCCGCCGTGAGCGCAAGCGTGAATGCCGCGCCCTGCGCGAGTTGGCCGCTGTAACTGAAGACAGCGCCAAAGTCGAATTGATAGGCCATGGAGGTCATCCGTGGCCCGGCACACCAACGTGGGCGCCGGGCCTGTGTTGCGAAGGCGTGCGTGTGCTTAGAGCTTGGCCGGCAGCGGCATCTTGATCCAGCGCTGCGACAGATCGTTCAGGCGGCCGTCCGTCTTCAGCTTGGTGATGACGGTGTTCACCTTGTCCAGCAGCGCGGGCTCGCCCTTGGCCACACCCACATAGCAAGGCGTGTCTTCCACGGGGAACTTCAGGTCGAGCTGGCGCAGCTTCGTGCGCTCGTTCACCGCGTTGGCGACGATGTTGCCCACCGTCACCAGCTGCACCTGGCCGATCAGGTAGCTCTGCGCCGTGGCGTTGTTGTCTTCATAGCGCTTGATGGTGGCCGACGCCGGCGCCACGGCCGAGAGCGCCAGATCTTCAGTCGAGCCGCGCGTGACGCCAATCGTCTTGCCGGCCAGATCTGCCGGCCCCTTGATCGACACATCCTTCGGGCCGTACACGCTCTTAGGGAACGGCGCATACGCCTGCGTGAAGTCGATCACCTTGGCGCGCTCGGCGTTCTTACCCAGGCTGGAGATGACGACATCCACCTTGCCCGTGGTCAGGAACGGAATACGGTTGGTGCTGGTGACGGGCACCAGCTCGGCCTTGACGCCGAGTTCCTTGGCGACGAGGTTGGCCATGTCGATGTCATAGCCCTGCAGCTTGAGGTCCGGACCGAGCGAGCCGAACGGCGGAAAGTCGTTCGGGATGGCCACGCGGATCACGCCGGCTTTCTGGATGTTGGCCAGCGCATCGGCATGGGCCGGGCGGCCGGGCAACAAAGCCGCAACAGCGCTTGCCGCCATGACGGCATGGAGGAAGAAGCGACGCGAGATGGGGCGCGAAGCGTGGCGGGCAGTGATGCGGGTCATTCAAAAACTCCTTCAGGAAATTCAGGATCAGGAAATCGAGGCGAGGCGAAACGAAGCCGGTTCGTGCTGCATGGGTTCGGGCGTGACAGGCGGCGCTGTCAGATCGATGCCGCTGCGGCGCGCGGCCGACAGCAGATGCGCACGCATGGCCTCTGCGCTGGCGGCGACATCGCCCGCGGCAATGGCCTGCACGATGGCGTTGTGCTCGTGCGCGGGGTGGTCGTCTGCGCCGTTGCGGGCAAAGGGCAGGCGCAGGCTGTGGCCGATGGCGTGTTCCAACTGGCCGGCCATCGCCATCAACCCGGGGTTGCCGGACAACTGCGCCAGCAGCAGGTGGAAGTGCAAATCCGCCTCTGCCGCGCTCAGCAAATCATTGCGCTCCAGCGCATGAGCCAACTGCTGCTGCAGCCATTGCAGGTGGCGCAGGCCAGCGGCATGCATGCGCGCGGCGGCCAGCGCCGTCCAGCCGGGCTCCAGCACGAGGCGCAGCTCGATCAACTGACGCGGCGACAGCGTGCCCAGCGCCGGCGTGGCAAACGGCCGGTGCATGCGCTCGGCACTCGCCCCTTCTGCGCCAAACGTCTGGCCGCGCACCACCACGCCCCGGCTGGGGAGGATGTCCACCAAGCCCAGCGTTTCGAGCACCGTCAGCGCCTCGCGCAACGACGCGCGGCTCACGCCCAGGCTTTCCGCCAACTCGCGCTGCGGCGGCAGGCGGCTGCCACTGGGGTACGCGCCGCTCAGGATGCGTTGCTGGAGTGCTTGCGCGACGGAGGATGGAATGCTGTGCATGGGCGGGGGGTGGAGAAAGACATGGTCGTGGTCTGACCGGTCGCCCACGGCTTATGCGAGTTTTGTGCCATGCAGCATAAAGCTGCGTGTTGCGCGGTATTGCGGGGGGTTGGTTGCCTGGGCTGTGCCCTTGGGTGAGGCGTGGGCTGGGGGTGCGGGGGATTGGGCGCTTGGAGTTGGTGCGGGGCGCACCGGTTTGGGACCTGTGGGCGATGAGGGAGCTGCGCGCTCCAACTAGCGTTGCACCAGTGGCAGAGCGGCGCGGCTATATTGCTTCACCAGAAGCGTGACCTCGATGGACGACGTAGACAACTCAGGCACATGGCGACAACTCCAACCTTCTACCCCTACAGCCCGGAGCCGCATCGGGGCATCGCGCAGTCAGTGCCCGTTGCGCGGAATGTCATCAAGCTGCGTCGTCATCTGCGGGCGATCCGTCGATCGGTTTTGTTAGCGCCCCTCACAGCCGAACGCATCCGCCCCGCCGCTCATCACTGATACTCCATCAGCACCGACATAGCGCCATTCACAGTGCCCGGCGTGACGTTGGCTTCGGTCTGAACGTATGACACCCGCATCGGGATCGAGAACGAACCGCCGGTTTCGCTGTTGTAATAAGCGATTCTGGTCGGCGTATCGAATACAACAGCCGCCCCTGCACTGTCAGTTACCCTGATCCTCACGCCTTTGGCGGTCGATTGGGCAGAAAGCGGCAATACTCCCGCTGACATCTCTACGTTGTCGCCCATCGGTTTGAGCCTGTAGAAAATCCTGTTGTATCCCTTTGGGCAGTTGTTAATGCTGATCTGGAAGCTGCGCTCGGCAGCCGTTGTCCCAATGCCAGCCAAGGTTCTTGCCCGGGTGGGTTGCAGTTCCAGCGTCTGACTTGGCACTGAGCAGGTTCCTTCGATCTTGGTCAGCCTCGTGCTAAGGCGGATGTAGTTATCGATCCTGCTGGATTCCGACGTTGTCTTTGTGAAAAACCAGAACTGAATTGGATCGGCGGTCGTTCCGTTGCCCAATTCTGGGGAAGCGTCCCTCAGCAATTGAATTTCGATCGGTGAAGAAAATTTTATGGACGGTTGATTTTCATCCAGCTTTGTCTGTGGTTCCCCATTGACGAGGACTTGCATCCTCAAGCCTTTGATTTCTGTGATGACGGTCGGTCCGTTTGATACCAAGCCCGGTACGTCACCCGAGGCGACATGAACATAGCTAATCGGACGGAAATTCACCAACCTGCATGTGCCCTCGCCACATAACGCTTGAGGCGTCAAATAGGCTCTCGCCACAACGGTATTGGCCGCAACATCCCGGGGCAGTGAGAGTGCGGTAGGAAAAGGGCGGAAGTCTGCGCCAAAAGCGGACGTGGCCGCAGTCAAGCCCAGCGTCGTTGCTACTGCCCGTTTCACCACGCGCATGGCTTTCAGACCCAGCCGCTGCATCTTCATTAGTCTCTCCTCCATATGCTCGGCAGTTTTGGAACCGCGTGCCTGGCGCATCGGCCTATTGCACGGTCCTTCCACCGAAATTAGGTACACGTTTCAGTCGTTGGGGGATACCCAGGATGCGCCCGGCTATCGCAAACACAGCGCTACGCAGGATGGTGCGATAACGGCTGGGCACATGGAGGTTGATTCTGTGTATCGAGGGATGTTGGCGGTATCAGACCAATCCTAAGACCGTAAGCGCCGGGTGAAGAATCCGCGCGGTCTGGTTTGACGCTGTAGCAACTCAGACAGCCAGCAAACGGCAGGGATACTGCGAGGCATCTATGGGTCTCGTCAGGAAGAACGCCATGGCAACTATTCGAGTCTGCGCATGCTGCGGCCAATCCTTCATCCCACGCTCGCAAGTTCCGAATCAGACGTACTGCTCCATGCCGGCCTGCCAACGAGCGCGGCGACAGCGTTGGCAGCACGAGAAGATGGCGAACGATCCGGACTACCGAGAAAACCAAAAACGCAGTCAACGCGCTTGGCATGAGCGGCATCCGGAGTACTGGCAGCAGTACCGGAACGCCGCAGCTAAAGGCGGGGAAACTAAGGACACGCACAAGAGGGGCCAGGACTCCTCGTATGCCGGCTCACTCCCGCCCAACTTCCCGGCTGGCCTCTACCGAATCGAGCCTGTTTTCCAACCGAGCGGCGCAACAATGGACGCGTGGATCGTACGAATGACGCCCGTGTATCTCGACCACTGATGCAAAAAAGACGTGTGCAAACATAGGACGTCATAGGCGGCGCATCGAACAACCGTTACCGTTTCTTCCATGTGAATCCTGGCCCATCCTGCGAGGCAGGAAATAGGCCTTTGAATCCACAGGCGCCCACGTCCGTTAGCTGGCATTGGCGGAAAAAACTCTACGCGGTTGGACGTATGGCCGAAACATTTTCGAGACCTCCCGACGAGCCGTTCCTGCTTCGTGGCGCCGAGTACGTTCGGATGTCGACAGAGCACCAGCAGTACTCAACACAGAATCAGGCGGACAAGATTCGCGAGTACGCCCAGCGTCGCGGTATCCAGATTGTGCGGACCTATGCCGACGAGGGTAAGAGTGGCCTTCGTCTCGACGGCCGCCAAGCACTACAGCAACTCATCAAGGACGTGGAGTCGGGCACTGCAGACTTCCAAGTCATCCTGGTCTACGACGTCAGTCGTTGGGGCAGATTCCAAGACGCCGATGAGAGTGCCTATTACGAGTACATCTGCCGCCGTGCTGGCATCCAAGTAGCCTACTGCGCGGAACAGTTTGAGAACGACGGTTCACCGGTCTCGACTATCGTCAAAGGCGTCAAGCGGGCCATGGCTGGCGAGTACAGCCGCGAGCTGTCTGCCAAAGTGTTCGCCGGCCAATGTCGCCTCATTGAACTGGGGTATCGACAGGGTGGATCGGCGGGATATGGCCTGCGGCGCGTCCTGGTCGACCAGTTGGGCAGCGTGCGAGCTGAGCTTGCGCACGGCCAGCAAAAGAGCCTGCAAACCGATCGCGTCATCCTGATGCCAGGACCGGACGAAGAAACCACAACGGTCAATCAAATCTACCGATGGTTTATTGACGGCAACTTACTAGAGTCGGAAATCGCCGGTCGGCTCAACGCCAGCGGGATTCGCACAGACCTCGGTCACGAATGGACACGCGCAACGGTGCGCCAAGTGCTGTCCAACGAAAAGTACATCGGCAACAACGTCTACAACCGGACGTCTTTCAAACTCAAGAAGCATCGGGTGGTCAACGGACCTGAAATGTGGATTCGCAGGGACGGGGCTTTCGAAGCCATCGTGTCACCCGAACTGTTCTATACAGCGCAAGGCATTCTGCGCGCCCGTGCACGGCGATTCAGCGACGAAGAACTGTTGGATAAGCTGCGTAATCTCTATCGCAGTCGGGGTTTCTTGTCGGGCCTGATCATCGACGAAACGGAAGGCATGCCTTCGGCCGCAGCCTATGCACACCGCTTCGGTAGTCTTGTTCGAGCGTATCAAGCGGTCGGCTTTACGCCGGATCGTGATTACCACTACATCGAAATCAATCGCTTCTTGCGGCGTTTGCATCCGCAAATCATCGGGCATACGGAGCGGATGATTGCCGAACTAGGTGGCTCAGTAGAACGTGACTCGGCAACCGACCTGCTCACTGTCAATCGCGAGTTCAGTGTTTCGATCGTCTTGTCCCGCTGTCAGATACTGGAGACTGGCAGTCACCGCTGGAAGGTGCGCTTTGATGCTGGCCTTCTTCCCGACATCACTGTAGCCGTGAGGCTCGACACGGCCAACGAAGGACCGCTGGACTACTACCTGTTGCCACGGTTGGACTTTGGTTTGCCACGCATCAGCTTGGCCGATCACAACAGATTCGAACTGGAGACCTATCGATTCGGCAACTTGGACTACCTCTATGGCATGGCCGAGCGCAGCCGCATCAGGAGGGCCGCATGACGAGGAAACACGCAAAGCCTGACCTGCGCATGATTCCGCTGGACACTATCGAAGTCCTCAACCCCCGGGACCGCAACGCACAGTGAATCGCCCCGGCCCCAGTAGACACCTGTGAGCCTCAAACTAGAGGTTAGACAGGAGTTGCGATGAGTGCGCAGAGATACACCGAAGAATTCAAGGTTGAGGCGGTCAATCAGGTCTTGGACAGAGGCCACAGCGTGGCCGAGGTCGCGCAGCGGTTAGGCGTGAGCCAGCACAGCCTGTACCAGTGGATCAAACAGCGACGCCAGCCCGTGGCAGAGCCGCAAGGGCAGGTATCGCAATCCGAGGAGGTACGTAGGCTCAAGGCCGAGCTCAAACGGGTGACCGAGGAGCGCGACATCCTAAAAAAGGCCGCAGCGTACTTTGCCAAGCAGTCCGGGTGAGGTACGCCTTCATCAAGGCGCACGCGGGTCAATACAGCGTGCGCCGTCTGTGCAAAGCGATGGCGGTGCATCCCAGCGGTTATTACGCGTGGCAGGCGCAGCCCTTGAGCCCGCGTGCGAAGGACGACCAGCGCCTGCTTGGACTACTCAAGCAGGCGTGGTTGGAGAGCGGCGGGGTCTATGGCTATCGCAAGCTCACCCTGGACATGCGCGACTTGGGTGAGCGCTGCGGCAAACACCGCGTGGCGCGGCTGCTCAAGGCCGAGGGATTGCGTTCTCAATCAGGCTACCGCCGACGCCCTGCCGGGCGTGCCGGCAAGCCGGCGGTGGTCGCCCCCAATCATCTGCAGCGGCAGTTCACAGTCGACGCTCCGAACCAGTCCTGGGTGACCGATATCACCTATATCCGTACACACGAAGGCTGGCTGTACCTGAGCGTGGTCATCGACCTGTGGTCACGCATGGTCGTCGGGTGGTCCATGGGGCAGCGCATCGATACCCAGTTGGCGCTGGATGCCTTGCTGATGGCGCTGTGGCGGCGCCGCCCGCACCAGCAGGTGCTGATTCACTCGGATCAGGGGTGTCAGTTCACCGGCCACACCTGGCAAAGCTTCCTGCGCGAGCACAACCTGCTGTGCAGCATGAGCCGGCGCGGCAACTGCCACGACAACGCCGTGGCGGAGAGCTTCTTCCAGTTGCTCAAACGCGAGCGGGTGCGCCGACAGATCTATGCCACACGGCAGGAGGCCAAGTCCGACGTCTTCAACTACATCGAGATGTTCTACAACCCAACACGGCGCCATTCGAGCGCCAACGGACTATCGCCGGTAGAGTTCGAACAACGCCATTCCCCACGGCTCGTGGGTGTCTAGGAAAGTCGGGGCGATTCAGACACTGGAGCGTCAGTGTCAAACACTGGAGTTTCACCCTCAGACACTGAAGCGTCAGTGTCAAACACTGGAGCTTCACCCTCAGACACTGGAGCGTCAGTGTCAAACACTGGAGCTTCACCGTCAGACACTGAAGCGTCAGTGTCAAACACTGGAGCTTCACCCTCAAACACTGAAGCGTCAGTGTCAGATACTCGAACTGCAGCCGCTCAGGCTATCGCTCAAAGCACAAGCGCCGGCGCGGGGTAAACGGTGCGCGCCGTGTAATGCGCGACCGCTTTCCGTCAAAAATTGTGCGTGGCATTGAGATACGCAGCAACGGTGCCCAACATCTGCGTGTCGTGCCGACCGGCACGACGCTGACAGCTGCATTAGAAGGATTTCAATGTCTCAAAACCTGATTTCGTTTCAACTCAGCGCCACCGACGTAACCGCCATTGATGGCGCCCTGAAGACCCTGGAAGAAAAGCTCGTCGGCCTGATCGGCCTGTCGACCGAACAACGCAGCAAGCTCATGAAGATGGGCCACAAGTCTGAAGCGTTCTGCCGCGAAGCCGTGGAACTGCTCAGCAACAACCCCGGCGTGCTGCCTGGTAACTTCAATCTGCAGGAAATGCGCCGCGACCTGGCGGGCTTTGACACCCTGCGCCCCCGTGTCGCCCGTGTGGACAAGCTGCTGGAACGGATGCGCGATTCGCAACTGGCGATGGGTAGTGATCTGATGTCGGCTGCGCTGGAGGGTTACACGTACTTGAAGGTTGCGGGCAAGGGAGAAGGGTTGGAGGGGGCGCGACGGGCGCTGTCGACTCGGTTTAGTCGGAGGCCGAGGAAGAAGGCGGAGGAGACTGCGCAGTGAGGTGATTGGTTGTTGATGGATTGAAGGAAGCCGCCCTTTGGGCGGTTTCTTCTTTTTTGTGGGTTCTTCGATGATAACTACCCCAGTGTCTACCGAGATTGGCTACACGACATTTTGGCGCTTGCTATTGAGTTCAGGGCTGGCCCTCGCAACTAAACTGCTCATGAGCAAACACATCGTCCCGCAGATCACCGCGGAGATTCGCCACATGCCCCTCGGATCAATGTATCGACTGGCATTCGGAGTAGCCGGTACCGGTACGCCACGCACCGCCCGTAGCGGATATCTCTTGCTTGCGCTTGTTGGACATACGAGCGACAATTGATCGGCGTAATACGAAAACCCTCCTGATTTCCGTATTACAAGAACCAAGACGGGATTATCAGAAAAATGGCGAGACCCATAGCTGCTGAGCCGCGAGAGACAACTGCATCGCTTCGACTGAGTGATGCTGAGAAAAGCGCAATGGAGGCCCGAGCAAAGGAAGCGGGATTTCGTTCGCTAAGCGATTACTTGCGGGTACTTGTACGACGCGATCTTGAGGCCTCGCCGAAGAAGCAGTCACACCCCAGACTTGGTAAGCCGCTAACGAAGTTTCACACGACGAAATTCGGTGCAATGTGGAACGGAGATTCGCTGGACTGGCTTACCCAAGCTAAGCCTGGCAGTGTCGACCTCGTAATGACGTCACCCCCTTTCGGCCTGCTTCGAAAGAAGAGCTACGGCAACGAAGATGCACACGCTTACTGTGACTGGTTTCGTCCGTTCGCGGAGGGCTTTAAACGTGTACTCAAAGACAACGGCAGCCTTGTTATTGACATCGGCGGCGCATGGAAAACTGGACTCCCTACTCGCAGCTTGTATCACTTTGAACTTTTGATAATGCTGTGTGAAGAGTACGGATTCCACCTCTGCCAAGAACACTATTGGTGGAATCCTGCGAAGCTCCCTACGCCAGCCGAGTGGGTTAACGTTCGGCGCGTGCGCGTAAAAGATGCTGTCAACTGCATTTGGTGGCTCTCACCCACACCGTGGCCCAAAGCGAGCAACCGACGGATTCTTGCTCCCTATAGCGAGTCGATGAAGCATCTGCTGAAAAATGGCTACCAGGCTAAGACTCGTCCCAGTGGCCATGTCATAAGCGAAAAATTCGGAAAGGACAATGGCGGTTCCGTACCACCCAATCTCCTGGCGATAGCCAACACTGAATCCAACGGCCAATATCAAGAATTTTGCAACGCAAATAATCTAGACGTTCATCCCGCCAGATTCCCAGCCCTCTTGCCCGAGTATTTCATTCGCATGCTCACTGATCCGGGAGACATGGTTTTGGACCCCTTTGGTGGCTCCTGTGTCACTGGGATGGTTGCGGAGACGCTGGAACGGCGTTGGGCTTGTGTAGAACTAAACATGGACTACCTGAACGGCGCTGTCGCTCGTTTCGAAGGTGACCTAAAGGGCCAAACCAAGATGAGGCTTGCCCCCTACAGCATCCACGCGCCATGCGCAGTTCCCGTTCTTGACGAGGAGGCGCCCTTGGCACAGGACGGCGGAAAAGCCCGGCCACCGACGACCCAAGCAGCCTAAGCAGCTTCCCTTTCTGAATCACTCAACCCATCTGCCTCCGACGCAGAGGGAAGCGTCCATCGGGAAGAAGCCTCGTCATAGACTGCACCAATATGACTGCAGGACTGTCCCACCAATAGTCGAGGTATCGGACGCTCCGCCAATGCTACGGCGGCCTCCTCCACTGCTGCTAACGTGAGTCCGTCAGCGCCAGCCGCGGTCAGCGCGCGACGGACCGACTCAATTACCGTGAGGCGACGTGACCCGCCCCACTCCCTCAGAAAGACGTATTGCCCTCTGCCAGCACCACATCTATCGTCCCGTTGAGCGAGTCCTAGGAACACCGTCGGGTCCTCAATCTGCGCCACTCTTGGAACAAATGCTTCCAGGGCTTGCTGTATCTCCGATACATGCAGACCCTTACCCCTTTCTTGCAGCACAGCCACAAGTCGATCGACGATAGCGTCTGCCTCATCGGCGGAAAAAGGCAAATCGCGGTCGATCAACCCCCAAAAGCCGGCACCCAACCGCACCAGAGGACCTTCTGCCTGGATCTGAAAAAAACAGTTCAGACCACGCTCACGCTCAATCCTCTCTTTGATCTCGCCCGAACGCATCGGTCGTCCCTCAGACGCCAGCATCGATATGACCGCCTGATGGAGGTCTATCCGATTGCTCGTACCCCTAGCCCCCGTGGATCTTGACGTCCAAACCATTCGCCCCAGGTTTACGAGACGCTGCGATCCCTCCAACGCGATTGAAACCACATAGGGAGTTAGCCTGCCCTCGAAATCTATGCCCCGCTCTTCCATAGCGTCTGCGATCTCGCGCGAATGCCATTGCCGGGTTGGGTCTGCGCCATCGATGAGGTCCTCGACTTCTGCAACCAGCATCTCTTTCTCGGTTGCAGTGAGCGGAAAATGCTTCGCAAGCCCGTACGAGCCACGCCCAAACAACAACCCCACGTTTGCCGCGGAGTTGTGCGCACGACGAACTTCGACATGCCGACCGAGCTGCGCGCAACGTCGCGCGATCTCCGTAAAGTGCAGGGGTCGGTCAGAGCCCGCCAGGACTGCCTCAACAATGCTCTCAGCACCTGCGCCGAAGCTCATCAGTTGCCGTTGGTCGCTATCACCGTCGACAGCCGAAAAATGGGCCCACCTCGTAGCCTCTTCCCAAAGCTGTGGTCGCAGCTCCTCTCCCGCGCCCACAAGGAGCGAATCAATAATCCTGCGCACTTCGGTCTCTGTTGGATGCTGGCTGACCGCAGCTTCGAGAACTCGTCGGGCGGAGCGGACCGCCTTGTCCCAGGCAACTTGCGACAAGCAGGACACAAAGACTATCCCGCTGGTCCTGACAAGAGAAAATCGCCGTCCGCAAAAATGCTCCAGCGCGAAGTCGAGCGGCTCCTCAAGGGACTCGGCGCCGGTGAACCATGGATCGAGAATCTCCATCCCTAACAGCGGCAAGGGATCCTCCCGATTTAAGAGCATTTTGTCCAATCGGGCTTGCATGTCATGTCGCCAAACACTGTGGCTCGCCATGACCTTTATACAATGTTGCTCTCGCTGGCGAATGCGCTCACGCGTTAAGTTAAGAAGCTGTCCTATTTCCTGAAGAGTTTTAGGCTTTCCCTCGAACCCCATCCGCAACCGCATCGTGAGTGCGTCGCGCTCGTTTAACAGTGAGAGGACGATCGCGAATGCTTGGTTGAGCCCTGTGATTTCGACGGGACATGTCTGCTGCTCGCGCTCTGTGAAAACACTTGACAGCGTTCCTGCCCCAAAGCGCGCAGAAGCCTGATTGTCATCCAGCCGAATGGAAGGCGCGGGCCCTTGTTCAAAGGCGCGCACTAGCTTTTCCTCGACGTCTCTAAGGGATCTCCGCCCGAATTTTTCAAACTTCAATAGGGCATCGACTCCAAACAACATGAGATCCTCAACCACCTGAACGGCATTTTCGCGCATGCAATTACTCGCGCGAACTGAGAGTCCCAAGTCAGATATCGGCAGAGCAAGCAACCAAGGGGGCGCATAGCGCAAGTTATTGATGACCGAATTGGCCGTAGGAGCGGATCCAACGAAGTGGATATATCGAGCCAGAGCAAGGCCCTTCCGCAACGGAAGAGGTAGTCGGTTCTCCTGCTCGATATATGACGCCTCATCGACGACTCCGGCAGTTCGTGCTTCTGCCGCTATCGAAGAATCTGCAGCCCCCCCCAACCAATCCCCCTCACTCGCTGGCCCGGGTTGGTGGCTCTGTTCATTGACCGAACGCTCATCTGATGCCGAAGAGTTTGCAAGCCCCAACTGCTCTGCGCTAACCTCATAACCCCATCCTGCAAGCGCGACATACACGGGCATCCCTTCTACCTCGCCAACTGGAGTAGGTGCCGCAGCGTACGCCACTGGTAGCGCATACCTCGCGGCGGCTGTGAGCAGCACACGGCCGCACCATTGGGAGACAAGAGAATCAAAGGAGGACGTCTCGGGGCGCCAGAACCCCACGTGTACGACAGCCCCAACTTGCGCCGCTTCATATGGACGCCACGCTTCTGTTAGCGCTTCTAAGTCACGATGAACGGTAATGTCCCAATGATCCGAGCTGTGGCGAATGAGAAGATATGCACGCAACGGTCTCATTCAGATTCAACCCTGATCTGACTCCGCTGCTTCCGCAAGCAGCGCACCAAAGTCAATCTCCCCACCCTCAGCACGACGCGCCAGTTCGTTGACGCCCCATTCGGCCAGCCGTTCAATCCATCGATAGATGGGCATATCCTGCGTATCCGCAAGCATACGAACAGCGTTCCCTATCTCACGCTCGGGATCGATCGTAGCGACGCTAAAAATTGTTGTGCGAGGAGACGGAGGTTCTGGCGGAACGACCCCATGTGCGAGCGCAAGCGCTATTCCGAATCGGTACGCGTCAGCCATCTCCGCAAAATGGCCGTCATCCTTTAGGCGCTTCAGCAGAGCATGCGATTTCTCGCTTAGGCCGATCATTGTCGGCTCCGCCATGTTTGTTGAAGTCATGAAGTAACCTTTTCTATCACTGAATGCCGGGGGTTCACTTCCTTAATCTGATAAGCGGCGCCGATGCGTTGGGCGATTGGCTGCAGGTCCGTCTCTCGACGGATCTCACCATCATGAACGAGGAGCACCAACTGACTAGTGGTCGTGGGCAGATATCGCAAAATATTGTCCCTATGCCGCAAGTCGAGTCGCCCAAAAGGTGTATCCATGACGACAGGTCCCGCTGCTCTACCCGTACGAGCCAGTCCGTCAATGAGCGACAATGCAACGATCTGCTCGGCGCCCGCACTCCGCACGGTTACTCGATCACCACGCTCGTCGAGAATAGTCAAGCCGTAGTTGTTGTTAATCTCGAGTCCCCGATATGCTTTTTGAGTAGTTAGACTTTTAAATGATTGAGTGGCGAGGGCTTGCACGTGCAGACGTAAATCATTCCGCAATCGCTCAATGCTTTCGCTAAAGACTTTTTCAATAGCAGCGTACATCTTTACCAGGGCCGTGCTGCGGCTGGCTCGGGCCTGCGGAAGATTCTGGAGCGCTTTGGAAATAATGGCGAGCTCCTTCTTTGCGTCGTCTATATCCTTCTCATTGGCGGAGATATCCCGCACCAACTGCCCCTCTTCGCGCACCAAGCCATCTCGCAATGCTCTTTTTCGTGCGATATCGGCAGTGTCGTAACCCCTTATCTCCTCGCGCAGTTTCTCTGCCTCGTTTTCTACCTTTGTCAGCTCCACACCGAGCCTGCGCATCTGGGCGTCAACATCACGGACCCTCGGGCCCACGCCTGGCTTCAGCAGACGACTAATCTCTTGGATCTCCGCTGAGACTTGCGTCAATCCGCTCCGATCGATTGTTATAGTCCTTAAAGTCGCCTCGATCTCACCCAGTTCACTACCGGCCTTGTCGCGCTTATCGTCGTGTAAGGGTTGCCCGCAAGTTGGGCATGACGCGGTCGACAAAATGGATCGCAGATCTGCCGCGCGCAATTCGAGCTTGCTGCGCTCATCCATTTTTCCTGTGATCTTGCTTTGTGCTTCAAAAAGGAACTTTTGCTTAACCGTCAGCTTTGGGCGCAGCAGATCGCGCCATGCTTCGCGCAATAGCAGAAGACGCTCCTCCGTTCGAGTCTTCTGCTCCCTTTGTATTTCGCTTTCACGGTCGCCAAGAAAGTCAATGCGCAGCTTGGCGGTATGTACTTCTGCCAACCGTTCAAGCTCGTCATCAAGCGAGGAACGCTGTTGTGTAGTTTCTGTTAGCTTGATTTTCAGACGGCCGCGGTCATCTTCTAGTGACTCTAGCTTGGCTTGCCACGCAGCTTGACGCTGTGCTTGGCTCTCCAAGCCAGCCACGTGAGCTAGGTCCTTGGTCTGTTGCTTTGTAGCACTCCGCAGCAAGGTCGTCGCTTCATCCCGACCATGAATTAAGGTCGGCACGCCGAGCACTTGTTCAATTGCCTCTTTTATGCGCTTACCTTGCTCACTCCCCTCAATCAGGAGCGTTTCGTACTCCTGCAGCAACTCGCCGTCGAACAAGAAAAACCGAGAAACCTGTTCTGGGGCAAAACGATTTATCTCTGCGTCGACCAAATTGCCGGCGACGGGTATGCCATCTTTCTTCAGAGCAACCAGCACCTCGAAGTCTTCCGGCCGAGTAGGTTGCGCCACGATGGCACGTTTCGTAGCGCGCCGCCGCAGATCGTAAAGATGGCCTTCCGCTTCGAACTGCACACTTACATCCATGGTCCAGCAGCCTTCCAGCGTAGCCTCCCTGTTTAGCAATTCATGGAGGGGCAGTTCGCGCAGATGTCTACCAAGAGCTTTGCCGTAGAAAACCCACCTGAGCGCGTTTAGTAGGCTGGTTTTACCGCGCATGTTGTCACCGAACACCACCATCACGTTCCGCATCGGATCTTGCGGAAAGGCGAGTGTTGCTTCCCCTTTGTAAGGCATGAAGTTCTCAACCGTCAGGGAGATTAACTTCATTCGGCCACCTCGCCGGCGTTAGATTGACCAATAAACTCCTCGACGGCGCGCTGCAGATCGAGTAGCGACGCATCTCGGTCAACGTCGAATTGATGGGATCGCTGCAAGTTGAAAACTCTGCGCAGAAGGTGCTCTGGCAGATCCGGGGCGACTTCGCGTCCCACCGAAAGTAGCGTGTTTAACGCCATGTCGTTTGCCTCCTGGGGCTCAGTCATTCCTTCTCCTCCTCTTCCACTCCAGCATCCCGCCACATGTCGAAGTCGAGCCCCATGGTATTGGCCATTGCTCGCAATTCCGCACCTGCGGTCCTATTAAGTGCAGATTCTGAAAACTCTATCGCACGAACAAATTCGCTTTTTAGTAAAGACAGCTGCTCGGGCTCATTTTCGAGATTCAACGGCACTACTACTGCATCGTGTATCACAGCGATATGTTTATCAGGCGCACTCCTCAATACGCGCCCGCGTCGTTGGATAAACTGCCTTGGATTCTGAGATGAGGCGAGGATCAACGCATGGTCAACCGCTGGAATATCAACACCTTCATCTAGGCACTTTATGGAGACCAATATGCCGCCAAAGGAACGAAACCATGCAAGCGCTGCCGCCCGGTCGCCAGCCATGCCCGTGTGGTACTCCATCGCCGAAAGACCTGCGTGTGAGAGTGCCTCAAGGACCTCGGCCAATTGGTGGCCGTCTTCACAATATACGAGCCAACGCTGCCCCTTTCGATAGGCACTACGGAGTACCTCGACCGCCAAGGGGATTTTTCCTTGCGCCTTCTTAGCGATGCGAGAGCGTTGAATGAGGAGCATTTTTGCCTTCTCATTCAAAGGAGCAGATCTAATCACGTCGCCTTCTGTTTTGTTAATTTCCAGAAAAATTCTGCGTGTGAGCACTTTCCAGCTTTCAGCTTCCTCCGCTGTGAGGTGCACTGGATGGGGGTGATATTCATACTCGACTAGTCGGCCCGATCGAATTGCATCCCTGAGGGATATGGCGGGTGGGATAACCGGCCCGAAGTAGGCAAGGATCTTTGCCGTCCCCTCTGGGTCACCATACCGAATAGGTGTCGCACTCAAACCAAGCCGGGAGCCGCTCTCTATTCCCATGGCTCGCGCGTTGTAAGGGCTTCCGATTTGATGCACTTCATCTGCGATCACCAATAGATGTGCGCCGCCGCACGTATCCGCGAGGAAGGCGTCCGTTGCAGCCGTCTGCATAGTAGCGAGAATCACCCGTGGCCCGAATTCCGGCGAAGGGTCCGTTAGACCTGCAAGACGTCCTGCTTGCTTCCAGCGGTTATGGCCCGAACCAGCCCGAAGAAGGATTGCCTCGGGTAATTCATCGCGGATTTCTATCGCCCATTGTTCCAGCAACAACGCACTCGGAACAAGAATGAGCGCCGGGAGGCCTTTCGCGGTGTGCTCTTTAACAGCTAACAAAGCCGTATAAGTCTTTCCGCTACCTGTGGCGTGCTCAAATATTCCACGACTGCCAGCGCGTTTCCACGCCTCAATTGCTGCTAGCTGGTGCGGCAGCGCAGCGCGTTTACCTGCGCTTTCATCTAGCGCGTCCATGTCCACGGTATCGATCCCTTCGAGACTCACTGTTTGCAAACGCTTCTTCGCCGCCTCCGGAAACGGGACAACATCCACTCCAGTAACAGTTCCATCCCAAAGTCGCTCGAAATAGCTATCGTGGCGTTCGACACGCTCTCTTTCGGCCCCATTTCGCCAGCTACAGAATACTTCTATAGCCTCGTGGTTTCCCCTGCTATGCCAGCCGTTCCATGTTTCATTTGCCGAGCCAAGGAAGCTGACTCGATTCCCCACTGCATCCCGGAATATTCCAATCTTTTCGTGATAGAGGCCGTATCCTTCCGGCCGAAGAGCGAGCCGAATATCCAACGCTCCAGCCGAGATCAGAGTTGCTAGAACTCGCGTGCGGTAGGCTGTGTTCTCAGAAGCCAACATTCGGTCTATTTCCTCCCCAAGATTCGCCGCCACCCGTTCAATACGAGCCTCATAACCGGCTTCGATGGTCTCCATATCCTCTGTCGTGACGGATGGCGAGCAAACCAATCGAATCTTGCCCCCTCGTTTTGCAAACTCGACGGTGGCGGGCCCGACGATCAGGTAGACCGAGGAGCGAAAATACCCTACCGCTCGCTTGTAATCGATCGAGTTCAACAAACATGGGCGATAGAAGCCGGAGACCGGATCGATATCGCCAGTTCTGTACTCGGTAGAGAAACTGAACCTTGCTAACCCTGTATCTGGACTCATATGTACATCCACTTTCTTCCCGGTCAATATAAGAGGGGCTCGTAAGCGAACTTAATCTGATTGGGACACGAATGTGTGAAGCGATTTGGAAGTAAAGGTGGCGAAAATTTTGGCCGTGAGCTGACCATACGACTACAACAAGTAACTCATTAGCTCTGGGTCAAATTAGCGCTATGAAATGTTGCCGTGCAGTGCTACAGATAGGCTCGTAATGGTCTAGGTAACAGCATCGATCATAGCCATACCCTGTTTCCGCAAGATCTACGTGTGCTTGCAGAGACTACTCCGCCACCCCTCAAGTTGGTGAGCCCCCCATCGGAGGGGATGTCTCTGGGCATTTTTTCTATGGGAAATCAGAATCTAAGCATGCCTCTGTGCCAGCGGAGCGTATGGACCGAGACACGCTGGCCAGGTAGCGAATCGACGCGACGTGACATATTGCTGCGACGGGGCGATTAGTTCGGCGTAGCAAGTTGAATCGTTTGCATGGCCGCTCAAAACCAAAAAAAGAGGGTTACAACGAAGACGCTGTAACCCTTTTGATTTAGTAACGCAGTTGTTGGTAAGGAAGGCGTCCCACGCGAAGGCCAAGAATATGGCACACACGTCGCAGTGGCAGCACATCCAAAAGCGGCCGCAGGTCCCAGAACGGGCACCTAGAATTAGTAATGCTGTTATGTCAGACAGCGTTGACACCGAAAACCGCACAAGGGCGGGCCGCTCCAAGAAATGCGGAGGGTCACTGGAGACTACTGTAACGCCTTGACTTTACTGTAGAGCTTCACTTGACTGGACGTGGTATCGGCAGTTGAAGTGCCTCGGCCGGCTCTTTAGACTTCTTCGCATTCACTATCTGCCTTTCGAGCGCCCCACGCCGGCACAGTGCAGCGTAGGGCGTCATGGCATTTGCACCTATCTGTCCGTCAAAGACTCGCGGTGTCAGAGGGTACGCACTGGCGTCTTGTGGCCAGCCTTTCCTCAAACATCAATATTCCGCGCCACCAACGCATTGCTCTCAATGAAGTTCCGACGCGGTTCCACGTCGTCGCCCATCAGCGTGGTGAAAATCTGGTCCGCGGCAATGGCGTCTTCAATCTGCACGCGCAGCAGGCGGCGCTGGGTGACGTCCATGGTGGTTTCCCACAGCTGCTCGGGGTTCATTTCGCCCAGGCCCTTGTAGCGCTGGCGGCTCACACCGCGCTCGGCCTCGCTCAGCAGCCACGTCATGGCGGCGTGGAAGTCGGCAACGTTCTGCTCGCGCACCTTGTCGCCGATGCCGCGGCGCACCTTGGCGCCGTCGCCAATCAGGCCCTGGAAGGTGGCGGCGGTGCTTGAGAGCGCGGTGTAGTCGGCGCCGGCCACAAAGTCGGCGTCGATGTGGCTCAGGCGCTGGTTGCCGTGCTGGCGGCGGACGACCATGATGCGGTACTTCTCGGTCTTCTCGTCGTACTGCATGAAGGCGTCTGCGGTGGCGCCGCCGTTGGCGCTGCTGGCGTTGCCTTGCATTTCGAGCAGGCGGGCCTTGAGCGTGCGGGCGCTGGCTTCGGCTGCGGCTTCGTTGGACAAGTCCAGCGACACGCCTTCGGCAATGGCGCGCAGGGCGTCGGCGTCAATCACGCGAGACAGGCGCTCGATCACGCTTTGGCTGAACTGGTACTGGCGTGCGAGTTCGGCCAGGGCGTCGCCGGCAATCTCGGTGCCGTCGGGGCGCACGAGCACGGCGGTGTCCAGCGCCTGGCGCACGAGGTAGGCGGCCATCTCGACGTCGTCTTTGATGTAGCGCTCTTCCTTGCCGTGCTTGATCTTGTAGAGCGGCGGCTGGGCGATGTACACGTGGCCGCGCTCGATGATCTCGGGCATCTGGCGGTAGAAGAACGTGAGCAGCAGCGTGCGGATGTGCGAGCCGTCTACGTCAGCATCGGTCATGATGATGATGCGGTGGTAGCGCAGCTTGTCGAGGTTGTAGTCGTCTTTGCCAATGCCGGTGCCCATGGCGGTGATGAGCGTGAGCACTTCCTGGCTGGAGAGCATCTTGTCAAAGCGCGCGCGCTCGACGTTCAGGATCTTGCCCTTGAGCGGCAGGATTGCCTGGAACTTGCGATCGCGGCCCTGCTTGGCGGAGCCGCCTGCGGAATCACCCTCGACGATGAAGAGTTCTGACAGCGCGGGGTCTTTCTCCTGGCAGTCGGCCAGCTTGCCGGGCAGGCCCATGCCGTCAAGCACGCCCTTGCGGCGTGTCATTTCGCGGGCCTTGCGGGCGGCTTCACGCGCGCGGGCGGCTTCAACGATCTTGCCGCAGATGATCTTCGCGTCGACGGGCGTTTCCAGCAGGAAGTCGCTCAGCGCCTTGGCGACGACTTCTTCCACCGGCAGGCGCACTTCCGACGAGACGAGCTTGTCCTTGGTCTGCGAGCTGAACTTGGGCTCGGGCACCTTGACGGAAAGCACGCAGGTCAGGCCTTCGCGCATGTCGTCGCCCGAGGTGTCGACCTTGGCTTTCTTGGCGATCTCGTTGTCGGCGATGTACTTGTTGATGACGCGCGTCATGGCGGCGCGCAGGCCCGTGAGGTGGGTGCCGCCGTCGCGCTGCGGGATGTTGTTGGTGAAGCAGAGCACCTGCTCGTTGTAGGCGTCGTTCCACTGCATCGACACTTCGACGCCCACGCCGTCTTTCTCGCCAGCGGCAAAGAAGATGGTGGGGTGCAGCGCGGTCTTGTTCTTGTTGATGTACTCAACAAAGCCCTTCACGCCGCCCGAGAAGGCGAAGTCTTCTTCCTTGCCGGTGCGCTGGTCGGTCAGCCGGATGTGCACGCCGTTGTTCAGGAACGAAAGCTCGCGAATGCGCTTGGAGAGGATTTCGTAGTGGTATTCGACGTTGGTGAAGATCTCTTCGTCAGCCAGGAAGTGCACTTCGGTGCCGCGCTTGTCGGTGGTGCCCAACACGCGCAGCGGCGAGACCTCCACCATCTGGCCGTCCGGCCCTTGCACCGTTTCGATCAGGCGGTTTTGCGGAACGCCCTGTGCAAACTCGATGTAATGCACCTTGCCACCCTGGCGCACCGTCACCTTCATCCACTTCGACAGACCGTTCACGCACGACACACCCACGCCGTGCAGGCCGCCCGACACCTTGTAGCTGTTCTGGTTGAACTTGCCACCGGCGTGCAGCTCGGTCATGGCGATCTCGGTCGCGCTGCGCTTGGGCTCGTGCTTGTCGTCAAACTTGATGCCGGTCGGGATGCCACGGCCGTTGTCGATCACGGAGATGGAGTTGTCCGTGTGGATGGTGACCTGGATCTCGGTGCAATGCCCGGCCAGTGCTTCGTCGATGGAGTTGTCCAGCACCTCGAACACGAGGTGGTGCAGGCCGGTGCCATCCGAGGTGTCGCCGATGTACATGCCCGGCCGCTTGCGTACCGCCTCCAGGCCTTCCAGGATCTGGATCGAGGCGGCGTCATAGCTGTTGGCCTCGGCGGGGGTGGATTGCGGTTTCTGCTCTTCGGTCATGTCGTTCTGCTCGCTGCCATGGGCGCGGAAATGGTTATCTCAACGCACACAGCGGGGTTGCTTAAAAACGGCGAAGGGGCGGATCGTCACGATCCAGCCCCTCGTCTTGCTCTGGGTGCAGCGGTGCGTCAAATGCGCATCGGCATGACGACGTACTTGAAGGTGTCGTCGTCCGGCAGGGTGATGAGCGCGCTCGAATTGGAGTCGCCCAGGCTCACCTGCACTTTTTCGGCCTTGAGGTTGGCCAGCACGTCCAGCAGGTAGGTGACGTTGAAACCGATATCCAGTGCATCGCCCTGGTAGTCGATTTCGAGTTCTTCCTGCGCTTCTTCCTGGTCAGCGTTGGTGGAGCTGATCTTCAGGACATTGGTGTCGAGCATGCAGCGCACGCCCTTGAACTTGTCGGTGGTCAGGATGGCCGTGCGTTGCAGCGCCTGCTGCAGGAAGGCACGGTCGATCGTGAAGCTGTTGCGGTAACCCTTCGGGATCACGCGCTGGAAATCCGGGAACTTGCCTTCGACCAGCTTGGAGATCAGCTCGATATTGCCGAAGGTGAACTTGACCTGGTTGGAGGCCAGTTGCACCGAGACGGGATCGTCCACGTCTTCCAGCAGGCGTTGCAGCTCGAGGATGGTCTTGCGCGGGATGATGACTTCCTGACGGCCGCCGGCACCCGCCGGTTGCTCGCCGGTTTCAACGCCGCAGTAGGCCAGGCGGTGGCCATCGGTGGCGACGGCCATGACTTGCTTGCCGTCCACCACAAGCAGCATGCCGTTCAGGTAGTAACGGATGTCTTGCTGGGCCATCGCGAAATGCACCATCGCCAGCAGGTGCTTGAGCGTCTTCTGCGGCAGCGTGATGCGGGCACCGAAATCGGTCGCCTCTGCAACGGTCGGGAACTCTTCGGCGGCCAGCGTCTGCAGCGCAAAGCGGCTCTTGCCGGATTGCACCGTCATGCGCTTGTCGTTGAGCGTGAGGGCAACTTCGCCGTCAGGCATGGCACGCAGGATGTCGACCAGCTTGCGGGCAGCCACGGTGGTGGCGATATCGCCCGCGCCGGCGCCGCAATCGGCGTGCGTGGTGATCTGGATTTCGATGTCCGTGGACAGGAAGGAAACCCGTTCACCTTGCTTGGTGATCAGCAGATTGGCCAGGATCGGCAGCGTGTGTCGGCGTTCCACGATGCCGCTCACGATTTGCAGCGGACGCAGCAGGTTGTCTCGCGAGGTTTTGACCAATTGCATGAAGGCGATCCTTGGCTTGAGAGGTGACACCGCGCGCGCCCCAGCCTCGGCCACATGGCCAGGTGCCTGCAGGAGCATTCGCGATTAACCCAAAGTTGTTGTAAATCAAGGGGTTAATCACAAATTATACCGCAAATAAGGGGGCGCTGGATAGCGTCACGCGCGCGGCAAATATGTCTATTGTGCATGAAAAGACGCCCGCATTCGAGCGGGCGTCTGTCGAGGCTTGATTCAGGGCGAATGGCGTTGCCATGCGCTCTACTGACCATCGCGCGGTCAGCCCTTGAGCGTTTGCTCCAGCACGTGCAACTCGTGGTTGAGCTGGGCGTCCTTGGTGCGCTCGTCGGCGATCTTTCGTACGGCGTGCAGCACCGTGGTGTGGTCGCGTCCGCCGAACAGTTCGCCAATCTCGGGCAAGCTCTTCTGCGTGAGTTCCTTGGCCAGATACATGGCGATCTGACGCGGGCGCGCGATGTTGGCCGGCCGCTTCTTGGAGTACATATCCGCGACCTTGATGTTGTAGAAATCCGCGCAGGTCTTCTGAATGTTTTCCACCGAAATTTGGCGGTTCTGCACCGTCAGCAGGTCTTTGAGCGCCTCCCGCGTGACCTCGATCGTGATCTCTTTGCCGTGGAAGTTGGAGTAAGCCAGGATCTTGCGCAGCGCGCCTTCCAGCTCACGCACGTTCGAGCGCAGGTGCTTGGCCACGAAGAAGGCCACCTCTTCCGGCACGGTCACGTTCTCGGCCTGCGCCTTCTTCATCAGAATCGCAACGCGCATCTCCAGCTCGGGCGGCTCGATCGCCACGGTCAGGCCGGAGTCGAAGCGCGAGATCAGGCGGTCGTCGATGCCCGTGATCTCTTTCGGATACGTATCGCTGGTGATGATGACCTGCGCGCGATTGGCGATCAGCGCCTCGAACGCGTAGAAGAATTCTTCCTGCGTGCGGTTCTTGCCCGAGAAGAACTGGATGTCATCGATCAGCAGCAGATCGAGCGAGTGGTAGTAGCGCTTGAAATCGTCAAACGCCTTGCGCTGGTACGCCTTCACCACATCCGACACGTACTGCTCTGCGTGGATGTAGCGGATGCGCGCACGCGGATTCTCCATCAGCATGAAATTGCCGATGGCATGAATCAAGTGCGTCTTGCCCAGGCCGACACCGCCGTACAGGTACAGCGGGTTGTACGACTTGCCCGGGTTGTTGGCGACTTGAATGGCGGCAGCGCGCGCCAGTTGGTTCGCCTTACCGGTGACGAAGTTGTCGAACGTCAGGATCTGGTTCAGCCGCGAGCGCTCATGCACGGAATCGTCCACGGGCGCCTGCGGCGGCGCGGCCAGGGTCGTGACCACGGCAGGCGCCTGCGGCGGTATGCGGTACGACTGCGCGCTGACCTCGGCGGCGTCCATCACGGGCACGTCGATATCGGCCGCGGCATGGCTGGCCGTTGCCAGCGCGGCTTCGCGATACACGGACGGCGCGGGGCGCAGCGTGGCAGCGTCATGGGTGACACCGTTGCCGGTCGGCATGGCCTGCCGCGGTTGACCTGCTTGCGCACCGAGGGGCTGCATCGGCACCGGCGCGAGCGCCGGCTGGAGGGCCGCCTGGCGCTGGCCGGCGGTCGGGTCGAGCACGAACTGCACATCGACCGCCGCCTCCCAGTAGTCGCACGCGAGCGACTGGATGCGGCCCGAGAACTGGCTCTTGACCCAGTCGAGCTTGAAACGGTTGGGCGCGGCAATCCGCAGCGTGCACGCCTGCTCGTCAAACGACAGCGGCGTCAGCGGCTTGATCCACGTCTTGAATTGTTGCGGCGTCAGCTCACTTTCGAGTTGAGCGGACGCCGCATGCCAGAAATCCTGCAT